>VBAE01000141.1 GCA_005882415.1 Alphaproteobacteria bacterium | reverse complement strand
ACGTGCATTTAAGCATGTGTGGCGCATTGCGGGTGGATGCAGAATGCCGCCGTCGAAGCCTCCCAATCCGAGCCCGTTTCCCTGTTCGCGCAGACCCGGCAGGCGATGATCTGGCGTTCGGGTGCGCAAATCGTCGGGCAGCTGATCACATGGGGCGCGACCTTCCTGGTCATCCGGATCCTCGACCCGCGCGACTACGGCCTGTTCGCGATGACCCAGGTGATGCTGTCGCTGCTCAACATGCTGAACGGGGCAGGGCTGGCGCGCGGCCTCATCCAGCGGCAGGACGCCGACGAGCGGCTGATCCGCCAGCTCTACGGAATGCTGATCCTGCTCAACTTCACGCTGGGCGCGATCCAGTTCGCGATGGCCCCGGTCGCGGCGGCTTACTTCAAGCAGCCGATCGTCGCCGACCTGCTCCGGGTCCAGTCGCTGCTCTACATCACGACGCCGTTCGTGGCGTTTCCTTATGCGCTGCTGGCGCGCTCGATAGAGTTCAAGCAGCAGGCCAAGGTCTATCTGCTCTCCTCGGTCACGGGCGGCCTGACCGCGCTCGCAGGGGCGCATGCCGGCTGGGGCGTCTGGACGCTGATCGCCGCGCCGATGGCGCTGTTCACGACCCGGGCGGTCGGAATGACCGTAGCGTCGGGCCACCGCTACCGCCCGCTGTTCGACTTCCGCGGCGCCGGCGGCCTCGCCAAGTTCGGCGGGCTGATGGCGATGACCCAATTCCTGTGGCTGATGCAGAGCCAGGCGGACGTTCTGATCGCCGGCCGGAGCCTCGGCCCAGCCAATCTCGGCCTCTACACGACCAGCGTCTTCCTGACGCTGATCCTGGTCTCGAAATTCGTGCCGGCGGTGAACGACGTCGCTTTCTCCGTCTATGCGCGGCTTCAGGACGATAGGGAGGCGGTTGCGCAGGGCTTCGCCCGGCTGGCACGGATGGTGATGCTGGTCGCAATGCCCTTCTACGCCGGCCTGGCGGTGACGGCGGAGCCGCTGGTCGCGACCGTGCTCGGGCCGAAATGGATCGACGCCGCCCCGCTGGTCCGCCTCCTCGCTCTGTCGATGCCGGCGATGACCCTGCAAGTGCTGTTCAACCCGGTCTGCGACGGGCTCGGCCACCCGCGCATCGGCCTTCGCACCGGCCTGGTCGGAGCGCTGCTGCTGCCGCTCTGCTTCTTCATCGGCCTCAACTGGGGCGTGCAGGGCCTCGCCGCCTCCTGGATCGTCGGTTACCCGATCTACCTCGTCGTGACGGCCTATTGGGCGCTTCCGGTGATCGGCCTGTCCGCGCGGTCGCTGGCTAAAGCGGTCGCTCCGGCGGTCAGCGCCGCGGTCGGGATGGGGGCTGCGGTCGCGATCCTCGATACGCTGCTTCCGCCGCTGGCCGACCCGGTCCGGCTGGCGATCCTGGTCGCGGCCGGCGCCTCGATCTACTCGGCCTGGATCGGCCTGTTCGCCCGTCCGATGCTGCAGGAGGCGGTGGCGCTGGCGCTCGGCCGGATGCACGGGCTGCCGGTGACCAGCGCCGCCTGATAGCCGGGCGCCGGTTCGAAGGAGGTGAGCGACCAGCCCGGTAGCGCCTCTAGGAGCGTTGCTTGCTCCCCGACGGACACGGTGAAGGCGTCCAGCGGATAGGATAGGCCGAGGCCCAGCGCCTTCACATAGGCCTCCTTGCGCGTCCAGCAGTTGAAGAAGCCCTGGACCCACTGCCCCTGCGGCAGGTTCTCCAGCGCCGCGACCTCCGCCGGCGCGAACAGGCGCCTGGCCACTCCGGGACAGGCGAGCTCGGGATTGCGCCACTCGATGTCGCAGCCGACCTCCGCGCCCTCCACAACTACGAACAAGGCGAGGTCGCGGGAGTGGGAGAGGTTGAAGCGCAGCTCCGGATGGTCGGGCAGGAAAGGCTTGCCGAAATCATCGGCGCGGATGCGGAGTTCGGCGGGCGAACCGCCCACCTCTTCGGCCAGGCGGGCGCGGAGTTGGCCTCGGCGCGCGATGAACCGGTCCCGGTCGCGGCCGTAGCGGAAGCGTTCGGCCTGTGCCCGTTCCGGCCCGTCGAGCCAGGACCGGCAGCGCTCCAGCGCGTCCGGACCCAGTCGCAGGTCGAACAAGGCGATGTCAGACACGCGCGAGCGCCTCGCGCAGGTGCTGGGCGAAGACCGCGACGTTAGGCTGCTCGACCATCGAGCCGTGGGTGCCGGGGATGTCGTGCGACTGGATCGGGCCGGTGACTACCTCCGACCAGCCAGGCAGCGTGTCGAGGACGCGCGGGCGGTCTGCCGGTTGGAAGATGGCGACCGCACCTTCGTACTTACCCGGCCTGTAGCCGTAGGCGGCAGTCTCGAGGCCTGTCGTGTTGGCGCGGTAAGGATTGTCCTCCTCATCCTCCACAGGAGCGCTCCGCAAGCGCTCGGCGATGTAGGCCAGCCGCTCGCCCCAGGGGACCTTGCGCCATGCGCGGAAGTGAAATCCCAGCTTGCTGAGCTTCATCCGGACGCCCCCGATGCGCAGGAAAGCGACCGGATTGCTCGAATGGCCGAGCACCAGCAGGGGAACCTCTTCGCCCGCGGCGCGGAGCTGGCGGGCGATCTCGAAGGCGAGGATGCCGTTGGTGCACCAGCCGCCGAGCAGATAGGGGCCCTTGGGGCGGCTTGCGCGAAGGATCGGGATCACCGCGGCGGCGATGTCCTCGAACGCCATGCCGGGCCGCATCTCGCGCTGGAGGATTGGGCCGAGAGGGAGACCGAGGAAGGGTCGGTCGGTGCCGAGCGCCTGGGCGAGGGGGAGAAAGCCGGGCCCCCCATCGATCCACAGCAGAGGCACGCCGCGGCCTTCGGGCTGGAGCGGGACGAGCTCGCCCAAATCGGACGCCGCGCCGCTCTCGATCCGGCTCGCGAGTTTGCGAAGCGTCGGCGCCTGGAAGAATTCGGCCATTCCGATGCGCCGGCCCCATTCGCGCTCGATCCGGACCAGCAGCCGGGCGACGAGCAGCGAATGGCCGCCGAGCTCGAAGAAATTGTCGTCGCGGCCGACCAGGGGTGCGCGCAGAAGCTCGCACCAGATGGCGGCCAGCCGCTCCTCGGTGCCGCCCTGCGGCGGCTCGATCGCGGCCGGTGCGCCCGCGGTGGGCGGGGGCAGGGCCTTGCGGTCGATCTTGCGGTTCGGAGTCATCGGCAGCGCGTCGAGCGCCACGAAATGGGCCGGGATCATGTAATCGGGCAAAGTCTCGGCGAGGTACGCCCGGAGTGCCGCCCGGTCCGGAAGCTTTCCGACGCAATAGGCCGCGAGCCCGCGTTCGCCGGAGGCGTCGGGCCAGCTCCGGACCGCGGCGGCGGCGATGTCCGGATGGGCGGCGAGAGCGCCTTCGATCTCCTCGACGGCGACTCGGTAGCCGCGGATCTTCTCGTCATTGTCGACGCGGCCGAGACAGAGGATCGTTCCGTCGGGGCGGTAGCGGGCGAGGTCGCCGGTTCGGTAGAGGCGGGCGCCGGGCACGGCGGGAGCCTCGACGAAGCGCTCGGCGGTGAGGTCGGGCCGATTGCGATAGCCGCGTGCCACGCCAGCGCCGCCGATGAACAGCTCTCCGACCACGCCGACCGGCGCCGTGTTGCCGTAGCGATCGAGGATGTGGACCTGGGTGTTCGCAATCGGCCGCCCGATCGGGACGGGGCCGTCGTCATGGTCGACTTGCTCGACCGTCGACCAGATCGTGGTCTCGGTCGGGCCGTACATGTTCCAGACTTCGCCGGCGCGGACGAGCAAAGCCTCGGCCAGCTCGCGCGGGAATGCCTCGCCGCCGCACAGGATGCGGAGCTTCTTGTCGCCCTCCCAGCCGGCTTCGATGAGGCCGCGCCAGGTGGCGGGCGTCGCCTGCATCACCGTCGGCTTGGCCTCGGCGATCAGCTCGGCCAGCGCCCGCGGGTCGGTCGCCGCGCTTCGGGGGGCAATGACAAGCTCGCCGCCGCAGAGGAGGGGCAGGAACAGCTCCAGCCCGGCAATGTCGAAGGAGAGGGTGGTGACTGCGAGCAGCGAATCGTCCGACCCGAAGCCCGGCCGCTCGCGCATCGAGGCGAGCAGGTTGGCCAGCGCGCCATGGCTGATCTCGACCCCCTTGGGATTGCCGGTCGAACCCGACGTGTAGATCACGTAGGCAAGGTCATTCGGCCCCACGGCCGCGGCGGGCGCATCCTCGAAATCGGCGGAGATGTCCTCGAGGAGAATCCGCTTCAGGCCAGCGATCCTGCTCGTGAGCCGTTCCTCGGTGAGGAGCGCAGCAGCGCCTGCGTCCTTGACGATATAATCGAGCCGCGCCGGCGGGAAATCCGGGTCGAGCGGGAGATAGGCCGCGCCGATCCTGTGCACCGCAAGCAGGGCCGCGACCATGTCGGGCGAGCGGTCGAGGCAGATTCCGACGAGGTCGCCCTTGCCGAGCCCCGCGCTGCGCAACGCCGCGGCGATGGCGGCCGACCGGCGATGGAGCTGGGAGTAAGTGACTCGCTCCCCCCCGAAGCGGATCGCCACCGAGTCCGGAACGTCGGGAATGACCAGCGCCTCGCTCGGCCGCGCCGTGTCGTTCCACTCGACCAGCAGCCGCTGCTTTTCCTCTTCGCCCAGCAAGGGCAAGTCGCGGACCGTGCAGCCCGGCTCCTCCGCCACCCGATCCAGGATGTTCAGCCAGTGCCCGATCATCCGTCTGATCGTCTCCGGGTCGAAGAGCTCCGTGCTGTAGAGAAAGCGTCCGATCATTCCATCCGGGCGCTCGTCCAATTCCAAATAGAGGTCGAACTTTGCGCCGCCGACGACGACGTCCATCTGGGTGAGGTCCCAGCCGTCGGCGAAGGGGTCGACGGGCGGCTCGATCGAGAACAGGCAGTTGAACAGGGGGTGCGCCCCCGGCTCGCCGCGGATGCCGAGCGAACGGACCACCTCGTCGAACGGCGCTTCGCTCGCGGCCAAGGCGCCGAGCACGCTGTCCCGCACTTCCACCACGAAGTCGCGGAAAGGCAGGTCGCCGCGCGGCTTGGCGCGGAGCGCGATGGTGTTGAGGAAATAGCCGACGACCCGCTCAAGCTCCGGTCGCCGCCGAAGGTCGGTGACTCCGCCGACGACGATATCCTCCTCGCCCGAGTAACGGTGGAGGAGGGCGTGATAGGCGGCGAGCAAAGTCATGTAGAGCGTCACGCCGCCCTGCCGGCTCGTGGCCTTGAGCTTCTCGGTCAGCTCCAGCGGGATGTGGAAGGTCTCCATCGATCCGGCATGGGTCGGCCGCGCCGGCCGCGGGCGGTCGCCCAATATCTCCAGCTTGCGCGGGGCGTCGGCGAGCGCCTGGCGCCAATAATCGACCTGGCGGCGGATCGCGGGGCTCTCCAGATGCGCCTTCTGCCACACCGCATAGTCGCCGTACTGAAGCGTCGGTGCGGGGAGGGGGGAAAGCTCGCCGCGGGCGAACGCCTCGTACAGCTCGGCAAGCTCGGGCACGATCACCCGGTAGATCGAGACTCCGTCGAAGATGATGTGGTGGAGAGTGAAATAGAGGCGGTGATTGTCCTCGGCGAGCCTGACGATGCGGGCGCGGAAGAGGGGCGCGTCGGAGAGGTCGATCGCGCGGCGGGCGTCGTCGCTTCCGATCTTCAGGGCAGCGGCGTCGCGCTCCTCCTCGGGGAGATGGCTGACGTCGTCGAACGGGAGGTGGATGTCGCGATGCTCGCGCACGCGCTGGACGAGCTCGCCCTCCTCCTCGACGAAAGCGGTGCGCCAGGCCTCGTGGCGGCGGAGGATCTCGTTGACCGCCCGACCCATGGCGTCGGCGTCGAAGGCGCCGAAGCGGTGGATGGTGATCGACTCGTTGTAGAGCGGAACGTCGGGCGCCATGATCGCGTGAAGCCAGACCTGGCGCTGGTCGGCGGAGAGCGGGATAGGCGCGCCTTTCGGCCGCGGCGCGATCGGCGCCGGGCGGTCGGAGCGCTCCGCCCCGCCGCGCATCATCTTCTCGAGCAGCTGCCGCTTCGAGGCGGAGAGGGCGACGTGCGCGTTCACGCGGCGGCCTTGAACGTGATCGGAAGCGCTTTGAGGCCGCGGAGCCCCGAATTGGTTCGCCATTCGAGATCGTCCGAGGCGACCCTTATGTCGTCCAGCCGGGCGAGTGCGGTGAAGGCGATCCGCGCCTCCATTCTTGCCAGCGCCGCGCCGAAGCAGAAATGCGCGGCCCAGCCGAAAGCGAGGTGGCGGTTGTCGGCGCGGGTGAGGTCGAGGCTGTCCGGATCGGAGAAGCGCTCCGGGTCGCGATTGCCGGCGGCCATCACCGCCATCACAGCCTCGCCCTTTCGGATCAGCTTGCCGCCCATCACAGTGTCTTCCTTGCAGATGCGCGCCGTGTGCTGGCTCGGCGTCTCGAAGCGCAGAAGCTCCTCGACCGCGCTGGCGATGATCTCCGGCTGCTCGCGGAGCTGGCGCATCTTCTCGGGGGTGCGGATCAGGGTGAGCAGGCCGTTGCCGATCAGGTTCGTCGTCGTTTCCTGGCCGCCGACCATGGTGACGATAGTGTTGGCGATGACCTCGTCCTCGCTGAGGCGGGAGCCGTCGACTTCCGCGTCCATCAGCGATCGGATCAGCCCGTCGCGCGGGCATCTCTCCTGCTCGCGGATGGCGTCGCGGAAATAGCCGGTCATGTCGGCGACGCAGCGCAGCACGTCGTTGATCCGGTCCGGGTTGTGCTGGAAGTTGCCGAGCATCTCGGCGAAGGTCGCGGACCAGGCTTTCAGTTGCCTATGGTCTTCGAGGGGCACGCCGAGCAGGCCCGCGGTTACCACTTCCTGCGACTTTCGCGAGGAGATCGTGGGGGATTTCGCGGACTTTGTCCTCCATCGCTTCGACCCGGCGGGGGGTGAAGGCGCTGGAGCAGAGCTTGCGCAGCCTTGTGTGGGCGGGCGCGTCGAGGAACAGCATCTGGCGCGCCATCACGTCGGCGACCGGGCCGAGCGAGGGCAGGCCGAGCGCTTCCATCTTCTTCGGGTCCGGAGTGCGGTCGGCTGAGAAGCTGTGGAGGACCGTCTTCACGTCCTCGTACCGGGTGACGACCCAGGTGTGCATGAACGGGTCCCACATTACCGGCGCCTGCTCGCGCAGCCGCTTGTAGAAGGGGTAGGGGTCGGCATGCACGGCCGGGTCGAGCAACTGGAAGAGGCTGAGGCTGGGGTCGATCGATCCCGCCTTTTCGGCTTGGCTTGCCATGTCGGCTCCTATTCGGCGGCGCGCTGTTGCGCTTCGTCGTCGCTCATCTCGTCGATCATCCGCATCACCAGCTCCTCGATCCGGGCCGCGAGCAGGCGGATGGTCGGGGCCTGGAAGAGGTCGCGGAGGGTGAGGTCCACCCCGAACGCCTCGCCTGCACGAAGCACGACCTGGGTTCCGAGCAGCGAATGGCCGCCCAGGAGGAAGAAATTGTCCTCGACCCCGACGGTGCCGGGGCCTCGGCCCAAGACCTCCTCCAGGATTTCGACGAGGCGCTCCTCGGCCGGGGACTGGGCCGCGGCGAAACCGGCCGACTCCAGCGCGTTGCTGTCGTCGGGGGCGGGGAGGGCGGCCTTGTCGATCTTGCCGTTGGCGGTGAGCGGAAGCGCCTCCAGACGCACGAAAGCGGCCGGGATCATGTAATCGGGCAGCGTCTCGGCGAGGAAGTTTCGGAGATCCTCGGCTGAGACGCCCTCTTCGGCGACCAAATAGGCAACGAGGGTATCGCCGTCCTTGCCGGGCGCTCCGATGACGGCGGCGGAGCGGATCGAGGCGTGGGTGCGAAGGACGCTTGCGGTCTCCTCGGGCTCAACCCGATGGCCGCGGACCTTGACCTGGTCGTCGGAGCGGCCGTGGAAGGCGATTTGCCCATCCTCCCGCCAGCAGCCGAGGTCGCCGGTGCGGTAGAAGCGGTCGCCTTCAGCTCGGACGAAGCGCTCGTCGGTCAGGCCCGGCTGGCCGCGATAGCCGCGGGCGACGGAAGGCCCGCCGATCAGGATTTCGCCGAGCTCGCCCGGGGCGACCGGCTGACCCTCGGTGCTCAGAATCCGGATCACGGTCTCGCCGATCGGGCGGCCGATCGGGGGAAGGCCGTGGTCGGTCCCCTCCGGCGGCACCGCGGCAGAGGTCGCGACGACCGTGCACTCCGTCGGGCCGGTCGGCGCCGGTGAGGAGGAAGCGAAGCCGCGTCGAGTCCGGCCATTCCGCCTGGATCAGCTCCTGCGCGAGCGCCGTGGGCACGAAGGCGACGCTGATGCCATGGGCGATCAGCCAGGCGCGAAGCTTGATCTCGGAGGTGCGGACCTCATCGGTCGCAAGCACCACCGCGGCGCCGGCGCACAGATAGGGCCAGACCTCCCACACCGAGGCGTCGAAGCCCAGGCCGGCGAGGTGGCTGGCGCGGTCGTCCGCGGTGACTGCGAAGTCCCGGTTATGCCAGGCAATGAGATGGGCAAGGTTGGCGTGGGTGACCTCGACGCCCTTCGGCCGCCCGGTCGTCCCCGACGTGTAGATGACATAAGCGAGGTCGTCCGGCCGGACCGGCGCGAAGGCCTCCTCGCCCGGGTCTTCGCTGAACTCGGCCGAATTCCAGTCGAGCACGGCGAGCGGCGTCTCCACCCCCGCAAGCCGCTCCACGCCCTCGTCGCGACCGACGATGACCGCGCAGCCCGCCTCTTCGGCGATCATCCGCAGACGACCGTGGGGCCAGGACGGGTCGAGCGGAAGATAGGCGCCGCCGGCGATCCAGGTGCCCAGCGCGACGGTGATCTGGTCGAACGAGCGTTCGAGGCAGATGCCGACCAGGCTGTCCCTGCCGACGCCCCGGTTCTTGAGCCAGCCCGCGACGCGCCGCGCGCGGCTGAGGAGTTCGGAATAGGGCAGGCCACCACATGGGGCGACCAACGCATCCTCGCCGGGCCCTTCGCTTGCGGCGCGGGCGATGAGGTCTGAAGCGACGAACGGAACGCCCGGGCGAGGGGTGCTCGATTCGAAGCCGGCGGCGATCTCGTGCTGGATCGGGGATGCGGATTGGCTGCTGTTCATGGGGCCAGCAAGAGCACAATCTTCCTTCGATTTCGTTTAAGTCGCCTTCACCACGCGGAATTTTCGCCCTACCGAAAGACATTCACACGCGTGAGAGTGAGTGTTGACAAGGCCCCTGCGCTGGGACACCATCTGCCCCGACACGCCGACACATGATCGGCGGCACCATGGGGAGAGAGTGCCAATGAAGGCCAAGCTGCTCGCGTCCGCCTGTGCGGCGACGCTGTTCACCGTCACGCCCGCTTTCGCGCAGGACGCCGCTCCGGCCGCCGTCGCTGCCGATACCGAGGCCTCAGCCGACAACCAGGACGACGCCGCGAATTCGCAGGACATCGTCGTCACCGCGACCCGCCGCGCCGAGCGGATCCAGGACGTGCCGATCAGCATCACCGCCTTCCGCCAGGAAGAGCTGACCGAGAAGGGCATCGTCGGCTATGAAGGCATCGCCCGCGAAACGCCGGGCGTCGTGCTCAACCGCCCGACCCAGAACTTCAACAATTTCACGTCCCGCGGCATCGCGACCAACGGCTACAACGCCAACCTGCAGAGCTCGGTCGCCGTCTATATCGACGAGCTTCCGGTCTCGACGATCGGCAACACCACCGTCGTCGACCCCAATCTGTTCGACGTCGAGCGGGTCGAGTTCCTGCGCGGGCCGCAGGGGACCCTGTTCGGCTCCGGCTCCCTCTCCGGCGCGCTGCGCATCCTGACCAGGAGCCCGGACCTCAACAATTTCGACGTGTCGGCCCTCGCCGATCTGGGCTTCACCGGCTCCGACAGCTTCCGCCAGCGCTACAACCTCATGCTCAACATGCCGGTCGTGAACGACAAGCTCGGCATCCGCGCGGTCGGCTTCTACCGCAACGAGGAAGGCTATCTCGACAATGTCGGGACCGGCGTCCACAATTCGAACACGCTGATCGACTGGGGCGGGCGTGTCATTGTGGAAGCCGACCGACCGGCTCTCCATCCGCCTGCTCGGCTCCTATGAGGACAGCGACCCCAAGGATTCGTCGCTCACCAGCCCGTCGCTCGGCCGCGAGAAGCGCATCTCCGACCAGCCCGACCGCTTCACCGGCAAGCAAACGATCTTCAACGGTACGCTCGAATATGAGTTCGACTTCGCCAAGCTGACCAGCTCGTCGACCTATTCGGATTTCGACCAGAAGTTCTACGTCGACCTCGCCGGCACCTTCCCGAAGCAGCCGGCCTATCCCGGCGCTCCGATCGCCTTCGGCCTCGATGCGGACGCGTACGACAAGGTGTTCGTCCAGGAGACGCGGCTGGTCTCGTCGCTCGAGGGGCCGTTCCAGTTCACCCTCGGCGGCTTCTACATGCACCGCCGCCGGGACGTGGACTATTTCTACCGCTCCAACCCGCAATTCCTCGCCGAGCGGGGCCTCACCGGTCTTCCCGACCAATATTTCCAGAAGCAGTTTACCCACCAGATCAGCGAGGAGCTGGCCGGATTCGGCGAGCTCACCTACCGCTTCTCGCCGCGCTTCTGGCTGACCGGGGGAATGCGCTACGGCCGCACGACGGCGCAGGGCTTCACCGAGGAAGGCGGCTACCTCGCCACCGCCTTCGGCTTCAACTATTACACCTATGCGCTGCTTCACATCGCGGTGAAGTTCAACACCTTCACCCCTTATGCGGCGACCACGGGCGTTAAGACGGAAGGTTCGAAGCCGTCGTGGAAGCTGAGCGCGACGTTCAAGCCGAACGACGATCTCACCACCTACGCCACCTTCTCGACCGGCTTCAGAGCGCCGATCGTCAACGCCTTCGCCGGCCGGCCGAGCCTGGTCGACCCGACCGACATCATCATCCCCTTCGGCGCCACTTCGGACAATCTGAAGAGCTATGAGATCGGCGCCAAGGGCCGCTGGCTCGACGGAAAGCTGACTGCGAACGCGGCCGCTTACTGGATCGACTGGAGCAACATCCAGGCCCAGGCCAACCGCGTGTCTGACTCGGTCCAGTTCGCGACCAATATCGGCGCGGCGCGGAGCAAGGGCGTCGAGGTCGAGCTCGGACTCATTCCCGCGCCCGACGTCTTCATCGGGGTCAACGCCGCCTATAACGACGCGAAGATCACCAAGCTCAGCGCAACCGAAGCCGCGATTTCGGGGGCCGTCCTCGGCCACCGCCTGTCGGCGCCGCGGCTCCAGGGCTCGGTCTACGCCTCCTACGGCTTCGACCTCGGCAACGACGCCAAGGGCACGTTCGCGGTCAACGCCCAATATGTCGGGCCGTATAACAGCAGCTTCCCGAACACGCCGGGCAACCCGAACCTGCCTCTGTCGACCTTCGGCAGGACGGACGGTTATGTGAATACGAACATCAGTTTCGGGGTGAAGCGGCGTGCCTTCTCGGCGCAGCTCTATGTCGAGAACCTCTTCGACGACCATTCGGTGGTCTACGTCCACCCGGAGGCCTTCCTGGTCAGCAGGTTCGGAACGCTGCGCCCGCGCACCGTCGGGATCCGGCTCGGCTACGGCCTCTGACCGTGGCGGCTTTGAACGAAGGCGGCGGGGCGCAGGGGACGCGCCCCGCCGCCGCCCGCTCCTGGCTGGTGCTGGCGGCGCTCACCTTCGTCTATGTGCTGAACTTCCTCGACCGGCAGCTGATCGGAATTCTCGCCAAGCCCATCCAGGATTCCCTCGGCGTCAGCGACGGCGACCTGGGGCTGATCGGCGGCCTCTATTTCGCGATGTTCTATTGCTTCATCGCCATTCCGGTGGGCTGGTTCGCCGACCGGACCAACCGGGTGCATGTGCTCGCTCTGGCCTGCGCGATCTGGAGCGGGGCGACGGCGGCCTGCGGGCTTGCGGCCAATTATAGCCAGCTCGTCGTCGCCCGGATGATCGTCGGCTTCGGCGAAGCGGGCGGCGTTCCGCCCTCCTATGCGATCATCACCGACACCTTCCCCCTCGGCCGCCGCGCCGCGGCATGCGGGATCTTCAACCTGGGGCCGGCGATCGGGGCTGCGATCGGAGTGGCCTTCGGGGCGGCGATCGCGGCGCGGTTCGACTGGCGGATGCCGTTCATCCTGATCGGGATCGTCGGGATCGTCACCGCTTTGCTGGTCTGGCTGTTCGTCCGCGAGCCGGAGCGGGGCGCCATGGACGAGAAGCGCGCCGAGGGCGGCAGCGCACCCTTCTGGCCGACGGTTCGGATGTTCTTCACCCACAAGGTGCTGATGCTGGCCGCGCTCGGCAGCGGGGCGACCCAGTTCGTCACCTACGGCCTCGGCAATTTCGCGGTTTTGTTCCTGATGCGCGAGAAGGGGATGGTGCTTGGGGAGGTCGCGATCTGGTACGCTTTGGTGCTGGTGCTCGGCATGGGCGGAGGGATGGTGCTGTCGGGGCGGGTGATCGACCGGATGACCCGCAAGTCCCGCGCCGGCTATGCCATCGCGCCCGCAATGTCGCTCGCCATCGCCATGCCCTTCTACATCGCTTTCGTCTGGGCGCCGACCTGGCCGCTTGCGCTTGCGCTTCTCGCGGTGGTGATGGTGTTCAACTATTTCTACCTCTCCGCCTCGGTCGCCCTCGTCCAGGAAGAGGTGAAGCCGAACCAGCGCGTGCTGTCCGGCGCGCTGCTGCTGCTGGTGATGAACTTCATCGGCCTCGGCCTGGGGCCGACCTGGGTCGGGCAGGCGAGCGACTGGTTCAAGGCACATGGCGATCCAAGCGGGCTCCAGTCGGCGCTCTACACGTTGACGCCCTTCTACGTCATCGCGATCCTCCTCTTCCTCCGGCTCGCGCGCCTGCTGCGCCGCGAGACCCCAAGACCGCAGGTGCAGGCATGAAGCAGTTCCTTTTGATTGCAGCCGCGCTAGCGGCCTCTCCGGCCTGGGCCGCTGCGCCGACTGTGCGAGCGCCCGCGGGCGCGGTGGAGGGAAGCGTCGAGGGCGGCGTCCGGGTGTTCAAGGGCATCCCTTATGCGCAGCCGCCGGTGGGGCCGATGCGCTGGAAGGCGCCGGCACCGCTCGCGCCCTGGCAGGGTGTGCGCAAGGCGACTTCTTTCGGCCCCGCCTGCGTCCAGCCTAACTCCAAGATTCCGAACCCCTACACCAACCCGCCGTCGCGGATGAGCGAGGACTGCCTGACGCTGAACGTCTGGGCGCCGGCAAAAGCGAAGAAGCTGCCGGTGTTCGTCTGGATCCATGGCGGCGCGCTGCTCGGCGGCTACAGTCATGAGGGCATCTACGACGGCGCTCGGATGGCCGAGAAGGGCGGGGTGATCGTCGTCTCGATCAACTATCGGCTCGGCATCCTCGGCTACCTTGCTCATCCGGAGCTTAGCCGGGAGTCCGCCGAGGGTGTCTCCGGCAATTACGGCCTTCGCGACCAGGTCGCGGCGCTGCAATGGGTGAAGCGCAACATCGCTTCGTTCGGCGGCGACCCGTCGAACGTGACGGTGGCGGGAGAGTCGGCGGGCGGGCTCAGCGTCCTCTATTTGATGGCCTCGCCGCTCGCCCGCGGCCTGTTCGACAAGGCGATCGCCCAGAGCGCTTACATGATCACCACGCCCGAGCTGAAGCAGGCGCGGCATGGCCTCCCCTCGGCGGAGAGCGCCGGGATTCAGGCAATGGCGGCCGTCGGCGCCAAGGACCTTGCCGCCCTGCGCGCGATGGACGCCGAGCGGCTCGCCGCAGCCCCCTACGGCCCGTGGGCCACGGTCGACGGCAAGGTGCTGACCCGCCAGCTGGTCGACACCTGGGATCATGGCGAGCAGGCGCCGGTGCCGGTAATCGCGGGCTTCAACGCCGGCGAAATCCGCTCGCTCGGCATCCTGCTCCCGCCCGCGCCCGCCGATTCCGCGGCCTATGAGGCGACGATCCGCGCCCGCTATGGCGACTTGGCCGAGCCCTTCCTGCGCCTCTACCCGCCGGCCAATGTGAAGGAGTCGATGCTCGCGACCACCCGCGACGCTATGTACGGCTGGACGTCCTTCCGCCTCGCCATCGGCCAGACCGCCATCGGCCAGCGCGGCTACCTCTATCTCTTCGACCATGGCTACCCGGCCGCGGACGACAAGGGCCTCCACGCCTTCCACGCGTCCGAGCTTCCCTATGTGTTCGGCACTGCCGGTTCGACGCCGACCTACTGGCCGAAAATCCCGGACGGAGTCGCCGACCGTCGCCTGTCCGAAGCGATGATGTCCTATTGGGCCAGCTTCGCGAAGACCGGGACGCCAGCGGCGTCGGGCCAGCCGGCCTGGCAGCCTTATGGCAAGGACGGCCATTACATGGCGTTCGAGCGTGGACCGAAGCCGGGGATCAAGCTCTTCCCCGGCATGTTCGCGCTTCACGAGGCGGCGATGTGCCGGCGGCGGGCGGCCGGCGACCAGCCGTGGAACTGGAATACGGGCGTGATTTCGCCGCTGCTGAACAAGGCGACGGGCTGCCGATGATCGACGGAAGCATGCAAGACTTTCGGCTGACCCTGGACAAGTTCCTGCACCACGCCGCCAAGTGGCACCCGCATGCCGAGGTGGTCACCGCCCGCGAGGGCGGCGGCGTCGCCCGGATCGGCTATGCCGATCTGAAGGCGCGGGCGCTCGCCGTCTCGTCGATCCTCGCCAGCTTCGGCGTCGGGTTCGGGCAGCGGGTCGCGACGCTCGCCTGGAACAGCCAGGCGCATGTCGAGGCCTGGTACGCGATCATGGGCATGGGCGCGGTCTGCCATACGCTCAATCCGCGCCTCACCGCCGCCCACCTCGCGGCGATGATCGTCCAGTCCGAAGCGCGGCTGATCGTCGCAAGCGCCGACCTTCTGCCGCTGGCGCTCGAAATCGCCGAGCGGGCGGGCGGGATCGAACGGATCCTGGTGATCGACGGCCCTGTCGGCGAACGGCCAGAGGCCGGGCCGGCCATCATGGCCCTCGAGCCGCTGATCGCCTCCGCGCCTTGCGACGTCGCCTGGGGCGGATTCGACGAGACCGCGCCCTCGGGCCTCTGCTTCACGTCCGGGACCACGGGGGCACCGAAGGGCGTCACCTACACCCACCGCTCCAGCTTCCTGCACACGCTGAGGCTGCTCCAGGTCGACGTAATGGCGATCTCCGGAAAGGACGCGGTGCTGGCGGTGGTGCCGATGTTCCACGCCAATGCCTGGGGCCTGCCCTTCGCTCTGCCCGCGGCGGGCGGCAAATTGGTGCTGCCCGGGCGGGGCAGCGACGGCGCCAGCCTCGCCCGGCTGATCGCGGCTGAAGGCGTGACCGTCGGAGTCGGGGTTCCCACCGTCTGGCTCGGCCTGGTCGAGCATCTCGAGGCGCATGGCGGCGAGCTTCCGAGCCTCAAGCGGATCATCGTCGGCGGCGCCCCGATGGCGCCGGCGCTGATGGAGCGGATCGAGCGCAGGCTGGGAGTCACCGTCCAGACCAGCTGGGGGATGACCGAGCTGTCGCCGTCCGGAACCGTGGCGCTGCCGGACGATCCGGCCCGTACCGCGGCGGCTTCGGGTAAGCCGGCGATCGGAGTCGACCTCCTGATCACCGACGCCGACGGACGGCCGCTCCCCGAGCAGCGCGACTGCGAGGGCCATCTCCGCGTGCGCGGGGCGGCGGTGGTCGATCGCTATTTCGGCCATGACGAGCGGGCGACGGACGAGCGCGGCTGGTTCGCCACCGGCGACCTCGCTCGCATCGACTCCGCCGGCAATCTCTACATCACCGGCCGCGCCAAGGATCTGATCAAGTCCGGCGGCGAATGGATCAACCCGGCCGAGATCGAGGCGGTGGTCGGCGCGCTTCCCGAAGTGTCGCTGGCCGCGGTGATCGGGCGCCAGGACCCGAAATGGGGCGAGCGGCCGATCCTCCTCGTCGAAATCTGCTCGGGCGACGAAGAGGTGAGCGACGAGGCTTTGCTCGCCCCCTTGAAGGACCGGGTCGCGCCCTGGTGGATTCCCGACGAAGTGGTTCGCCTCGCCTCGATGCCGCTTGCCCCGACCGGCAAGATCGACAAGATTCGCTTGCGGGCCCAATATGGAAGCGCTTGAGCGGGGAGAGAGCGTGACTGCCGAAGCGACAACCGGCCGGCGACGGACCACCAAGGCCGAGCAGCGCGCCGAGACGATGGAGCAGATCCTCGACGAGGCGGAGTATCTCTTCTCGAAGCACGGCCTCCACGGCGTGACATTGAAGGACGTCGCCAAGCGCGTCGGGGTCCATCACACGCTGCTCAATTATTATTTCGAGGACAAGAAGGCGCTGTTCGACGCCGTCTTCGCCCGTCGCGCCGTCGTCACCAGTGAGCGGCGGATGCGCGCCCTCGACGACTATGAGCGAAGCTGCGGGGACAAGCCGAGCGTCGAGGGGGCCCTCCGTGCCTTCCTCGACACCGACCTCGACCTCTATATCGAGGGCGGGGAGGGCTGGAAGAATTATGCGGCGCTCGGTGCCCAGGTGGCGAACACGCCCGAATGGGGCGCCTCGCTGATGGACCGGCATTTCGATCCGGTCGTGCTTCGCCTGCTCGGCCTCTTGAAGAAGGCGCTGCCCGGCTGCAGCGAGGCCGACATCTTCTGGGGCTATCATTTCGTCACCGGCGCGCTGATGCTGACCCTGGCGCGCACCGGCCGCATCGACAAGCTGTCGGGCGGCCTGTGCAAGTCGGACGACTTCATGGCGGTGAAGGAGCGAATGGCCTCTTTCATGGCCGCCGGCTTCCTGCAGATCTGCAAGCAGCAGGGCTAGGGGATCATCCGAACGGCCGGCTCATGCCCAAAATACTCACTCACTTGCTAGTTAAGGAGCATCTGGAATGACAATCGCAGGACGCGTCGCGATCGTGACCGGGGCCGGCGGCGGGCTGGGCCGGGCGCACGCGCTCTACCTCGCCGGAATGGGCGCACGGCTGGTGGTGAACGACGTAGTGGAGGAGAATGCCGCCCGCGTCGCCCGCGAGATCGAGGCCGCCGGCGGCGAGGCTTTGCCGTTCGCTGCTTCCGTTACCGACGAGGCTGCCGTCGCGGCGATGGTCGAAGCGGCTACGGACAAGTGGGCCCGGATCGACATCCTCGTGAACAATGCCGGAATCCTGCGCGACAAGAGCTTCGCCAAGATGGACATCGACGATTTCCGCCTGGTGGTGGAGGTGCATTTGATGGGCGCCGCGATCTGCTCCAAGGCGGTGTGGGAGACGATGCGCGTGCAATGCTTCGGCCGGATCGTGATGACCACCTCCTCGTCCGGCCTCTACGGCAATTTCGGCCAGGCGAATTACGGTGCCGCCAAGATGGCCCTGGTCGGCCTGATGCAGACCCTCGCCATCGAGGGCGAGAAATACGGCATCCGCGTGAACTGCCTCGCCCCCACCGCCGCCACCCAGATGACCGAAGGCGTGCTCTCCCCGGCAAGCCTCGCCGCCCTCGACCCCTCCTTGGTCAGCCCCGGGCTGCTCGCATTGGTCGGCGACGATGCCCCAACCCGCGCGATCCTCTGCGCCGGAGCCGGCCATTTCGCGACCGCGAACGTCACCCTCACCGACGGCCTCCATCTCGCTGCCGGCCCCGGCGTCGGCGAACAACTCGCCGCCCGCTGGAACGAAGTCTCGGATCGCACGGGCGAGATCGTCCCCGCCTACGGCTTCACCCAAGCCGAACGCGAACTCGCCAGCGCAGGCCTGGGCGAGCGGGTAGCCGCGACCATCCGGTAAGCCCATTCCCGGAGTGGTGCAGGGCACCGGCGAAGAAGGAGAAGAGGGCCGCCCGTGCCCACCCCCGTCATGCCGGACTTGATCCGGCATCCATGAACACAGGTCTGGGAGAACTGGTTACGAACCGTGTCCATGGATCCCGGGTCAAGCCCGGGATGACGATGGTGGGGCGGGTGGCGGCTGTGCCAGCTTTCCAACTCTCGGCCGCGGAATTCCGCTCTCTTTTCGCGCAGAGGGCGCAGAGGTACGCAGAGAAACGCAGAGAGGCCGTGGCCATCGATGACGCACCGCTTACCCGCCCGCGCCGGAATCTCTGCGCCTCTCTGCGCCTCTCTGCGTCCTCTGCGCGAACCCATTTCCCCCTGATTTCTAGCCGTCAGGCCTGGGAACCCGCTTGCCCTTGGTCCGGCTGGTCAGGTGGAAGGCGCGGCAGCGGTCGCAGCGGTAGGGGAGGAGCGGCAGGCCGGAGCTTCGCGCACGCGCGGCCGCGTCCTCCTTGGTCTCGAACCGGGCCTTCTTCAGGCAGACGCTGAGCTTCGTGCGCATCCATGCACTTGTGCCGCCCTCCTTGCGGCTTGGGCAAGACGCGAAATCCTTCTATCCGGGTGCCGATGAGCCAGTCAGCTGCCGAGGAAGAACTTGTCGCCGCGATTGGCAAGTCGCCCATCGCATCCTTGGTCACGGATGCGCGGCTCCCCGACAATCCGATTGTCGCGGTCAACCATGCCTTCTGCCGGCTGACCGGCTATTCGGCGGACGAAAGCGTCGGGCGGAACTGCCGCTTCCTGGCGGGCGCCGGGACCGACCCGGCCGCCCAGGCGCTGCTCCGCGATGCAGTTCGCGAGGGCCGGCCGGCGCTCGCGCAGCTCACCAACTACCGGAAGGACGGCACGCCCTTCACGAACGCGGTGATGATCGCGCCGGTGCTCGGGCCGGACGGGAGCGTCGCTTTCTTCCTCGGCTCGCAGATGGACTCGGGCAGCGGGGCCTTCGACTTGCGGCGGCAGCGGGCGGAGGCCCAGGTCGCCTCGCTCACCCGCCGCCAGCGCCAGGTGCTTGCCCAAATGATCGCCGGCTATCGCAACAAGCAGATCGCCGGCTTTCTCGGCATCGACGAGAAGACGGTGAAGATGCACCGCGCCGCCTTGCTGGCGAGGCTCGGCGTCGCGAGCTCCGCCCAGGCGATAAGGATCGGGGTCGAGGCCGGCCCCGCCGTCGAGGCCGATACGGTATAAAGCAGGTAGGAACGCCGTCCCCGCGGCGCCGGTTCTTCGCTTCGAACCATTCGGAGCAGGATAGATGGCCGACGACAAGGAATTCGAGCAGCTTTTCTGGAAGGCGCTCAAATCCGACATGACGATGATGCTGGGCCTGGACGGGGTCGAGGACGGCCATACCCGCCCGATGACCGCGCAGGTCGAGGGGGAGAGCGGCCCGATATGGTTCTTCACCTCCAGCGAGAACGACCTCGTGTCGGAAACAAGCGAGAGCAGCCGGGCGATCGCGACGTTCGTCTCCAAGGGCCACGACCTGTTCGCCACCGTCCACGGCTCGCTCCGCCTCGACACCGATCGTGCGGCCGTCGACCGGCTGTGGAATCCCTTCGTCGCCGCCTGGTTCGAGGGCGGCAAGGACGATCCCAAGCTGCGGCTCCTCCGGCTCGATCCCGACCGGGCCCAGATCTGGCTCGACGGGTCGAGCCTCGTCGCCGGGGTCAAGGCGTTGCTCGGGGTCGATCCGAAGAAGGACTATCGCGACAAGGTCGCCGAGGTCGATCTCCAGGGCTGAACGGCCGGGCCGGCCTCCGCCGCCAAATGACCCATCCGGCGCCAGCAGTCCAGGTCGTGCCGCAGTGCGTGGCCGCAGCGCCGAGCGCGGACGCTATTGGGGCCGGATGGGGGTGCATGCCGTTGCCGGCGCACCAAGGCTTAGGGGTCGGGGTTTCGTTAGTCCCGCGGGCGCCGCCCCGGCATCGGGGAAATTGTGGGAGGCGGCAGAGGCGAGGCTGTACGCGGCTCTCAGAAGCGGTAGCTGAACCCCAGCAGCGGGCCGGTAAGGGCGATGTTGAAGTCCTGGTCGTCGCGGCGGTGGTGGATGTCCATGTGCCGGTAGCCGGCGATCGCGCGCCAGTGGCGGCTGATGTCCCACTGGACGGTACCGATGAGCTGCCACTTGATGTCGGAGGAGGCGAAGCCGCCGGTGTCGCCATAGAGGACGAGACCCCAATCCTTGCCGAGCGGAACCCGCATCCGAGCGCCGACCAGCGGCGCCAGGTCGGAGCCCGAGGCCTTGCCCTCGCGGGTCTTCACCGGTCCCTGGAGCCTGAGATCGTTGTCGATCGTGATGTAGCGAAGGCCCGCGACGAGATCGACGAAGAACGGCCCCTTGTCGACGATCCGGTAGCCGCCCGACAGGGTCGAGAAGAACAATTTGGAATCGAGCCTGCCGGTGACGAATTGCGGGTCGTGGATTCCCTTCGCTTCGACTCCGAGGTTCAAATAGATGGTGTCGGCCATCGCCACGAACCGCCCGTGGCGGACGTCGACCGCGCCCATGAAGACGAATTTCAGCTTGCCGAGCACGTCCGAGAAGCTGTTGTCGAAGTCGACATTGCCGCTGCCCACCGGGATATCGAGGTCGCCCTTCATTCCCGCCAGCCAGAAATAGGGGGTGATCTCCACCTCCCAGGAGGAGGGTGCGTCCGCCGGCGGACCCGCTGGGTCGACATTCGCGGTGTCGGCTTCGCCCGGCGCGGCGATGTCGAGTGGGGCCTCGCCGATGTCGGCCGCATGTGCGCCGGACGCGAAGAGAGCGGTGCCGCCGGCAAGGGCCAGCGCCCAGGCAATCCTTCCAGGTCTCGTCAAGCGCATCGGCGTGCCTCCCCGTCGCGCTGAATCTACGAAGAATCGCCGATGCGATTGATCCGGGAAAACCCGGAGAGGCGGCCGGTATATTCCCGGCGCGGCGAACCCGGGGACGGGCGGCTCAGCGCCGCCGCTCGTGCTCGTCGATCAGCTGCAGGAAGCCCGCCGGGATCCGCCCGAACAGGCGCTTGTTCGCGCTCTCCTGAAGCACAGGGGGATTTTCCGCATTCAGAGTCACTGCGTCCACCGTCGCCGCGTGGAGCAGGCAGGCGAGATAGGTGCTGTCGGTATAGACGGCGTGGAGCACCGTCTCCCCCCGCCGGTCGAACAGGGCGACCAGGGCCTCCTTCGCGTCGGTGACGAGGGTCAGCTGGTCCCCCGGCCAGCGCGACACGCGCGATGCCTTGGCCGCCGGCTGGCAGGTCGCTCCGGCGAGGCGATCGTCCCTGTCGAACGTCACTCCCGCCACCCCGACGCCCCGCGCGACCGCCGCCGCCAGCGGCTCGGCCATGCGCTGGAAGGGGATGTGGAACAGCTCGAAGCTCACCGAATCCGCCGCCCGCGTGCACATCGCCGCCGCCCGTTCGTAGACCTGGGCGGTGTTGCGGAGCTGGTAGATGCGGTCGCCCCCCTCCGGCGCCCCAACGTCGGCAAGCGCCTCCGCCGCCGCGGCGCAGCGCGCCTGATATTCCCGCTCGAGCCTCGGCAGCAGCTCGGACGGGGGGACTGCGCTATAGGCGACCACTTCCCCCTGGTCGGCGAGGACGGCGCCCTTCCCGGCCAGGCTGGCGAGGGCGGAATAGACGTTGGCCTGTGATTTCTCGAGGGTGAGCGCCACCCGGTAGCCGGTGACCCCGGGCGCCCGGAGCAGCTCGCAATAGACCAAAGCCTCGGTCTCGCTGAAGCCCAATTGGGCGAGGATCTGCGGCGCGAGCGCGGAATCGCCGAGTCCCCGTGCCATGCTGCACCATCCCTCTCTTGCTCAGGATGATGCGGCGGCGCTCGGCGCGGCGCAAGAGCGTTCGAATCCGGACGGTTGAAACAACATCCATTTAGGACCGACCATTGCTTCTTGACAGAAGTAGGGATTCGGCGGACCCCTTCCTCTGAGGCGGCACTCGTGGGGGGTCGGCGCCTCAATGCCGACCGGAAACCGGCATCATCAGTCCGTCGCGCGCCGGCGGGCGGAGCACCTCCCACTCTCAGTAAGAGGATGCGTCCCATGGCGAACGCTGCGCCCACTCTCTCCGGCCTCACCGCCTCGGTCAGCTTCCTCGAGAGCGCGGTCAACGCGGCGCCGCAGCGGCTCGACCTCGACGTGACGTTCAACGACGTGGACAATAATTTCAACGGCGCCACCGTCACTCTGGGCGGCCTCGCCGCCGCCGATCGGATCGCGCAGGACCAGTTCGGGGTCAACAACCAGGGCAATGGTGCCGGCCAGATCGGCGTCAGCGGCGCCACCGTCAGCTTCGCCGGCGTCGCGATCGGCACCATCGCCGGCGGCAACGGCACCGCGCTCACGATCACGCTGAACGCTGCCGCCACTTCGGCCGCGGTCGAGGCGCTGGTCGAGAATTTGACCTACGCCAACACCTCCGCGACGCCGGTGGCGAGCCACGACATCGTCTTGAACATCCGCGACGCCGCGGGGGCGGACCTCGGCCCGATCGGTGCGGTGACCGAACTCATCAGCACCGCGAACCCGTTCAACGGCCTCGGCTCATCCTCGCTGAGCTTCCTCCCCGCCCCAGGCTTCGTCGATGCGGACAAGGACGGGCGGCAGGACATCTTCACCGGCGGCGACGACGGCCAGATCCGCTATTTCCACCACAATGCCGACAACAGCTTCACCCAGCTCACCGGCGCGTCCAACCCGATCAACTACGATATCGGCGACGGCTCGGCGATCTCCTTCGTCGACATGGACAATGACGGCGACAAGGACGCCTTCATCACCAGCAATCTCGACGGTTTCGCGGTCCGCTTCACCAACAACAATAACGGCACTTTCAGCAACGCGGGGGTCATCTCCGGCTTCTACCGGGGCGACGATTACAACGCCCGCACGGGCTTCATCGACGTCGACGGGGACGGCGACGAGGATGCAGTGGTCGGCGCCCGCGACGGTGTCTTCCAGGTGTGGAGGAACAATTCCAACGGCACCTTCACCCAGCTTGCGAGCCATCCCTTCACCGGACTGAGCTTCGGCAACGGCAGCTTCCCGAGCCCGACCTTCGCCGACCTCGACGGGGACGGCGACAAGGACATGGCGGTCGGCCTCAGCGCCGGTGTGGTGATCTTCTACGTCAACAACAACCTCGTCTTCACCCGGCTCGAGGATGCCTCCAACCCGTTCGCCGGAGTCGCTGTCGACCAGAATGCCGCCCCGGCCTTCGGCGACCTCGATGGCGACGGCGACATGGACATGGTGGTCGGAAGCACCGCCATCGGCCTCGGCGGCCATATCAACAGCTACCGGAATGACGGGGTGCAATGGGGCCGCGCGATCCATGTCGGCATCACCCCGGTCAGCGACGCGCCGACGGGTACGGACAAGGGCGTGACGATCCTCGAAGACGTGCCCCGGCCGTTCACCTCCGCGGATTTCGGCTATGCCGATGCGGACGGCCACAGCTTCGTCGGGGTGCGCTTCACCTCCGCTCCGGTAGGCGGCACCCTCT
>VBAE01000140.1 GCA_005882415.1 Alphaproteobacteria bacterium | reverse complement strand
CGCTCCGGTCTGACCGTAAGGCGCGTTCGCCTGGTAGCGGTTGATCGTGCGGTTGGGGACGCCGAAGCGGACGATCACCACCTGCTTGGTCTCCGGCACCACCGCAAGCGTGCTCCCGACGATTATCAGCAGCAGGATGGCGACGAAGGCGAGCGCGATCGGGCTGCGCGTAATCCGGCCGATCATCGTTGTTCCCCCTCGGCGCGGCGCGCGACTTCGGGGAGCGGCAGATAGGCCGTCACTCCGGGCGTTTCCACCACGGTCTTGTCCACCTTCGAAAGCACCCGCTCCATCGTCTCGTAATACATGCGCCTCCGGGTCACTTCGGGCGACAGCTTGTACTGGGCGTAGACCTTGTCGAACGCCGCCGCCTCGCCCTGCGCCTTGGCGGTGAGCTGGAGCGCGTAGGCGCGGGACTGGTTGATGTAGGATTGCGCCTCCTGCTGGGCGGCGGACACCTCCTTGAAGGCGTCGTTGACCGCGGCCGGCGGATCGGACTGCTTGATCGCGATGCCCTGAATCTGGACCCCGGCGCCGTAGACGTCGAGCACCTGCTGCATCAGCTGCTGGACCCTCTGCTCGATGTCGCCGCGGCCGGCGCCGATCGCCTCGTCGAGGGTGACCCCGGCGATGACGTTGCGCATCGCACTTTCCGCGACCTCGCCGATGGTCGCGTCGGGGTCGTCGATGCGGAAGAGGAAGTCCTCCGGATCCTTGATGTTCCAGCGCACCGAATAAGCAAGATCGATGATGTTCTGGTCGGCGGTGAGGATCAGATTCTCGCGATTGGGATCGGTCGAGCCGATGTCCTTGGTCTTGATCTCGCGCACGTCGACGCGCTGGATGCGCTCGATCGGCAGCGGGAAGGTGAGGCCGATGCCGGGCGCCATGACCCGGTTGAAGCTTCCGAAGCGGGTCACCACCGCGGCTTCCTGGGGGCCGACCTGGTGGAAGCTGGTGAACACCACCCAGAGCAGGACGAACACGCCCAGCCCATAAGCCCAGTAGGGACGTCCATCGCCCGGGGTGGGAAGGCGGCCGCCGAAGCGCTCCTTGCTGCGCTTCAGGAAATCGTCGATCGACGTGACGTTGCGGGGACCGATCGGCTTGCGCTTGCGCGGCGGCTGGCCCCAGGGGCTGCGCGGACCGCCGCCCTCGCCGTCGCCATCGCCTCCGCCGGATCCGCCGCCGGAGCCACCACCACCGGGGCCCCAGGGGCCGCCTCTATTGTCGCTGATCATCGCGCCGAGGCGCGCGCCCCACCCGGTAAGTCTCATCATGGGGCCTTTATAGGAACGGCGCTTCGGGAAAAACAGTGGCAAGCGGCGGCGGCGGCCCTATCTGCACCGGGATGATGCAGGACGATGAAGCGATCAGGGCCGCACTCGCCGCCCTCCCCGACCCCAGAGGCAAGGGAGACCTCGTCTCGTCGGGACGGGTGCCGGTGGTCCGGAGCGGCGGCGGAATCGCCAATCTGGTGGTGGACGCGACCGGCCTCGGCGCGGGCGAGCGCGCGGCGCTGGAGGAGCGGATCAGGGAGGCAGTCGGCAAGGTTGCCGGGATAAGCGAAGTTCGGGTGGCGATGAGTGCGGACAAGGTCGAGCGCACGATCATCGCCATCGGCAGCGGCAAGGGCGGGGTCGGCAAGTCGACGGTCTCGGCCAATCTCGCAATCGCCCTCGCCCGCGCGGGACGGCGGGTCGGCCTCGTGGATGCCGACATTTACGGACCTTCCCAGCCGCGGATCATGGGCAATTTCGACCGCCCGGCGCTGATCGACAAGCAGATCGTCGCCGGCACGGCGCACGGCATCCGAATGCTGTCGATCGGCCAGATGGTGGAGAGCGGCAAGGCGCTGGCGCTTCGCGGCCCGATGGCGGCGAGCGCGCTCGGCCAGATGATCGAGGGCGACTGGGGCGATTGCGACACTCTGATCGTCGACCTCCCCCCCGGCACTGGCGACGTCCAGCTCTCCCTCATCCAGAAGTGGAAGCCGGCCGGCGCGGTGATCGTCTCCACCCCGCAGGACCTGGCCCTGATCGACGCCACCCGCGCCATCGACCTGTTCCGCCAGATGACGGTGCCCCTCTTCGGCCTGATCGAGAACATGGCGGGATACGCCTGCCCCCATTGCGGCGAGGTGTCGGACCCGTTCGGCTCCGGCGGCGCGGAGGCAGCGGCGAAAACGCTCGGCATCCCCTTCCTCGGCCGGATCCCGCTTACCTTGTCGATCCGCCGGGCCTCGGACGAGGGCAATCCGCCCGCCGCCGGCGAGGGCGAGGAAGCCGCCATCTTCGCCCGCCTCGCCGAGCGCCTCCTTGCGGAGGTGAACCGAACCGCCGCCTGACGGGTTGTCCGGGCAAGGAGGAACCACATGCCGCTCAGCACCGAACAGGAAATCCGCGACCTCCTGACCGAGACCCGCACGATCGCGATGATCGGCGCGTCCGACCGGCCGGACCGGCCGAGCTACAATGTGATGCGCTTCCTCCAGGAGCACGGCTACCGCGTGATCCCGGTCAACCCGCAGATCACCGGCGAGCATGTCCATGGCGAATATGTCTGGCGCGAGCTGTCGCAAATCGGCGAGCCGATAGACATGGTCGACATCTTCCGCCGCCCCCAGGCCGCCGGCGAGGCGGTCGACGAAGCGATCGCCGCGGGGGCGAAGTCGGTTTGGCTCCAACTCGGGGTGATCAACGAAGAAGCCGCCGCCCGAGCCGAAGCCGCGGGGCTCAAGGTGGTCATGGATAGGTGCCCCGCGATCGATATTCCGAGGTTTCGGGTGCCGAGGGTCGCATAACCCCTGCCTCCCCATCGCCAGATGGGGAGGGGGACCAACGGAGCTGGTGGAGGGGTGACCGAACTCGGAGTCGGAGCCATGTCACCCCTCCACCACCTCCGGTGGTCCCCCTCCCCGCCGCTTCGCGGCAGGGAGGCAAAGAGGTCACCCTATCCTGATGCTCTTCCCGCGGTTGGTGCCGGGGAGGATGATCGCGTCGGGGGTTTCGTTGGAGCCGGGGGGCAGGAGCCTCACCTTGCGGTTGGCGAAATCGACGGAGACCCGGTCGAACAGCTGAAGCGCGTCCATTCCGAGCAGGATCGCCGGGCGGTCCATCAGCTCCAATTTGCGGAACGGGTGGACGTCGGCGAAGGCGACGGGGAGGTCGTTGATGTCGAGGTCGCCGATCCGGATCCGGCCGATCCGGGTCAGCTCGGCGGGCGCGCGGCCGCCGGTGACGCTGACGATCTCGATCGGCTTGACGAACGCGAGCTTGCCCTTCTGCTCGAGCCGGCGGCGAAGCACGCTATTGCCGATCGTGATCTGCGAGCCGGTGTCGATCACCGCATAGACCTTCTCGCCGTTCACCGAGGCGTTGACCAGGACCAGGTGGCCGAAGCGGTTGCGGGCGGTGATGACGATGGTGTCGCGCGGCCATTTCACCTCGACCCGGGCCGAGGGCGAGACGGTCATCTGCCCTTTTCCGAAATCGAACATCACCCGCTGCGCCTGGAGCGTGTCCACCCCGAGCATCCCCTCCGCGCCGAGGTTGCGCCGCGCCAGAGCGGGCGCATGGATGGCGGTGATCGACTTGCGGCCGAGCTGGAGCTTCTGGATCAGCACGGTGGCGATGTCGCTCACCTCGGTCATGCTGTGCACCCGGGCGGTGTTGCCGGGGACGAGCTGGAGGGTGGTGGCGAGCTCGCGCGAGATCACGGTCCGCTCGGCGCCGGTGTCGACGATGAAGCGGTAGGGGCCCTGCCCTTCGAGGCTGACGGGGACGGTCATCCGGTCGGTCGCATCGGTGCCGAGGCCGATCTGTTCGCCCGACGGAGACGCGGCGGGAGCGGCGGCGGGCGCCGCATCCTGCCCCTGGAGCGGCGATGCAGCGGCGAGGGCAGCCGCGGCTGCGGCGGCGAACGGCGCGGTAAGTCGCTTGTTGATCGGCATAACTCGCCCAACCCCATTCGGCCTCGCCCGGAAGGGGCGATTGACGTCGCTCCTGCGTTACTCCTAATCGGATGGGTGCGCACCCGTTTCGATCACCAAGGCCCCGTTTCGCGCGACGAAGCCAGCCCGGCCCCTCGCCTCAACGCCGACCCCGACGCCGGCTGGAGCCTGCCCGCCTGGACCTATTCCGACCCCGAATTTTTCGCCGCCGAGGCGGAGCGGGTGATGCGGCCGAGCTGGCAGGTGGTCTGCCACCTCTCGGATCTGCCGGACGCCGGAAGCTGGCACACGCTCGAATTCCTCGGCGAGAGCATCATCGCCATCCGCGGCCGCGACGACGCGGTCCGCGCCTTCACCAACGTCTGCCGCCACCGCGGCTCGCGGCTGGTCGACGGCGCCTCGGGCTGCTCCAAGAAGCTGGTCTGCCCCTATCACGCCTGGACCTATGACAGCGACGGTCGCCTGCTCGCCGTGCCTGGGCGGGAGGGTTACGGGGAGCTCGACCTCACACGCCACGGGCTCGCCCCGGTCGACCTGGAAGTCTGGCGCGGCTTCGTCTTCGTCCGGCTGGAGGGCGACGGCCCCTCGGTCGCGTCGATGATGGCGCCTTATGAAAAGATGGTCGCACCCTATCGCTTCGAGGAGCTTCGCGCGGTCGGCCGGGTGACGCTGAGGCCGCGTCCGGTGAACTGGAAAAACGTCGGCGATAATTACTCGGACGGGCTCCACATCCCTGTCGCCCACCCCGGCCTTACCCGCCTGTTCGGGCGCGGCTACGGGATCGAGGCGGAGGAGCATGTCGACCGGATGTGGGGAAGCCTGGTCGACCGCCCGTCGCGCAACCTCTCCGAGCGGATGTACCAGAAGACCCTGCCGCCGGTTCCGCACCTCCCGCCCGAGGCGCAGCGGCTGTGGCTCTATTTCAAGCTCTGGCCGAACGTCGCCTTCGACATCTACCCGGACCAAGTCGATTTCATGCAGTTCCTCCCCGTCTCGCCGACCCAGACCCTGATCCGCGAGATCAGCTATGCATTGCCGGACGCGCGGCGCGAGATGAGGGCGGCGCGCTATTTGAACTGGCGGATCAACCGCGAAGTGAATGCCGAGGACACCAGGCTGATCGAACGGGTGCAGGCGGGGATGGGGTCGAGGAGCTTCACCGTCGGCCCCTTGAGCGAAGAGGAAGTCTGCCTCAGGAGCTTCTGCGCCAGGATGCGGGGACTGATCCCCGAGGCGCGCGAACACCGGCCGCCGCCTCCGGGGTGGAGCCGGGCCGGCCAGCGTCGATAGCCACTGGCCACGGGCAGAATTTGCCTCTATCCGCGCCGCTCTTTCGTACCGATCTGGCGCGGCAGCTTGCCGCAATCTGCGGAAAGCGGAGCGGCGCTGAAAATTTCCTTTTTGCGATTTTCAGGCTTCGCGCTAGTGACTTAGCAACCGGTCCCTGGGGGGGATTCTGCGGTTCGTAACTTCAACCGCAGGAGGCGGAATGTCTACGGAGTTCTTCACGCGTCACAATGGCGAGTTCGTCGCCAACACCACCCTCGCGGGCGATCAGGCCAATCCTGTGATGCGCAAACTTTCCTCCGGGGGGTTCGTCCTGGTCTGGGAAGACCAAGGCAGCAACGGCGACCCCGCCGATTTCGACCTCTACGGCCAGGTATTCGACTCGAACGGGGCGAAGGTCGGCGCGCAATTCCTGGTCAGCACCTGGAGCGCGTCGCTTCAGACGGACGCTGCGATCACCTATCTTCCGTCCGGAGGGTTCATCGTCAGCTGGACCGACTATAGCGGCCAGGGCGGAGACTCGACCGATTCGAGCGTCAAGGCGCAGCGCTTCACCGATTCAGGCGTCCAGGTGGGCGGCGAGTTCCTTGTAAACGCGACCACCGGCGGCAGCGAGTCCCGCCCCAGTCTGGTCACGCTTGCGAACGGCGATGTGCTGTTCACTTATTATGCCAATTCCGCGATCGTCGGCCGCCTGTACAGCACCGCTTCGTCGACCCTGGGCAGCCAGTTCAGCTTCACGGCCCCGGTGAATGGGCCGCTGGTGGCGCTTACCGACGGGCGGCTGGCCACCGCGACGATGTCTTTCGACTCGGCCCAGGTCCGCCTGTTCAACCCGGACGGCAGCGTCGCGGCGCCCATGATCACCGTGCCCACCGGTCCTCCGGTCGGAACCGGAACGTTGAGCGTAGCCCTCTCGGCAACCCCGGGGGGCGGCTTCGCGATCGTTTGGCAGAACCCGTCCGAAATCCACGCGAGCAGGTACGATTCGGCCGGCAATCCCGTGGGGAACATTCAGCTCGTCACCACGACCACCAACTACACCCATTCGGATCCGCAGATCGTCGGCCTCCCGAATGGCGGCTACGTCGTCAGCTGGACCGACACGTCGCAATACGGCACCAGCGAGAGGGTGGTCCGCGCCCAGGCGTTCGATAGCGGCGGCAACAAGGCCGGCACCGAATTCCTCGTCAGCACCCAGACCGACCATCCCAACCAGAATCACGGCCAATCCACGCTGGAGGTCCTGGCGTCGGGCGAACTGGTGGCCGCGTGGCACGGGTCGGGTCCGGGCGACGAACGCGCGCCGGACAGCTCGTGGGCGAATGCCGACGGCGGCATCCGGGTACAGATGTACAGCCCGATCGGTGCCGCTCCGGTTGCCTTCGACGCATCCACCCTGACGATCAGCGAACTGGCCGTACAGAATGTCGCCGCGATCGAGTTCATCCCGCAGAAGGAACCGGTCAACGGCGCCGACAGCTACACGATCCTCTCCGACTCCACCGGCGGGGCGTTTCGGATCGAAGGCGACAATCTGGTCGTCGCGGACAATTCGAAGCTGGATTACGAGGCCCATCACACCGCCACAGTCACCGTCCGTGCGACCGATCCGGCAGGAAATGTCGGCGACAGGACCTTCACCATCCAAATCGCGGATTCGGCCGTCGAACCCACCTTGCTTGCCGCCGGCCTGGAAGTTCGGGCGAACAGCCTCACCGCCAACCACCAGACGCGCCCTACCGTCGCGTCGCTCGGCGCGGGGGGATATGTCGCGATCTGGGGGAGCGCCACCGGCAATGCGTCGACGAGCGGCATTCGCGGCCAGGTCTTCGACGCCGCCAACGTGAAGGTCGGCGGCGAATTCCGGA
>VBAE01000139.1:20687-22937 GCA_005882415.1 Alphaproteobacteria bacterium | reverse complement strand
CCGTTGCAGGTCGATTTCGCTTATTCGATCCGCGGCAATGGCAGCCTCTCGCTCGTGCCGCAGGCGGGGGAGACGCGCTGGCGGCTTCGCTCGCCGTGGCCGAGCCCCTCCTTCCAGGGCGACTTCCTTCCGGACCGGCGCAAGGTCAGTGCCTCGGGCTTCGAGGCGGTCTATCGCATCGGCAACCTCGCGCTCGGCCAGTCGCTGGTCGATACGCGGGTGGCGAACGGCACCGTCCAGGCGGGCGCCGCGCCGGACGGCGGCACCGCAACGCTCCAGGCGGGGGTGAGCCTGATGCAGCCGGTCGACCTCTATTCGCAGGTCGACCGCGCCGCCAAATACGGCTTCCTGTTCATCGGCTTTACCTTCTTGGCCTTCCTACTTTTCGACCTGGTCGGCGGGGTCAGCGTATCGCCGGTCGAATATCTGCTGGTCGGCGCGGCCCTCATTCTGTTCTTCGTGCTGCTGCTCGCCTTTGCCGAGGTGATCGGCTTCACTTTTGCCTATCTGGTGGCGAGCGCCGCCATCGTCGGCCTCAACACCGCTTACTCCGCGGCGGTGCTTCGAAGCTGGCGGCGCGCGGGCTTCATCATGGGGCTGCTGAGCGCGCTCTATGGGGTGCTCTACATCCTGCTCAGCCTCGAAGCCTTCTCGCTCCTGATCGGCTCGCTGCTCCTCTTCGCAGCCCTGGCCGCCCTCATGTACCTAACCCGCCGCTTGAATTGGTCGGGCGAGGAAGAGGCGTAACAGTCCTCCCCGCGAGCGAAGCTCGGGGGGAGGGGGACCACATGAAATGTGGTGGAGGGGTAGAAGGCTCGGAGTCGGTGGTTCTCGCGAGAACCTCTGAAGTCGGCGCCACTTACCCCTCCACCGGACTTCGTCCGGTCCCCCTCCGCCCGCTTCGCGCGGGGAGGACTTCTAGCCCGCGACCGCCTCCAAGGCCTGCCGCACCTTCGCCATGTCCTCCGCGAAGCTCGCCGCCAGCGCCTCGTCCGAAAGCCCCGCCCGCTCCGTCACCTGCCACATCGCCAGCCCGACGCGCAGTGTCGCGCCCCAGCTTCCGTCGCCAAGCTTCACGCATTTGACCGGCTGGCCGAGCCGCACGCCATAATCAAGCATCGCCTTGTGCCAGCGCCCCGCGTCTTCGAATCCCGCCCCGCCGAAGCCGGAGAGGTCGAGGGTGGAGAGGGTGCGCATCTCTATGGGATGGGTGTCGGCGGTCTCCTTCTCGCCGGGCGGGTAGGGGGCGACCCGGCGGGCGGGGGTCTTGTCGACGATCTCGTCCCGCACCGCCTGGTGGAAGGCGAGGATCACCCGGGTCACGACCTCGGTGCTGAGCCGCTGGAAGCGCTCCAGCTCGAAAATCGACGCTTCGAGGCGGAGGAGCAGGCCGGGATTGGCGCTCTCCTCAAGAGCCTCCCGACCATCCCATTCGGGCCATTCGCCGCGCCGGAAGATGGTGGCGAGACCTTCGGGCAGTGGTCCCGCTGCTCGCGCGAGCGCGGCGGGGACGAAGGCGAAGCCGCTGAACGGCGGGCCGCCCATGAACTTGGAGCCGGTGACGAACACGATCGCGTCCCGAGCCAGATAGTCGGCGATGGCGGCGGACGTGATCCGCGCCTGGCAGGCGTCGACGACGAAGGTCGCGGCGGCGCCATGCTCGGCCCGAAGCCGGTCGATATCGTCGAGGCTGGGCAGGATCAGCCCGGTCTTGGAACCGTGGACGACATGGACGAGCACGTGCCGCCCTGCCGCCGAGGCGCCGCGGATCGCCGAGTCCATCCGCGCCGCGATCTCGGCGGAAGGGCGGGCGTGGCCGTCGGGATCGCGGACGGGGATGTCGATCATCTCGACATGGGTCTCGCCGAGGCCGGGCACCGGGTCGCCGGTGCGGGTGGCCACGCCGAGCGCGGTGCTCTCGGCGAAATAGCGGCCGTAAGCGGAGTGGATGCAACCGCTCCCCACCTCGTCCGCGCCGAGCAGGATGTTGTGGGTCCCGTTCGGCGCCTTGCCCGCCGTGCAGGCCAGAGCGACATATTCGAGATCGGTGCCGGACGGGGCGAAGACGATGGCGACGTCGTCCGCAACGCCGTAGGCGGCACGCAAGCGCCCGCGAAGCCCCTCAAGCCGCTCGCCATAGGCCGCGCCGTCGAGGCGGCCCACCTCCAGCCCCAGCACATGCTCGAACGCCGCTGGCGAGATGTCGTTGGCGGTCGACGATGCGTAAGCGAGGACCGCGCTCGGTCTTGG
>VBAE01000139.1:0-20647 GCA_005882415.1 Alphaproteobacteria bacterium | reverse complement strand
GCGCTTTCTTCGTCGCTCATAGGTCGCAAGGCTTGGCCTCAGACCGTGGCCGCATTATGTCCGCCCCCGACTTAACCTCCATCAAAGGCAAATCCGCGTGGCGATCCGTCCTCTCAAGATTCCCGAGGAGGCAAAGCGCCGTCTCCGGATCATGTTCATCGCGAAGCACGCGCTCTGGCAGGGCGGCCTCCACCCGGAGGACGGCAACCACGCCCTCTACCATGTCGAGGTGCGCGAGATTTTGAAGGATCTCGGCCTCAACCTCACCCTCGCCGACCGCTACGAGGCTTTGTTCGACAAGCCGGACGTCGATTTCGTCTTCCCGCTGCTCAATCGCGGCGGCTTCTTGAATTCAGAGATGATGCTGCCTTTGCTGTGCACCCGCCACGGCCTCCCCTTCCTCGGCGCAAGCCCGATCCTGCGCGGCGTGTCCGACGACAAGCATTTCACCAAGATGGCCGCCGCCGCCCGCGGCATCCCCACCGCGCCCTGGACGATCTACCGCCGAGGCGCCCCGATCGACCAGTCGCGCTGCCCCGCGGGAACGCGGATGGTGATCAAGCCCAACGCCTCCTCGGCGAGCTGGGGCGTCCAGGATGCGCACGATTGGGAAGGCGTCCGCGCCGCGATCGAGGACATCCAGTCCCAGGGCCATGACGCGATCGTCGAGCCTTTCCTCAACGGCTCCGATGTCGAAGTGCCGGTGATCACCGTCAACGGCGAGCCGGTGATCATGCCGATGATGCTGTTCGAGCAGGCCGACCCGTCGCACCTGCGCACCTATTACGAGAAGCGCGACCTGGTCGACCGAAGCCAGAAATACCAGCTCGTCGAGTTCACCGACCCCGAATGGATGCCGATCATCGCCGAGCACACCAGGAACATGCTCGAGGAGTTCCGCCCCTTCGACTACGGCCGCTTCGAGTTCCGCCTCGACCGCGAGGGCGGCACGGTCCAGTTCCTCGAGGTGAATCTGAACGCGAACCTGTGGTCGCAAAAGGTCTACGGCCGCTCCGCCACGGCGGCCGGCCTCACCCAGTCCGAGCTGATCGAGACCATCCTCGCCGAAGGCCTGCGCCGGCACGGCCTCCTGGACGGTTGAGCGGGGGCGGCTGAGCCGCTATCGCCGCGCCAGCAAAGGAAAGTGGATAATGGCCGAATTCTTCCTGCCGAAGAACAGCACGATCAAGGGCAAGGGACGCGATCACAAGGCGCCCGCGGGCTCGAAGCGCGTCAAGAAGTTCAAAATCTATCGCTACGATCCGGAAGCGGGCGAGAATCCGCGCTACGACACTTATGAGCTCGATCTCGACGCGACCGGGCCGATGGTCCTCGATGCGCTCCTCAAGATCAAGAACGAGGTCGACCCGACGCTGACCTTCCGCCGCTCCTGCCGCGAGGGGATTTGCGGCTCCTGCTCGATGAACATCCAGGGCCGCAACGGCCTCGCCTGCACCACCGCGATCGAGGATTACAAAGGCGACGTCCGGATCACGCCGCTCCCGCACATGGACGTGATCAAGGACCTCGTCCCCGATTTCACCCACTTCTTTGCCCAATATGCCTCGATCAAGCCCTGGCTGCAGACGGTCACCCCCGACCCATCCGGCAAGGAGCGGCTCCAGTCGCCGGAGGACCGGTCGAAGCTCGACGGGCTTTACGAGTGCATCTTGTGCGCCTGCTGCTCTTCCTCCTGCCCGAGCTATTGGTGGAATTCGGACCGCTTCCTCGGCCCGGCGATCCTGCTCCAGGCCTATCGCTGGCTCGCCGACAGCCGCGACGAGATGACCGGCGAACGCCTCGACGAACTCGAAGACCCGTTCCGCCTCTACCGCTGCCACACGATCATGAACTGCGCCAACGTGTGCCCCAAGGGCCTGAACCCCGCCAAGGCGATCGCGGAGACCAAGAAGCTGCTGGTGGAGCGCGCGGTCTAGCCAGGCCGGCTGCGGGTTGACATTCCCGGCGACACATGACACTTCTGCGCCGTCAGTTGGCGGAGGTTTTCATGGCGACTGCTCTTCAGGAAGCGGATGTTGCGGCACCCGAGATCGTCCGCGCGGCCGAGCTTCTCGGCGGGCTGGACATCTTCGACCGGCCCGTCACCTCTTCGCTCGACGCCCATGAGCTGATCAGCGAGGGCTTCCCCGGGGCCGCGCTCACCAGCCTGTGCGAGAACGTCACCATGATCCGGGACGCCGACACGCTCGAGAAAGCCGTGGGGATCAGCCTTCGCACCCTCCAGCGGCGCAAGGCCGAGGAGTCGCCCAAGGCCCTCAGCCCCGAGCAGAGCGGGCGTGCCTGGAAGTTCGCCGAGCTGGTCGCGAAGGCGGAAGGGGTGTTCGGCTCCCAGGACGAGGCCGAACATTGGCTCGAGGAGCCGGCGATCGGGCTCAGCGGCTACCGGCCGATCGACCTCCTTTCGACGGTCGCGGGAACCGAGCTTGTCGAGCAATATCTCGAGCGGATCGAGTTCGGCGTCTACACATGACTCCGCTGCCGGCGGGGCTCGGCGGTGTCGCCCTCATCGGCTGGCGCCTCGATAAGGCCGCCCATGCCGGCACCTGGGATTCCGGCGAAGGCGCCTTCCGCCAGGGGGGACGGTGGAACAGCCGGGGCCGGAGGGCGGTCTACGCCTCGGTCGATCCGGCGACTGCGATCATGGAAGTGGCCGTCCACAAGACCTTTCGAAGCCTCGATATCGTCGCCCATGTCCTGACCTCCTTCGAGGTTTCCGATCTTTCGGGCGTCCATGTCGTGCAGCCGGGCGACGTCCCCAATCCCAACTGGCTCCGGCCGGGCCTGCCGAGCGCGGGCCAGCAGCAGTTCGGCGATGCCCTGCTCGCCGCCCACGCTTTCGTCCTCATCCCCAGTGCGGTCTCGACGCAGAGCTGGAACTTGCTATTCGATCCCGCACGGGCTCAGGGAGCCTATAGTCTCAAGACGCAGGAAGCCTTCGCCCTTGACCCCAGACTGCATCCCCCCGGCGCCTGACCTAGGCGCCCGCTTATGACCGAACGCCGCCTCCACCCGCGAATCCGCCATGAGCCGGATCCGGACCATCCGGGCTGGTGGACCTGGGACCTGTCGGACCAGCAGGACCGCTACAATGCCACCATCGGCAAGCTGCTCGTCCGCTCGGAAGGCGAGGGGCGGGCGCGGTGCCGGATGTTTCCGGACATCGCCCATTCCAACCTCGGCAACATCGTCCATGGCGGCGCGATCCTGACCTTCGTCGACATGGCGATGTTCGCCGGCGGCTATATGGCGGGCGCCGCGCTCGGGCCGTCGGTGACGCTCGACCTCTCGGCCCATTTCCTCTCCGGCGCGAAATTGGGCGTGCCGCTGGACTCGGAGAGCGTCGCCTCCTGGTCGGGGACGCTCAGGAAGCTCAACCGCGCGTGAGCGGAGTCGCCGAGCGCTATGGCCAATTGCTGTCGGCGGGCGAGCTGAAGCCGGACGCGGACCAAGCCGAGGCGGTCGCGGTGCTCGACCGGCTGGCCGCCGAGCTGGAGACGAAGCGGAGGCCCCGCCTCCTTGCCGCTTTCAGGCGCGCCGAACGCCCGCGCGGAATCTACATGTGGGGCGGGGTCGGGCGCGGCAAATCGATGCTGATGGACCTCGCTTACGAGTCGATCGCCATTGCGCCCAAGCGCCGGGTCCACTTCCACGAGTTCATGCTGGAGGTGCACGAGCGGCTCCGCGTCGAGCGGCTCAAGGAGGAGGGGGACCCGATCCCCCCCGTCGCGCGCGCCATCGCCGCGGAGGCGCGCCTGCTCGCCTTCGACGAGATGGTGATCAACAACAGCGCCGACGCGATGATCCTCTCGCGCCTGTTCGGCCAGCTCCTCGACGAGCGGGTCACCGTCATCACCACCTCGAACCGCCCGCCGAGCGACCTCTATCTCGGCGGCCTCAACCGCGAGCTGTTCCTGCCCTTCATCGCCCTCATCGAGCGGGAGATGGACGTGGTGCCGCTGAACGGCCCGACCGACTACCGCCTCCACCGCCTCGGCGGCTTCCCGACCTGGTACGTCCCCAACGGCCCGGAGGCGACCAAAGCGCTCTCCGAAGCCTTCTTCCGCCTCACCGATTACCCGCCCGAGGACCGCGCCAACGTCCCCGCCTGCGACCTCGCATTGGGCGGAGGCCGCACCCTGCACGTCCCCAAATGCCTCAAAGGGGTCGCCGTCTTCTCCTTCAAGCGCCTCTGCGGCGAAGCGCGCGGCGCCCCCGACTATCTCGCCATCGCCCGCCGCTTCCACAGCGTCATTATCGTGGGAATCCCGAAGCTCGGCCCCGAGAACCGCAACGAGGCCGCCCGCTTCGTCACCCTCATCGACGCGCTCTACGAGCATAAGGTGAAGCTCCTCGCCGCCGCCGACGCCCCGCCCGAGGCGCTCTACAAGGCCGGCGACGGCGCCTTCGAATTCCAGCGCACCGCCTCGCGCCTGATGGAGATGCAGAGCCAGGACTATCTCGCACTGGGGCACGGCGAGGACGGTTGACGGCGGCGGGGACCGGGTCCAGCTTCCGCCCCGCTTACTCGGGGAGGTTCACTTCATGCGCTACGCTCTCGCACTTTCGCTCGCCCTTATGTCGACGGGCGCGCTGGCCGCCGATCCCGCGCCGGACCGCTGGCAGGCCAAGGCGCGCGAGATCTTCCAGCATGCGATCGAGGTGCCTACGGTCGAGGGGCGCGGCCAGGTGCCGGTTCTCGCCCAATGGCTCGCCGAGCAGTACCAGGCCGCCGGCTGGGCCGCGGAGGACATCCACGTCCTCCCTTATGAGGGCAATCCCGGCGACAAGACCGCCGCCTTCATCGCCCGCTGGCCGGCCGCCAAGCCCTCGGGCAAGAAGCCGATCCTGCTCATGGCCCATATGGACGTGGTCCAGGCCAAGGCCGAAGACTGGTCGATGGACCCGTTCAAGTTCGTCGAGAAGGACGGCTATTTCTACGGGCGCGGCACCAGCGACATCAAGCAGGGCATCACCGCGGTGACCACCGCTTTGATGAAGCTCCGCGCCTCCGGCTTCAAGCCGACCCGCGACATCATCGTCCTGTTCACCGGCGACGAGGAAACGCACGGCGCCGGCGCCCTCCTCGGCGCGACCGAGTGGAAGAAGTGGACGGACGCCGAGTTCGCGCTCAACTCCGACGGCGGTGGCGGTGGCTTCGCCAAGGACGGGCGGCCCCTGGGCTTCGCGCTCCAGACCGCGGAGAAGACCTTCTCCATGTACACCTTCACCGTCCGCAACCCCGGCGGCCACAGCTCCAAGCCGCGGCCGGACAATGCCATCTACCAGCTCTCCCACGCGCTCGAGCGGCTCGAGAAATACCGCTTCGAGCCGATGCTGAACGAGACCACCCGCGCCTATTTCAGCGTCCGCGAAAAGAGCGAGAAGGGCCCTCTCGGCGACGCGATGCGCGCCTGGCTCAAGAACCCCAGCGATGGCGCCGCCGCCGACATCATCGAGGCGGACCCGGGCGAAGTCGGGATCACCCGCACCCGCTGCGTCGCCACCCGGCTCGAGGGGGGCCACGCAGACAATGCGCTTCCCCAGCTCGCCCGGGCGACGATCAACTGCCGGATCATGCCCGGCACCGAGCCCGCGGCGGTCCGCGACGAGCTGGAGCGGGTCGCGGCCGATCCGGGCGTCAAGGTCGAGCGCACCGACAATCAGGCGATGTCGCTCGCCTCGCCGCTCCGGCCGGACGTGGTCGCGGCCTATACGGCGGCCGTCCAAAAGCGCCACCCGGACGCCCCGATCATGCCCGAGATGAGCACCGGCGCCAGCGACGCCCGCCCGTTCCGGGTCGCCGGCACGCCGGTCTACGGCGTTGACGGAAGCTGGGGCGTGATCCCCGACGACATGCGCGCCCACGGCCGCGACGAGCGCCTCCCGGTCAAGGCGCTCTACGACGACGTCGACCATTGGGTCGACATGGTGACCGCGCTGGCGGGGAAGTGACGGCGGCGTAGCCGTCCCCCACGCTTTTTCCGCCCGCTAGCGGTTGCCCGTCTCGCCCTACGGGTCTAAGCGGCCCCCGTCTCACGGCTGCTCGCGCAGCCTCGCCCGCTTTGCAAGAGAAGAAAGGCTGGAGCCCCTCCTTATGGCCCGCAAGAAAATCGCGCTCATCGGTGCCGGCATGATCGGCGGAACCCTCGCCCATCTCGCCGCGATCAAGGAAATGGGGGACATCGTCCTCGTCGACGTCGCCGAAGGCATCCCCGAAGGCAAGGCGCTCGACCTCTCCCAGGCCGGCCCGGTCGAGGGCTTCGACGCCAGGCTCACCGGCACCAGCGACTATGCCCAGATCGCCGGCGCCGACGTCTGCATCGTCACCGCCGGAATCGCCCGCAAGCCCGGCATGAGCCGCGACGACCTGCTCGGCATCAATTTGAAGGTGATGAAGGCGGTCGGCGAGGGCATCAAGGCGCACGCGCCCGACAGCTTCGTCATCTGCATCACCAACCCCCTCGACGCGATGGTCTGGGCCTTGCGCGAATTCTCCGGCCTGCCGCACCACCGCGTGGTCGGAATGGCCGGCGTGCTCGATTCCGCCCGCTTCCGCCACTTCCTCGCCGAAGAGTTCAAAGTCTCCGTGGAGGACGTCACAGCCTTCGTGCTCGGCGGCCATGGCGACACGATGGTCCCGGTCCCGGCTTATTCGACCGTCGCCGGAATCCCGATCCCCGACCTCATCAAGATGGGCTGGTCCAGCCAGGAGAAGATCGACGCCATCGTCAAGCGCACCCGCGGCGGCGGCGGCGAGATCGTCGCCCTCCTGAAGACCGGCTCGGCTTATTACGCCCCCGCCACCAGCGCGATCACGATGGCCGAGAGCTTCCTCAAGGACAAGAAGCGAGTCCTCCCCGCCGCGGCCTATCTCGAAGGCCAATATGGCGTCGACGGCCTTTATGTCGGCGTCCCCATCGTGATCGGCGCCGGCGGCGTCGAGCGCATCGTCGAGATCGAGCTCGACGACACCGCCCGCGAGAATTTCAACGTCTCGGTCGACGCGGTGAAGGAGCTGCTCGACGCCTGCAGGAAGATCGACGGGTCGCTGGCATGAAGCTTCTCCCCGCGATCGCGCTTCTCCTCGCTTCTTCGGCAGCGACGGCCGCGGAGGCGCCGGCGGAATATCCGTCGGCGGTGCAGACCTTCCTCGACGTCTGCGTCACCGGGGAATTGTCCGTCGCCGCCCGTGAGGCGGCGCTCCAGGCCGGCGGCTGGACCCCGGTGGCCGAGCCGACGCTCGACGTACCGGCCTTCGGCATTTCGAAGGCGATCGAAAAGAACTTCAATTATTCCAAGCCGGTTTCGGTTCGGGAATGGACGAAGTCGGTCGACGGCGCCCCCGTTCAGGCGGTGCTTGCGACCTTCCCTGCGGACCGTCGCTACCCGAATTTGTGCGCGCTGACCTTCCCCGACGTCAAAGCCGCCTGGCCCTATCGCGATGCTTTCGATGCGGGCGTGAAGGCGCTCGGCCTCAAGGGCAAGAGCACCGACCTGCCGCATTATTTCGAATATTCGGGCAAGCTCGGGGCGGACAAGAAGCCGGCCCGCGCCGAAATCTTCTCGCGAAGCCAGGCGACCGGCGAGAAGAACAGCATGCACCTCTACATCGCCTTCTGATCGAAAGCGCTCGAATGTCCATCCTCGTCAATTCCGAAACCAAGGTCATTACCCAGGGCTTCACCGGTAAGCAGGGGACCTTCCATACCGAGCAGGCGATCGCCTACGGCACCAAGGTCGTCGGCGGCACTTCGCCGGGGAAGGGCGGATCGACCCATCTCGGCCTCCCCGTCTTCGACACGGTACAGGAGGCGCGGGAGGCGACCGGAGCCGACGCGTCGGTCATCTACGTTCCGCCGCCCGGCGCCGCCGACGCGATCTTGGAAGCGATCGACGCCGAGATCCCGCTGATCGTCTGCATCACCGAAGGCATTCCGGTGCTCGACATGGTCCGGGTGAAGCGGGCGCTTTCCGGCTCCAGGTCGCGGCTGATCGGCCCGAACTGCCCCGGCGTTCTGACGCCCGGCGAATGCAAGATCGGGATCATGCCCGGCAACATCTTCAAGAAGGGCTCGGTCGGCGTGGTCAGCCGCTCGGGCACGCTTACGTACGAGGCGGTGTTCCAGACGACCAACGAAGGGCTCGGCCAGACCACCGCGGTCGGAATCGGCGGCGATCCGGTCAACGGCACCAACTTCATCGACGTGCTCGAACTCTACCTCGCCGATCCGGAAACCAAGTCGATCATCATGATCGGCGAGATCGGCGGCTCGGCCGAAGAGGAAGCGGCGCAGTTCCTCATGGACGAGGCCAAGGCCGGCCGCTCCAAGCCCACCGTCGGCTTCATCGCCGGACGAACCGCGCCTCCCGGGCGCCGCATGGGCCATGCCGGAGCGATCGTCTCCGGCGGCAAGGGCGGCGCCGAAGACAAGATCGCGGCGATGGAAGAGGCTGGAATTCGGGTCAGCCCCAGCCCATCTGAGCTGGGCACGACCTTGAGCGCGCTGTTGAAGGGTTGAACGGATAGGCCCGGGGCGCTTGCGCGTTCCCCCCGGGGCGGCATTTGAAAAGGCGAGTTTGAGCGTGGATATCTTCGGCAGCGGCGAACGCGAGCAGGGCCCGAGCTGGGCCCGCGACAATTGGCCTGTCTCCGAACTGGACGAAGTGAATGCGGGCCTCGACCCGACGCTGATGCAGCTCGCGCCCAAGGCCATGGCCGCGGCCAAGGCGGTGGGCCTCTCCGGAGCCGAGGTCGAGCAGGCGGCGCGCGACTCGATTCGGGCCATGATGCTGATCCGCACCTACCGGGTGCGCGGGCATCTCGCAGCCGATCTCGATCCGCTCGGCCTCGCCCAGCGCGACCTTCCCGCCGACCTGACGCCCGAATTCCACGGCTTCACCGCCGCCGATCTCGACCGCAAGATCTTCCTGTGCGGCACCCTCGGCTTCGAATGGGCCAGCGTCCGCGAGATCGTCCAGGTCCTGCGCGCTAATTACTGCGGCAAGATCGGCCTCGAATATATGCACATCAACGACCTGGAGGAGCGCCGCTTCCTCCAGGAGCGGATGGAGGGGCGCGACGCCGAGATCCGCTTCACCCCCGAGGGCAAGCAGGCGATCCTCGCCAAGGTGATCGAGGGCGAGCAGTGGGAGAAGTTCCTCGCCCGCAAATATGTCGGCACCAAGCGCTTCGGCCTCGACGGCGGCGAGTCGATGATCCCGGCTTCCGCGGCCGTCTCAACATCCTGTCGAACGTCATGGGCAAACCGGCCCAGGCGATCTTCCACGAGTTCGCCGGCGGCGCCACCAACCCGGCTGACGTCGGCGGCTCGGGCGACGTCAAATATCACCTCGGCACCTCGTCCGACCGCGAGTTCGACGGCGTGAAGGTCCACCTCTCCTTGCTCCCCAACCCGAGCCATCTGGAAGCGGTCAATCCGGTCGTGCTCGGCAAGGCGCGGGCGAGCCAGGTCGCGCGCGGCGATGCGGACGGGAGCGAGGTCCTACCTGTCCTCCTCCACGGCGACGCGGCGTTCGCGGGGCAGGGGATCGTGGCCGAGATCCTCGCTTTCTCGGACCTCCCCGGCTACGGCACCGGCGGCACCATCCACTTCATCATCAACAATCAGGTGGGCTTCACCACCTCGCCGCAATTCGCCCGCTCCTCGCCTTATCCGAGCGACATCGCCAAGATGGTGCAGGCGCCGATCCTCCATGTGAACGGCGACGATCCGGAAGCGGTGACCTTCGCCTGCAAGCTCGCCATCGAATTTCGCCAGCAGTTCAAGCGCGACATCGTCATCGACATGTGGTGCTACCGCCGCTTCGGCCACAATGAAGGCGACGAGCCGAGCTTCACCCAGCCTTTGATGTACGCCGGCATCCGCAACCATCCGCCCGTCTCCGACATCTACGGGGCGCGCCTGGTCGCGGAGAACGTCGTCGACCGCGGCTGGATCGACGGCCAGGTCGCCAATTTCACGGCGACGCTGGAGAATGAGTTCGACGCTGCCAAATCCTACCTCCCCAACAAGGCGGACTGGTTCGAAGGCCGGTGGAGCGGCCTCGGCCGTCCCGATACCCCCGAGACCGGGCGCCGCAACGTCGAGACCGGGATTTCGGAGGACGCCTATCGCGAGGTCGGCCGAATCCTCACCACCGTCCCCGAGGGCCTGACCGTCCACAAGACGCTCCAGCGCATCGTCGACGCGCGCCGGGCGATGTTCGACAGCGGCGAGGGCTTCGACTGGGCGACCGCCGAGGCGCTCGCCTTCGGCACCCTCGTCCACGAGGGAATCCAGGTCCGCCTCTCCGGCCAGGACAGCGGCCGCGGCACGTTCAGCCAGCGCCACAGCGTCTCAGGCGCACTTCGAGGTGATCGACAGCCCGCTGAACGAGGCGGGCGTGCTCGGCTTCGAGTACGGCTACTCGTCGGCCGAGCCCAATGCGCTGGTGCTGTGGGAGGCGCAGTTCGGCGACTTCGCCAACGGCGCGCAGGTGATCATCGACCAGTTCATCTCGTCCGGCGAGTCGAAGTGGCTTCGCGCCAACGGCCTCGTCATGCTGCTGCCCCACGGCTATGAAGGGCAGGGGCCGGAGCATTCGTCGGCCCGGCCGGAGCGCTATCTCCAGCTCTGCGCCGAGGACAATATGCAGGTGGCGAACTGCACCACCCCGGCGAACTACTTCCACATCCTGCGCCGCCAGATGCACCGCGATTTCCGCAAGCCCCTGGTGATCATGACGCCTAAGTCGCTGCTCCGGCACAAGCTTGCGGTGTCGAGCGCGGCCGACTTCATCGGCGAGGGCCATTTCAAGCGCATCCTCTCCGATCCCAGCGCCCCCGCCGACGCCGAGGTGAAGCGCCTCGTCCTCTGCTCGGGCAAGCTCGCCTACGAGCTGATGGAAGTCCGCGACAAGGCCGGCGACCGGGAGACCGCGATCGTCCGGATCGAGCAGCTCTATCCCTTCCCGTCTGAGCCCCTGGTCGCGCGCCTCAGGCGCATGGCCAATGTCGAAGAATTGGTCTGGGCCCAGGAAGAGCCGAAGAACCAGGGCTATTGGACCTTCGTCGAGCCGTTCATCGAGCGCTGCCTCGCCGAGGCCGGCGCGAAGCCGCAGAGGCCGGTCTATGCCGGACGCGCCGCTTCGGCCTCTCCGGCCACCGGCCTTGCCAAGCGCCACGCAGCCGAGCAGGCCGCCTTGATCGCCGACGCACTCGGCCATAGCAGCGAAGCCGCGCCCCAGCGCAAGGCGGGATAGGAAGAGAATGACCGACGTAAAAGTGCCCACGCTTGGCGAATCGATCACCGAGGCGACTCTCGGCCAGTGGCTGAAGAAGCCCGGCGACCCGGTAAAGGCCGACGAGCCGATCGCCAGCCTGGAGACCGACAAGGTCGCGGTCGAGGTCCCGTCCCCGGTCGCCGGCGTGATGGGCGAGCAGGTCGTGGCCGAAGGCGACACCGTCGCGGTCGGCGCCCTCATCGCCCGGATCGAAAGCGGCTCCGGAATGGCCGCCGTCGCCGGTTCGCAAGCGCCCGCGCCTGAGTCGACCCCGGTCAATCCGGCCGGCGCCGGCGAGAATGTCGAGCTCCGCGAAGGCGAGGGCGCCGACGAAAGCGAGGAAGGCTCCCACCTCACTCTCTCCCCCTCGGTCCGCCGCCTGGTGCTGGAGCACGGCGTCGATCCGTCGAAGATCAAAGGCACCGGCAAGGACGGCCGCCTGACCAAGGACGACGTCCTCGCCGCCGCCCGCGATCAGAAGCCGGCCGCTCCGGCTGCGGCTCCCGCACCGCCGCCGCCGCCCGCGCCTGCTCCCGCCCCCGCGCCGCGCCCCGCCTCAGGCGAGCGCCGCGAGGAACGGGTGCGCATGACCCGCCTCCGCCAGACGGTCGCCCGCCGGCTCAAGGAGGCGCAGAACACCGCGGCGATGCTCACCACCTTCAACGACGTGGACATGGGCGCCGTCATGGAGGCGCGCGGTCGCTACAAGGATCTGTTCGAGAAGAAGCACGGCATCCGCCTGGGCTTCATGAGCTTTTTCGTGAAGGCGGCAGTCCTCGCCGCCCGCGACGTCCCCTCGGTCAACGCCTATATCGAGGGCGATGAGATCGTCTATCACGACTATGTCGACGTCTCGGTCGCCGTCTCCGCCCCCAACGGCCTCGTCGTCCCCGTCATCCGCGACGCCCACACACTGGGTTTCGCCGAGATCGAGAAGACCATCGCGGACTTCGGCAAGCGCGCCAAGGAAGGCACGCTGACCATGGCCGACATGACCGGCGGCACCTTCACCATCTCCAACGGCGGTATCTTCGGCTCTTTGCTCTCGACCCCGATCATCAACCCGCCCCAGTCGGCCGTCCTCGGCATGCACCGCATCGAGGAGCGGCCCGTCGTCAGGAACGGCCAGATCGTCGCCCGCCGGATGATGTACCTCGCCTTGAGCTACGACCACCGCCTCGTCGACGGCCGCGAGGCAGTCACCTTCCTCGTCCGGATGAAAGAGGCTATAGAGGACCCGACGAGGCTGCTGATCGATCTTTAGAGATGAACTGGCGCGACCATATCCACTCCGATCCGGGCATACTCGGCGGCAAGCCGGTGGTCCGCGGCACGCGCATATCGGTGGAGCTGATCCTCGAATATTTCGCCGATGGCTGCAGCCTCCAGGACGTCCTTCAGGCCTACGATCACATTACGGCCGAGGATGTCCGGGCCGCCCTCTCCTTCGCTCAGGAAATGGTGGCCGAGGAGCAGGCGTTGGCCCAAAAGCGCGCCGCCTGACTTGAGGCTGCTTGCGGACGAGAATTTGCACCCGGTGACCGTTAGCCATTTGCGGGGCGTCGGACACAATGTGGAGTGGGTGAAGGAGACCAGTCCGGGCGCGCAGGACGAGGACATCCTGTCCCGGCCCGACATAAGCGAGCTCGTGCTGGTGACGCTCGACCGGGATTTCGGCGATCTCATCTTCCGACAGGGGTTTCCCACCCCGCGGGCCATTCTCTACAGCCGCCTCAGCAGGGCAAGCGGCTGAAGGCATTCCCTGGAGTTCAGAATGCCTGACAGCAATTTCGACGTGATCGTGATCGGCGCCGGGCCGGGCGGATACGTGGCCGCTATTCGGGCGGCGCAGCTTGGGCTCAGGACCGCCTGCGTCGAGAGCCGGGAGACGCTGGGCGGGACCTGCCTCAACGTCGGCTGCATCCCTTCCAAGGCTTTGCTCCATGCCTCGGAGCTGTTCGAGGAGGCGAACCACGGCACGCTCGCCAAATGGGGCGTCAAGGTCGGCCAGGTCGAGCTCGACCTCCCCGCCATGCACGCGGGGCGGCTGGAGGCGGTCGGCGGCCTCACCAAAGGCATCGAATTCCTGTTCAAGAAGAACAAGGTCACCTGGCTGAAGGGCCATGGCCGCTTCACCGCCAAGGACCGGCTCGACGTCGCCGGCACCGAATATACCGCCAAGAGCTTCGTCATCGCCACCGGCTCGTCGGTCACCCCGCTGCCCAGCGTCGAGATCGACCAGGAACGCATCGTCGATTCGACCGGAGCGCTGGAGCTTGCCAAGGTCCCGACCCATCTCGTCGTCATCGGCGGCGGCGTGATCGGGCTCGAGCTCGGCTCGGTCTGGAAGCGCCTCGGCGCCAAGGTCACCGTGGTCGAATATCTCGACCAGATCCTGCCCGGTATGGACGGCGAGGTCCGCAAGGAAGCCAACAAGATATTCAAGAAGCAGGGCTTCGAGTTCCGACTCTCCACCAAGGTCACCGGCGCCGAGAAGGCCCCTGAGGGGGTCCGCCTGACGGTCGAGCCCGCCGCCGGGGGCGAGGCGCAGACGATCGACGCCGACGTTATCCTGGTCTCGATAGGCCGGCGCCCCAACACCGAGCGTCTGGGCGATCGGCGACGTGACCCCCGGCCCGATGCTCGCCCACAAGGCCGAGGACGAGGGGATCGCGGTCGCGGAGAACATCGCCGGCCTCACCGGCATCGTGAACCACGAGGTGATCCCGAGCGTGGTCTACACCATGCCGGAGATCGCCGGCGTGGGGCTGACCGAAGCCCAGGCCCGCGAGCATGGCGAGGGCAAAGTTGGAAAATTCCCGATGCTCGCCAACAGCCGCGCCAAGACCAACCGGGAGACCGACGGCTTCGTCAAGATCGTCGCCGACGCGCGCTCGGACCGGGTGCTCGGGGTCCACATAATCGCCTCCGTCGCCGGAACGATGATCGCCCAGGCCGCTCAGGCGATGGAGTTCGGCGCCACGTCCGAAGACATCGCCTACACCTGCCACGCCCACCCGACCCACTCGGAGGCGATCAAGGAAGCCGCGATGGCGGTGACCGGCAAGCCGATCCACATCTGATGCGCCGCGCGCTCCTCCTCGCCGCCGCGCTGGGCCTCGCCGGCTGCGGTCAGAAGACGCTGAGCCTGCCGGCGGACCCGATCGACCGCGCCGCGACCTGCGGGGTCGTCGCCGCGGCCGAGGCGCGGTCGGCGACGGCGAACATAAAGGCGGCGCTTCCGATCGAGGCGCAGGGGCGGATCCTCCATTATGCGCTGCTCGCCGGCAACCAGCCGGACGGCTTCTCGATCGAGCGTGCGAGCAATGTCAGCAAGCGCATGCCCGAGCTCGAAGCCAACATCACCGGCGGCAAGTGGCAGGACCTCGCCCCCGCCTGCGCCGCAGCCTATCCGGAGACGGCGACAAGCGAGGTCGAGCTCCCCTCGGGCCGCTACGACGCGTTGATCGGCTGCGACGAGGTCGCCCATTTCCTGACCGAAGCGCTGGAGCGGCAGGAGGTCCAATACGGCAAGGAGCTCGGCGACTATGCCACGCTGCGCCGCAAGCTGGAGAGCCAGATCACCCCCGGCCTCCACGCCCGCGCCGGCTCCGACGTCGCCAAACAGCAGGTCGAACGGCGCAAAGCGATGGCGGGGATGGTCAAGCGCGGCAATCCCGCCCTCGTCGCCCAGCAATGCGTGAAGAAGTTCGGCTAGCCTCACCCGGTCCGCCTGTGGGAGAAGCGGGGGGCTGAAAGGGGTGGCGAGAGTGGCGATCAGGGGGAAGTTGCGGCGCTGGCATATCTGGCTCGGCTGGATCGTCGCTCTGCCGCTCCTGCTCTGGACGGTGAGCGGCGTCGTGATGGTGATCCGCCCCATTGAAGAGGTGCGCGGCGCCGATCTGATGGCTCCCGCGCCCGCCCTCCCGTCCGGAATGTCCGCGATCGCCCCGCCCGCAGGCCCCCGCCCAGTCTCCTCCCTAAGCCTCCAGCCGCGCCCCGGCGGCGCCGTCTGGGTGGTCCGCTTCGCCGACGGTGAAACCCGCCTGGCCGATCCGGCCACCGGCCGCTACCTCCCGCCGATGAAGCCGCTCGACGCCGCCCGCATCGTCGGCGAGCGCTACCGCGGCAAGGCGCATCTCGCCTCGGTCGACCGCACCTCCGCCGAAGCGCCGCCGCTCGACCTTCGCCGACCGGTCGCCGCCTGGCGAGTAACGATGAGCGACGGCGTCCGCTTCTACCTCGACGCGGGCTCCGGCGAACTCATCGCCACCCGCACCCCCTTCTGGCGCTTCTACGACTTCATGTGGGGGCTCCACATCATGGACCCGGGCGGGCGCGAGGATTCGCACAACCCGTTCGTCATCGCCCTCGGCCTCGTCACCCTCGCCACCACCTTGATGGCGATCGTGCTCCTGCCGATGACCCGGCGCCGCCGCCCATGACCGCTCCCGCAATCCTCCAGCTCGGCCCGGTCCTTGCCTATCTCGACTGGGCGGGCGTGTTCGTCTTCGCACTCTCGGGCGCCCTCCTCGCCGCGGAAAAGAAACAGACCCTGGTCACCTTCGTCTTCTTCGCAGTGATCACCGGCGTCGGCGGCGGCACCGTCCGCGACCTCCTCATCGGAGCGCCGGTCTTCTGGATTCACCAGAACGTCACCCTGATCATCTGCTTCGCCGCCGCGATCATCGCCTGGCTTCTGCCCGCGCGGACCTGGCGCGGCACCGCCCTGCTCTGGCTCGACGCGATCGGCCTCGCCGCCTACGCGACCTACGGCGCAGCCAAGGGCATGGCCTATGGCGTGGCGCCGCTGCCGGCGATGGGCATGGGCGTCCTCACCGCCTGCACCGGCGGAATCGTGCGCGACGTGCTGGCGGGGGAGCCCTCGATCCTGATGCGCCCCGAACTCTACGTCACCGCCGCCGCCCTGTCGGCCGCGTTAATGGTTGCCCTCCTCCTCCTCGGCGTCCCCGCCACCCTGGCCGGAGCAATCGCGGCCCTGGCCGGCTTCGCCCTCCGAGCCGCCGCCCTCCGCCGCGGCTGGTCGCTACCCGCTTACCGCCGTTAAGCCCGTCATTGCGAGCGAAGCGAAGCAATCCAGTGCGGCCTCCGAGGCCCGTGGATTGCCGCGTCGCTTCGCTCCTCGCAATGACGGCTCAGGAGAAGGCGATCATTCTCTAGAGGCGGCGACTTCGCGCCACGGCCGGAGCTCCCCCGGCTCCTCTCGTTCCGCCAAGGTAAGCTGCCACAGCCCCACATCCCACCAGCGCCCGCACTTCCATCCAACCTTCTCGTACCGCCCCGCGCTCCGGAAGCCGAAGCGTTCGTGCAGGCGAACGCTCCCCTCGTTGGGGAGGGAGATCGCAGCGAAGGCCTGGGTGAAGCCTTGGTCCCGGAGCATGGCGATCAGCGGACGGTAGAGCGCCGCGCCGATCCCGCGGCCGTGCTCGCTCGCGCGGACGTACACCGTGGTCTCGACCGCGTAGCGGTAGGCGGGGCGGGGGCGGAAGGGGCTGGCATAGGCGTAGCCGAGCAGGGCGTCGTCTTCGTCCACGGCCGCCAGCCAGGGATAAAGATCGCCCCCGCTGGCCATCCTGCGGCCGATCTCCTCCGCATCAGGCGGCTCCATTTCGAACGAGATGTAGCTCGCCTCGACATAAGGCGCGTAGATTGCGGCGATGGCCGGGGCGTCCTCCGCCGAGGCCGCCCGCACCCTCACAAAGCGAGCAGCCGGAGCAGCCAGTGGGTCTCGGCCGAAACCTGCGGCGGCCGCCCCCTCGCCACCGGCGGGCAGGACAGGCAGCGCGCCTGGATGGCAGGGGAGGCGAGCATCCGCTCGGTATCGCTGACCGCGCGGAGTAGAATAGTCTGGGGCCGCTCGGCGATCCGGCTGAAGGCGTCGCGGGCGCGAGCATCGCTGCTGCTGCTGTCGCCGCCGGCCCAGGCTGCGAACAGGCTCTCGATCAGGCTCGGCTTCTGTTCGAGCCAGGTCACCTCGGCATCGTCCGGATCGATCTTCGCCCGCCGCGCCGCTTCGTCGATGGCATCGTCGAGCGACCCAAAGGCGTCCACCAAACCGAGCTGCCGCGCGGTGCCGCCGTCCCAGACCCGGCCCTGGCCGATCTCGTTGACCCGTGCCACCGGCAGCTTGCGCGCGCCCGAGACGAGGGTGAGGAAGCGGCCGTAAATATTGTCGACCCCGGCCTGGACCAGCCGCCCGGCTTCCGGGCTCGGCCCGCGCAGCAGGTCCGGCTCGCCCGACAGCGGCGTCGTCTTGACCCCGTCCGCGCCCACCCCGAGCTTGGCGAGCGTTCCCTGGAAGCTCGGCAAGATCCCGAACACGCCGATCGATCCGGTAATCGTGCTCGGCTCCGCGTAAACCTTGTCGCCGGCCATCGACACCCAATAGCCGCCCGACGCCGCGACGCTGCCCATCGACACCACCACCGGCAGGCCGCGCGCCTTGGCGCCCATGATCGCGCGGCGGATGCGCTCCGAAGCCAGCGCCGACCCGCCCGGCGAATCGACCCGGACGACCAGCGCCTTCAGATTGCGGCGCTTCAGCCCTTCCTCGATGCTCCGGACGATCGTCTCCGCCCCGGCGGTGCCGAGCCCGGCCTCGCCGTCGACGATCTCGCCGGCGATGGTGACGATCCCGATCGGGCCGTCGTCATCGTCCGCCGGATGGGCGGAGATCCAGTCCGAATAGTCGATATGGCGGAAGCTGCCCGGTACCGGATCCTCCCCGGCACCGCTGATCTCGGCCACCCTGCGCCCGAAATCGTCGCGGTCGCCGAGCCGGTCGACCAGGCCCGCGGCAAGCGCGGCCTTCGAGAGGTCCGCCTGCGCCGCGCTCTCCTGAGTCATGCTGGCCATGAACGGCGCCAGCTTGGCCTTGGGCCGGGCGCGGGCGACTTCCTGGTTCCAGCTTTCCCAGAGCGATCCGGCAAGCGCCTGCGCCGCCTGTTTCGCCTCCGGCGACATGTCGTTGCGAACGAAAGGCTCTACCGCCGACTTGTAGACGCCGGCCTTGTAGACGTTGGCGGTGACCCCGAGCTTGTCGAGCAGGCCCTTCATATACAGGCCCGTCCCGCCCGGCCCGGCGATCAGCACGCCGCCCATCGGGTTCAGCCACACCTCGCTTGCGTGGGAGGCGAGCAAATAGGAATCGTCGTCATAAGCGGTGGCGTAGGCGAGGACGGGCTTGCCCGCCTTCTTCACCTGGTCGAGCGCCGCGCCGACGTCGGAGAGGGCGGTCTGGCCGCCGCCTGAGAAGATGTCGAGATCGAGCGCGACCGCCTGGACCTTGTCGTCGTCCGCCGCTTCCTTCAGCGCATGGACGATGTCGCGGAGGCGATATTCCCTCGGCCCCGCCCGGCCGCTCAGCACTTCGCCCGCGCTGGGCTCGGACGGCTGCTCGACGATCGGGCCGGAGATGGCGAGGAGCAAAGTCCCCCTGTCGCCGGTGCCCGCGGTCGGGCTCGCGCTCAGCGCCATATAGAGCAGGCCGAAGAAGATGAGCATGAACAGGAGGACCAAGCCGTCCTTGATCCCGACCAGAAGCCGCCACACCTTGCCCGCGAACTTCATGCGCTTCTTCCCTGCCGGAGCCCCTGTTCCAGCCGCTATGTCGGGCCCTCTCGCGGCTAAAGCAAGCGGCTCCGTCGGCCAAAAAATCGCGCGGCCGAGGCTTGACCGCGGATGAACAGCACCTAGATGGAGCCTGCTGGCACTCACTCCGGTGGAGTGCTAACAAAGTTCAATCAACAGCGGCTGCCGCGCACCTTTGGGGGGCCCGCAACCGCACTACACAAGAAGAGGTGACGCGCATGAATTTTCGACCGCTCCATGATCGGGTGCTCGTCCGCCGCGTCGAGGCCGAGGAAAAATCGGCCGGCGGGATCATCATCCCCGACACCGCCAAGGAGAAGCCGCAGGAAGGCGAAGTCGTCGCCGCCGGCACCGGCACCCGCGGCGAAGACGGCACGATCACGCCGCTTGACGTCAAGCCGGGCGACAAGATCCTGTTCGGCAAATGGTCGGGCACCGAGGTCCGCCTCAACGGCGAAGACCTTCTGATCATGAAGGAAAGCGACATCCTCGGGATCGTCGGCTGACTTTCTAGCGCCCGCGCCGAGTGCGCACAGGTGTGACCTTAGTGTGACTTTTCATCCGTCCCCAGGACGGTGAGCTAAAAGGAATAGAGACCATGGCAGCGAAAGACGTTCGCTTTTCCCGTGACGCCCGCGAGAGGATTCTCCGCGGCGTCGACATCCTCGCCGATGCGGTGAAGGTGACCCTGGGCCCCAAAGGCCGCAACGTCGTCATTGACAAGAGCTTCGGCGCGCCGCGCATCACCAAGGACGGCGTCACCGTCGCCAAGGAGATCGAGCTCAAGGACAAGTTCGAGAATATGGGCGCGCAGATGCTGCGCGAGGTTGCGTCCAAGACCAACGACATGGCCGGCGACGGAACCACCACCGCCACCGTTCTCGCCCAGTCGATCGTCCGTGAGGGCATGAAGTCGGTCGCGGCCGGCATGAACCCGATGGACCTGAAGCGCGGCATCGACATCGCCGTCCTCAAGGTCGTCGAGGATCTGAAGGGCCGCTCCAAGGACGTCCAGGGCTCGAACGAGATCGCCCAGGTCGGAATCATCTCCGCCAACGGCGACACCGTCGTCGGCGAGAAGATCGCCGAGGCGATGGAGAAGGTCGGCAAGGAAGGCGTGATCACCGTCGAGGAAGCCAAGGGCCTCGAGTTCGAATTGGACGTCGTTGAAGGCATGCAGTTCGACCGCGGCTACCTCTCGCCCTACTTCATCACCAACCCGGAGAAGATGCAGGTCGAGCTTCAGGACCCCTATATCCTGATCCACGAGAAGAAGCTCTCCAACCTCCAGGCGATGCTTCCGATCCTCGAGGCGGTGGTCCAGTCGGGCCGTCCGCTGCTGATCATCGCCGAGGACATCGAGGGCGAGGCTCTCGCCACCCTCGTCGTCAACAAGCTTCGCGGTGGCCTCAAGGTCGCGGCCGTCAAGGCTCCGGGCTTCGGCGATCGCCGCAAGGCGATGCTCGAGGACATCGCGATCCTGACTTCGGGTGAGATGATCAGCGAAGACCTCGGCATCAAGCTCGAGAACGTCACCGTCGGAATGCTCGGCCAGGCCAAGCGCGTCACCATCGACAAGGACAACACGACCATCGTCGACGGCGCCGGCACCCGCGAGCTGATCGAGGGCCGCGTGACCGCGATCCGCCAGCAGATCGAGAACACCACCAGCGATTACGACCGGGAGAAGCTCCAGGAGCGCCTCGCCAAGCTCGCCGGCGGCGTTGCGGTG
>VBAE01000194.1 GCA_005882415.1 Alphaproteobacteria bacterium | reverse complement strand
GCTCGGCGCGCTTACGGTCGGTGATGTCGAGGTGGATGCCGTTGACCCCGGTCGGCCGGCCCTGGTCGTCGCGGTTGCAGGTGCCGACCGAATAGATCCAGCGCTCCGAGCCGTCCGGGCAGATCACCCGATATTCGACCGCCAGCTTGTCCTCGGTGAAGCCGTTCAGATAGGGGCCGGAGACTTCCTCCCAATCGTCGGGGTGGATCGCCTCGCGCAGAACCGAGGTGCGCATCTTCACTTCGCGGGGGAGGCCGTACATCGCCTTGGACCGGTCCGAATACCAGGTCTCGCCGGTCAATATGTCATAGGTCCAGCTGCCGATATTGGCGCCGTCGACGGCGAGCTCGAGGCGGCGGCGGGAATCCTGAAGCTCCTCGTCATGGTGCCGCTCCTCCGACAGGTCGCGCATGTGGCAGATGAAGCGGCGGCCGCCGTCCATGTCGATCCCGGTGATCGTCGCTTCGAGGGGAACGACCTCGCCGCTCTTCACCCGCCCTTCGACCACAGCGCGCATCGCGCCCGGGCTCGTGCGCTCGCCGGAGATGAAGCGGAGCAAAGCCTGCTCCTCGCTCGCGCGGGCGGGGTTGCGGACCAGGAAGCGGGCGATGGGCTGGCCGAGCATCTCGAGGCGCGAGTAACCGAAGCCGCGCTCGGCGGCCTCGTTATAGGCGGTGATGGTGCCGCGCCCGTCGATCGTTACGACCGGGATCAGCGACGCCTCGATCGCCGCGCTGAGCACGCATGGGACTGCGGCCGCGTCTTCCACCCTTCTACTCCCCCGAAGAAAGCGTGCCCGCGCCTTTAGCACGCGGGCGCGTCGCGGTGCAGCCTCAACTGTAACAATTGAAACAAAAAAGGGCTTTGCGCGGCATTTCGCCGACACAGGACGGCGTCAGATGGGCGCCACCAGCCGACGAGGCTGCGACATACAGGAGACGAGAAGATGTTCACAGTTCAGAAGGCGCGCCTGCGCCTCCTCCTCGTTGCCGCGGCCGCACTCGGCTGCAGCGCGAGCATTTTGAGCGGCACCCTGACCGCGCTCGACAGCGGTGCGGTTCAGGAGCTTCGGATCGTCTGACGATCCGGAGCACCGCACTGAATACCAATATCAACCAACGGGAAATCACCGCCGCCACTCCCTAGGGGGGACCACCGGCGGGTAGGGAGAATGACAATGAAGAAGATGATTATCGCACTCGCCTCGGTCGCTTCGGTGGCCGTCCTCGTCGCCGCGACCCCGGCTTGTGCCCAGGGCTTCCGTGCCGAAGTGCATGGCGGCTGGGACCATATCCGCGGCGGCGGCCAGTCGGACGACGGCATCGTCTACGGCATCGGCGCCGGCTACGATTTCGATCTCGGCAAGAACGTCCTTCTCGGCGTCGACCTTTCGGCGGACCTGAGCAGCATCAAGGATTGCGAGGCCGGCCTGGTCGTCGCCAATGACGAGACCTGCCTCAAGGCCCGCCGCGACCTCGCCGCTGCGGTCCGCCTCGGCTACAAGGTCAGCGAGAACGGCGTCGTCTACGCCCTCGCCGGCTATTCGAACGCCCGGGTCCGCGCCAGCTACACCACCCCGGCCGGAGTCACGACCTCCAGCGCCGCCAATCTCGACGGCCTGCGCCTCGGAATCGGCTATCAGCAGGGCTTCGGCGGCGGCGCCTACGGCAAGATCGAGTATCGCTACTCGAACTACGAATCCGACGTCAGCCGCCACCAGGTGCTGGTCGGCGTGGGCATGGCCTTCTGATCACGAGCCCCCCTCGCGCCCATTCATCCCTGGGCGCGAAACCCGGGAAGGGGCGGTTCCAAAAGGAGCCGTCCCTTCTTTGGCGTGGGGCGCCCGTGAGCAGCGAAGCAGCGAACGGAGTCGCCCGAGCACGGGCGGCGGGGCGGCGTCAGCCGAACCCGTCCGACGTCACGGCCGCCCGTGACGTCCTTACTTGTCCTCCCCGCGAGCGTAGCTCGGGGGGAGGGGGACCACCCGAAGGGTGGTGGAGGGGTAGGTGGCTCGGAGGCAGAGGTTCTCGCGGGAACCTCCCGGTTCCTGCGCCTTCTACCCCTCCACCACATTTCATGTGGTCCCCCTCCCCGTCTGGCGACGGGGAGGATTGGGTCAGCGCTCCCGCGCCAATATCTCCTCGGCGACTCGGTGGGTGCGTTCGTTGTCGACGTCGATGGCGAGGCGGCCGTCCTTTGCCACCACGGCGCGGATCGGCACGCCGAAGCGGCGGGAGACGTGGCGGAAGAGGCCGTCGAGGGTGACGAGGCCGGAGAAATAGAGGAGGATCGTGGTCAGCCCGAGCGCCCTGACGGCGTCGCGCTTGCGCTTGGCGAACTGGCCGCCGTAGCGGAAGGTCTCGATCGCCTCGAAGGCGTGGGGGTCGCGGATCCAGAACAGATTGCAGTTCGAATAGGCCCCGCCCTTGAGCCGGTAGAAGCGGCGCTGGCCGTCGGGATGGGCGGCAAGGATCGCCTCGCGCTCCGCCATCATCACCAGCCCTTCCGTCCCCGGCACGCGCTCGCCCCTTGCTCCCCTCGACGACGCTGTCGACGATATGATGCTGCGCCTTGATCGCGGTCAGCCGACCGGCCGCGTGGAGGCGGGCTACGGTCGGCTCGGACGCGATCACCGCGAAATCCTCGACCGAGACGAACAGGGGCGCCTCGGGAAAAGCCTCGTCGGCGATGCGCAGGACCCGGCCGATCATCGCCTCGCCGGCGACCGGGACCATCGCCTTGTGGGTGACGCCCATCTTCTCGGCGAGGGAATCGAGGCTGGACGAGCGGCGTCCGGCCAGCACGAGGATCTTCACGTCTTGGGGCATGGAAAGCGGTACTTACCTCAGGCGGCGTGGGAGCCGATCGCCTTCTGGCGGCGGCGCTGCACCGAGGAGCCGATGCCGAGCGCCTCGCGGTACTTCGCCACCGTCCGCCGCGCAATGTCGAATCCCTTGGCGCGGAGCAGGTCGACGAGCTGGTCGTCGGAGAGGATGGCGCGCGGGTCCTCGGCTAAGATCAGGATCTTGATGTGGCTCTTCACCGCTTCCGCCGACACGGCCTCGCCGCCGTCCGAGGACTGGATTCCGCTCGTGAAGAAATATTTCAATTCGAACAGGCCGCGGTCGCAGGAGAGATATTTGTTCGAGGTGACCCGGCTGACGGTCGATTCGTGCATTCCGATCGCTTCGGCCACAGTCTTGAGCGTCAGCGGCTTCAGCTGGGAGACGCCGTGGCGGAAGAAGGCGTCCTGGTGCCGGACAATCTCCGTGCAGACTTTAACGATGGTGCGGGCGCGCTGGTCGAGGGCTTTGAGGAGCCAGTTGGCGCTTGCCCAGGCGGGGGAGGGTGGCGCTGTTGAGTTCGATCGCCCAGCCATGGCCGCGGCTGGCGACGAAGACGTCGGGGACGACCGCGTCGACCCGGTCGCCCTGGCCGAACTTGCAGCCGGGCTTGGGATCGTAGCCGCGAAGCTCGCGGATCATGTCGTGCAGGTCCTCGTCGTCCACGCCGCAGATCCGCTTCAGCGCGGGGAGGTTGCCGCGGGCGAGATAGTCGAGATTGTCGATCAGGCGCGCCATGGCGGGGTCGTAGCGGTCCGCCTCCTTGGCCTGGAGGGCGAGGCATTCAGCCAATGAGCGAGCGGCGACCCCGGTGGGATCGAAGCTTTGGACGACGGAGAGCACCCGCTCGACCGTGGCGAGGGGGGCGCCCAGGCGGGCGGCGAGCTCGAGCAGGGAGCCGGTGAGATAGCCGGTTTCGTCGATCTGCTCGACGATCTGCAGCGCGATGAGGAGGTCGCTTCCCGACAGCCGCTCGCCGGCCTGGGCGGCGAGATGGTCCTGGAGCGAGAGTTCGCCGGACGAGGCGAAACTTTCATAATCGACCTCGCCGCCGCCGCTGGCGATTCCGTCCATTCCCAAACCGCCGTCGAGGCCGCGGAGGCTGTCCGAGGCGCTGTCCTGGTGGAGATTCTCGTCGTTGAAATCCATGTCGAGCGGCCGGTCGAGCGTCGCGTCGCCGCCGGCCACCAGATT
>VBAE01000138.1 GCA_005882415.1 Alphaproteobacteria bacterium | reverse complement strand
CGGAGCTTCGCAAGAATTACGAGCTCGCCCGCTCGATCGGCGCGGGCGGGACCCCGACCTGGGTGATCGGGGACAAGGTGCTGGAAGGCGCGGTCGGCTATGACGCGCTCAAGGCCGCCATCGAACAGGCCCGCGCCCGCACCTAGCCTTTGAAGCCCTGGGCGACGACATACCATTCGCTGGAGCCCTTGCGGCTGGCGGGCGGCTTGGCGTGCTTCACGGCGGAGAACCGCCGCTTCAGCTCCGCCACCAGCGCATTGTCCGCGCCCCCGGCCAAAACCTTGGCGACGAACGCGCCGCCCGGCTTCAGAACCTCGATCGCGAACTCCAGCCCTGCCTCGACCAGACCCATGGTGCGCAGATGGTCGGTCTGGGGATGGCCAACCGTGTTCGCGGCCATGTCCGACAGCTCCAGGTCCGCCGGCCCGCCGAGAGCCTCCGTGAGCTGGCCGGGCGCCTCGTCGGCCATGAAATCGAGATGGATGATGATCGCGCCATCGATCGGGTCGGTAGGGAGGAGATCGAGCCCCACCACCACGGCCTTCGGCACGCGCTGCCGCACTACCTGGGTCCAGCCCCCGGGCGCGACGCCCAGATCGACGATCCGCTCGGCACCCTTCAGGAAGTGGAACCGCTCGTCGAGCTCGATCAGCTTATACGCCGCGCGCGAGCGGTAGCCGTCGGCCTTGGCGCGCTTCACATAGGGGTCGTTGAGCTGCCGCTCGAGCCATTTGGTCGAGCCGACCTTGCGCCCCTTGGCGGTCTTGACCCGGGTCGTCACAGCCGGTGCCCGTCGCGGGCCATCAGCGAGCGCAAGATTCCCTCGCGAATGCCCCGGTCGGCGACCCCCAGCGTCTTGGCCGGCCAGATGTCCATGATCGCTTCCAGGATCGCGCAGCCCGCCACCACAAGGTCGGCGCGGTCGCGGCCGATGCAGGGGAGGGACGAGCGCTCCTCGATGCTCATCCGCGACAGCATCGTGCTCACCGCCCGCATCTGGTCGGCCGGCACCATCAGCCCGTCCACCGCCCGCCGGTCGTAAGTGGGAAGGGCGAGGTGGACGCTGGCAAGAGTCGTCACCGTTCCGCTCGTCCCCATCAGCCTGATGTTGCGCTTGTCGGAGGGGAGAAGCTCGGCGAACCGCCGGAAGGCGTGCTTCACCCTTTCCTTCATCCGCCCATAAGCGTGGAGCCGCTCGTCGGCGTCGTTGAAGTTGCGCCCCTCGCTCTCGGTCAGCGAGACGACGCCCCAGGGCGCCGACCACCAGCTCTGGATCCGCGGCACCTCGCCGCCGGCCGTGTCGACCAGCACCAGCTCGGTCGATCCGCCGCCGATGTCGAAGATCAGGGCAGGGCCGTCGCCCGGCTCGAGCAGCCTATGGCAGCCGAGCATGGCCAGCCGCGCTTCTTCCTCGGGCGAGATGATCTCGAGCGCGATCCCCGTCTCCTTGTGCACCCGCTCGACGAAATAGCGCCCGTTCACCGCCCGCCGGCACGCCTCGGTCGCCACCGACCGCGCCAGCGATACCCGGCGGCGGCAGAGCTTGTCCGCGCAGACGGAGAGCGCGGCCAGCGCCCGCTCGATGGCGTCGTCGCTGATCCGCCCGCTCGCCGCCAGCCCTTCGCCGAGACGGACCACGCGCGAGAAGGCGTCGATGACGGTGAAACCGTCTTCGGTGGGACGGGCGATCAGAAGCCTGCAATTGTTGGTGCCGAGATCGAGCGCGCCATAGGTGTGGCGCGGCATCTGCCGGCGCGGTACGTGCCCTGCCGCGGGCGCCGGAGCTTCGCCCGGCGGGAGCGGAACCGTCACGGCCTGCTGCCCCATAAGCAAACCACTTCTTCTTTTTCCTGGGACGGCGGGAGCCGCCCTGACTTGCCCCCATGTGTACACAGGGGGGGCAGAGGGAGCAAGTTACCGGCCCCGGCGGCATCCCGGTCAGGGCCTCACAACCCTTGACCCCCACCCCGCCCCCGCCTATCTCGCGCCCCGGCGCTGCCCGATCGTCTAAAGGTAAGACTACGGACTCTGACTCCGTCAATCGAGGTTCGAATCCTCGTCGGGCATCCAATTTTCATGGTGCAGCAACGCCACCAAGCGCCACCTCATCGCCATCACTTCCGAGCCGTATCTCTGACGCAGGGGAAAGACCTCCCTTCCCGTGTGAGGTTTTCGGGCTGCGAATAATCCAAAGACTGCTCGCCGGATCGCTGACGAGTGTCTAGGCTGGGCGGGTATCATTCAGTCAGATGCTGCGCTCGTCAGCGAACCACTCGGTGGAGGTATTGCTTGGGAACTTTGCTCAACTCCTTGCCCGTGCGCGAGCATTGGACGCAGCTGCTGGATCGCCATCGTTGGTGATTAAGAAGCTCGACGAAGCACGAGGCGGGCCGGTCACTCTCACGTACAGCGACGTAGTTGATCTAGAGGTGCTACTTAGAGGAATCGTGGACGTGTTGGCAGAAAGTAGAGGGGGGTGGCCGTGGCTTGGAGGAAGAAGATGATGCGGCTTGAGGAATGGGCACCGTTTCAAGAGCTTTGGAGAGTATCAGTTGTTACAACAGAGTGATCCGGACTTGGCGATGTTCATCCAGAATCAGCCCGGAGATGAGTTTTCCGCGATCTACATTCACGGGCCGGGGCTCGACGTGGTCGAACGTTTCTCGCCCGGCGGGTGGGAGGACAGCGAACGACCAAATGGGAAGGGAGTTTCCCTTCTTGTCGGGGCTAGCGATCCATTTGAGCATCTTGGGATCAGCCGAGGAAACTGACCGCTGAGGCCGTCGGCGGCTCCCAGTCCTCCCCGTCTTCGACGGGGAGGACATTCCCAACCTCGATCAAGCGCGGTAGAGCGGGCGCGAAACGGTTTTGGAGAGACCAGGATGCGCCACCTCCTTCTTGCGGGCCTGATGCTTGGCACCGCCGCCTGCACCGCGAGCAACGCCCCGGACAACGGAGCAGCCGCCAACGGCGCCGCGCCCGCCGCCGGGGCCGCAGCCCAGGAGAGCTACGACCTCGCGGCGCAGCGCGCGAAGATCGCCAAGATCGCGATGCAGCCGAACACCAGCTTCCTCAATGCCGAGGAGCGGGAGGTGGTGAACCTGCTCATCCAGGCCGCCGATTTGATGAACCCCATCTATCTGCGCCAGCTCAACGCCGACAATCCGCGCATCCGGGCCGAGATCGAGGCGAGCAACCGGCCGGACAAGGCGGCCCTGCTCGACATGTTCGACCTCCATTACGGCCCCTACGACACGCTCGCCGCGAACCACCCCTTCTACGGAGCCGGCGCGCCTCCGGCGGGCGGGGGGCTCTACCCGGCCGACCTCACCAAGGCGGCGTTCGACACCTATCTCGCCGCCCATCCCGGCGAGAAGGAGGCGCTGACCAGCCCCTACACCGTCGTCCACCGCCAGGGCGACAAGCTGGTCGCGGTGCCCTACAGCGTCGAGTATAAGCAATGGCTGGAGCCCGCCGCCAAGCTGCTCGAACAGGCCGCGGCGAAGACGAGCAACGCCAGCCTCAAGCGCTTCCTCACCCTGCGCGCCCAGGCCTTCCGCACCAACGATTATTACCCGTCCGAGCTCGCCTGGATGGACGTCAGCGGGACGCCGATCGAGGTCGTGATCGGCCCCTACGAAGTCTATGCCGACAATCTGTACGGCCAGAAGACCGCGTTCGAATCCTACGTCACCGTCCAGGATCCGAAGGAGAGCGCCGCCCTCGACCGCTACAAGAAGCTGCTCCCCGACATGGAGCGCAACCTCCCCGTCGACGCCAAATATAAGAACGCCAACCGCCCCTTCACCTCGCCGATCCTGGTCGCCGACCAGGTCCGCGGCGGCGGCGAGGCGGTGCCGGGGGTGCAGACCATCGCCTTCAACCTCCCCAATGACGAGCGCGTGCGGCAGGCCAAGGGGGCGAAAAAGGTGATCCTCGCCAACCTGCTCGGCGCCAAGTACGAGCGCATCCTCGCGCCGATGGCCGGCCTCCTCCTCGTCCCCGAACAGGCGCGGCTGGTCTCCAAGAAGTATATGACCCAGGAGACGCTGTTCCACGAGCTGTCGCACAGCCTCGGGCCCGGGATCATCACCGTCGGCGGCCGCCAGACAACGGTCAACGCCGAGCTGAAGGACATCTATTCGCCGACCGAGGAAGCCAAGGCGGACGTGATGGGCGTCTACAACATCCTCTATCTGATGGACCGGGGCGAGCTCCCCGCAGCCGAGCGCCAGCAGCTCCTCGCCACCTATTTCGCCGGCATCTTCCGCGCCGTCCGCTTCGGGGTCGAGGACGCCCATGGGCTCGGAGCCGCGATGCAATACGGCTATCTGAAGGAGAAGGGCGCGTTCGCCTGGGACGCCTCCGCCAAGCGCTTCCGGGTCGATTATCCCAAGCTCGAGGCCGGTTTGAAGGCGCTGGTCGCCGATCTCGTCCGGCTGGAGGGCGACGGCGATTATGCGGGCACCAAGGCCTTCTTCGAACGCTATGCAAAGCTCGACGATCCGGCGCGGACGGTGCTTTCCACCACGGTGAACATCCCCACCGACATCCAGCCCGGCTTCCCGGATCGCATCTGACGGAGGCGTAAGCGTGGATTACCAGAGCCTGCTCAACGACGTAGTGTCGGACGTCGCCGCTTATCGGGGGCAGGGGAAGGTCGCCTCCTACATCCCGACGCTGGCCCAGGCGGACCCGCAGAAGTTCGGAATCGCTTTGGTGCTGAAGGACGGCACGGCAGTGACCGCGGGGGATGCCGAGGAGAGCTTCTCGATCCAGAGCATCTCCTACGTCTTCGCCGTGGCGCAGGCGCTCCATCATCTGAAGGGTTCGCTCTGGAACCATGTCGGGCGGGAGCCTTCCGGGCTTCCGGTGGGATCGATCGTCCAGCTCGAGCTCGAGAAAGGCCGGCCGCGCAACCCGCTGACCAGCGGCGGCGCCATCGTCGTTTGCGACCAGTTGATGACCACCTGCGGCGCCGCGGCCGCCGGCGACGAGATGCTCGAATTCCTGCGCGACCGCTCCGGCGACCCCTCGGTCGCGGTCGACGACAATCTCGCCATGTCCGAATCGCGGGCAGGGGCGTTCAACCGAAGCCTCGCCAATTTCATCGCCGCCTTCGGCAACCTCCACAATCCAGTCGAGGAAGTGCTCTCCCTCTACTACCGCAACTGCTCGATCGCGATGAGCTGCAGCCAGCTCGCCCGGGCCGCGCTCTTTCTCGCCTTCGACGGGGTCGACCCGGCGACCGGCGATACGATCACCACCGAATCCCGCTCGCGCCGGATCAACGCGCTGATGATGACCTGCGGCCATTATGACAGCTCGGGCGACTTCGCCTTCCGCGTCGGTCTTCCGGGAAAGAGCTCGGTCTCGGGCGCGATCCTGGCGGTGATTCCGGGCACCGGAACGGTCTGCGTCTGGTCGCCCGGCCTCAACGCTGCCGGCATGTCGCTGGTCGGAATGGCGGCGCTCGAAACGCTGATTGACCGCACGGGTTGGTCGGTGTTCGTTTGATCCGTGTTAGTGAACTGGCACGGAACGCGGGAGGCCGCTCAAGCGCTTGATTAGGCAAGTTTTAACTGCCTTTTTCAAGGAGCGCCTCCGGCCGATGGCCACCCGCATATACCTCCCCGAGCTCCCCGCCTCCGTCGCGGCTCTGCCCTTCCTGTTCATGCGCGCCCGTACCGGCGACCGGGACTGGGACTTCAACGCCGCTTTGGCCTCCGCCGTCTCCGCCGAGCGCGCCGACAGCGAGCGCCGCAACACCCGCAGGCGCCTCGCCTGGCTGCTCTGCGAATTGGGCTGGCAATACGGCCGCCGGATCGGTGATTATAGCCAGGAAATGCCCCTCTCCCGCGCGGGGTTGGCGCGGGCGCTGGGCGTGAGCCTCTGCCGGGTGAAGCGGATACTCGCTTTGCTCACCCTCTCCTCGGTGGTCGAAAGCGATGGCGAGAGCCTTCGCGTGGTGGACTGGCCCCGCCTCTGCGGAATGGCCGGCTACGACTGCGCAAGGCTCGGGGTGGAAGCGCCGGACGTGTTCGTGGGGCCGTTCGAAGACGACGAGCAACCGACGAACCGCCTCACCGCCGCGGGCGACCAGGCCTGCTTCGTATAGGGGGCAGTGAGACCGTCATCCCGGGCTTGACCCGGGATCCATGAACACAGGTCTACGCGAACTGGACTCGAACCGTGTTCATGGATGCCCGATCAGGGTTCCCATCAAAGTAGTACTTTGATGGGGTCCCTCCGTCCGGCATGACGAGGTCCTAATGCGCCGACGGATCGTCGCTGCTGTGCGGCGCCGGTTCGGTGGGCTGCTCCGTGAAGCCCTCCAGCCCCGTCAGCTCCTCCACGTCCCGCGCAATCTCCACCGGGCTCGCCGCGTACAGCACCGTCAGCTCCGCGATGCTCTTCAGCGCGTGGATGTGGATTCTCTCATACCCATGGCTTGCGTCGATGCCGAAGGTGATGAGCGCCGTCCGCACATCCGCGCCGCCTTCCAGCGCAGAGGCGCTGTCGGAGCGGTAGTAGCGGAAGACGTCGCGCTGGTGGCGGATGTCGTGCGCGTCGGCGAGGCGGATCAGCTTGCGGGTCAGATGGTAATCGAACGGCCCCACCTGGTCGGCCATTCCGATCGTCACTCCGAACTCGGCGCTGTTCTGCCCCGGCGCGGTGGTGCCGTTGTCGATCGACACCATGGCGACGACATTGTCGAGCAGCACCGCCGACGCGCCCGATCCCACCTCCTCGGTGATGGTGAAGATGAAATGGACATCGACGGGGGTCGGCACCTTCGCATCGACCATCGCCTTCAGCGCCGCCAGAGCCGCCGCGCAGCCGGCTTTGTCGTCGAGATGGCGGGAGACGATATAGCCGTTGTCGAGCATCTCGGTGCCCGGATCGATCGCGACGAAATCGCCGATGTTGATGCCGAGCGCCTCGGTGGAGGCGCGGTCATAGCAGTCGGCGTCAGGATCGTGCCCCGGAAGGAGCCGGAATCGGAAAAGATCGTGCAGCGCACATATTCCGCCGCGCGGGACGACCAGGTGCCGATCGGGACCAGCTCCAGCCGGCCATTGTCCTTCACCATCTTCACCGTCGCGCCGAGCGTATCGAGGTGCGACACGATCGCCCGAGCCCCCTCCACGTCCCGCCCCCGGTACAGCGCCAGGATCGCCCCGCGCCGGGTCACCGAATAGCGCACCCCCAGCCGCGCCAGCTCCTCGGACACGTAGCGGACGACGGTGTCGGTATAGCCGGTCGGGCTCGGGATCGAGAGCAGGGCCTCGAGCTGCGCCTTCAGATAATCCGTATCAATCGGCGGCTGCTGCATCGGTCCTCCGGATGCTGCGGACGGAGGCCGGCATGCTCAAAGGAAAGAGCAGATCGATGAAGCGCTCCGCCGTCGGCTGGGGCTCGTGGTTCGCCAAACCCGGCCGCTCGTTCGCCTCGATGAAGACGTAGTCCGGCTCCGCCGGATTGCGGACGATGAAGTCCACGCCGACCACCGGAATATCGATCGCCCGCGCCACCTTGATCGCCGCCTCGACCAGGCGCGGGTGGACCATGGCGGTGACGTCGTGGATGGTGCCGCCGGTGTGGAGGTTGGCTGCCTTGCGCACGGCGAAGGCCGCGCCCTCGGGCGGCACGTCGTCGAGCGTGTAGCCGGCCTTGGCGACGCAGCGTTCGGTCTCTGCATCGAGCGGGATTTGTGACTCCCCGCCGGTCGCGGCAGAGCGGCGGCGGGACTGGCGCTCGATCAACTGGCGCACCGTGTCGCGGCCGTTGCCGACCACCTCCGCCGGCCTACGGATCGCAGCGGCGACCAGTTTGAAGCCGATCACCACCAGCCGAAGGTCGTCGCCCTTGTGGAAGCTCTCGACCAGAACCCGGTCCGACTGGGTGCGGGCGAAGTCGATCGCCGCCTCGACGCTCTCCATCGTGTCGAGATCGACCGCAACCCCGCGCCCCTGCTCGCCGCGTGCCGGCTTCACGACAAGCGATCCGTGCCGCTCCAGCATCGCCCGAACCGCTTCCGTGTCGGAGGCCTCGACCTCGTCCGGCACCGCGACCCCCGCGGCCTCGACGATCCGCCGGGTCATCGCCTTGTCGTCGCAGATCGACAGCGCCACCGCGCTGGTGAGGTCGGAGAGGCTCTCGCGGCAGCGCACGGTCCGGCCGCCCGAGTGGAGCTGGAACAGCCCGCCCTCGGCGTCGATCACGTCCACGCCGATCCCGCGCCGCCGGGCCTCGTTGATGATGATCCGGGCGTAGGGGTTCATCGCCTTGGCGGGATCGTGGCCGGCGAACAGGCGCTCGTTGATCACGTTCCTGCGCTTCACCGCGAAGACGGGGAGGCGGTGGAAACCGAGCTTGTCGTAGAGCGCGATCGCGCCCGCATTATCGTGGAGCACCGACAGGTCCATATAGCCGGCGCCCCGGGCGATATAATGTTCGGCGAGCCAGCGGATCAGCATCTCGCCGACGCCCGGGTGCGGGGTCTGTGGGTCGACCGCGAGGGTCCAGAGCGAGGAGCCTTTCTCGGGATCGTCATAGGCGACCTGATGGTCGATCCCGGTGACGGTGCCGACGATCGCGCCGGTCTCCTCGTCCTCGGCGACGAAATAGGTGAGGAGGCGCGCCCCCTCGCGCTCGAAGAATTCCGGGCGAACCGGCACCATCCGGTGGAGCGCGTAGAGCCGGTTCACCGCGTCGGTGTCGGTGTCGGGGATCATCCGCCGGACGAAGAAGCCGGAGGGGCGGCGACCCGAGGGCCGGTAGGTGGCGAGGTTGAGGCGGTAGGTGTGCGAGGGATCGAGGAACAGCTCGGCCGGCGCACCCGCAAGGAGCACGTGCGGATCGGTGACGTACATCGCGATGTCGCGCTGCTCCGGCCCCTCGGCCCGGATTTCGGAGACCAGAGTGTCGACGTCGTCGAACGTGTGGGCGAACAGGATCCGCCCCCAGCCGCAATCGGCCAGCGCATTGGCGCGGGGGAGCTTGCCGCCCAGATAACGGCCAAAGGGGAGCCGGGTGCGCATCAGCCGACCCCGTGGCTCTGCAGCCAGAGCTCGAGCAGGCCGACCTGCCAGAGCTCCGATCCTCTCAGCGGCGTGATGCGGCCGGTGGGGTCCGCGAACAGCATGTCGAGATAATCGCGGGAGAAGAGCGAGCGTTCCCGCGCCGCCTGGGAGGAGAGGGCGTCGCGGACCAGCTCCAGATAGGGCCCATCGATATATTTGAGCGCCGGCACCGGGAAATAGCCCTTGGGCCGGTCGATCACTTCGGACGGGATCACCCGCCGCGCCACGTCCTTCAAGATGCCCTTGCCGCCGCCGGCGAGCTTGAGCTCCGGCGGAATGCGCGCGGCGATCTCTGCAAGGTCATGGTCAAGGAACGGCACCCGCGCCTCGAGGCCCCAGGCCATGGTCATATTGTCGACCCGCTTCACCGGGTCGTCGACCAGCATCACCGTGGAATCGAGCCGGAGCGCCTTGTCGACCGGGTCCGAAGCGCCGGCCCGGGCGAAATGTTCGCGCACATAATCGAGCGGCGCGGTGCCGCCGTTGCGCCAATCCGGACCGAGCTGCCGGTTGAGCGTCTCCGCGTCGCGGTCGAAAAAGGCCTTGGCGTAGGTCGCGACCGGGTCGTTGGCGCCGGCCATCGGCGGGTACCAATGATAGCCGGCGAACACCTCGTCCGCGCCCTGGCCCGACTGGACGACCTTGATGTGCTTCGCCACCTCGCGGGAGAGCAAATAGAAGCCGATATTGTCGTAGCTGACCATCGGCTCGGCCATCGCTTGAATCGCGCCCGGCAGCTCCTTGAGCAGATCCTGCGACGGCACGAACAATTTGTGGTGCCGGGTGCCGTAATGGCGGGCGATGAGGTCCGAATATTGGAACTCGTCGCCTTTCTCGCCATGCGCTTCCTCGAAGCCGATCGAGAAGGTCGAGAGGCCGTGCTGGCCCATCTCGGCGAGCAGCCCGACGATCAGGCTGGAATCGATCCCGCCCGAAAGCAGCACGCCCACCGGCACGTCCGCCACCATCCGCCGCTCGACCGCGACGCGAAGCGCCTCGTGGAGCATCTCGGCCCATTCCCCGGGCGAGCGGCCTCTGTCCTCGCCGAAGGGCGGGTCCCAATAGAGGCTGTCGGAGAAGCTTCCGTCCTCCTCATAGATACGCACCGTGGCGGGAAGCAGCTTCCTGACGCCTTTGAGGATGGTCAGCGGCGGCGGCACCACCGCGTGCCAGCTCATGTAGAACTGCAGCGCCTTGGGATCGATCGACGTGTCGACGTCGCCCGCCGCGACGATCCCGGGCAGGGTCGAGGCGAAGCGCAGCCGCTCCTCGGTCTGGCTATAGTAAAGCGGCTTGATCCCGAACCGGTCGCGGGCCAGCGCAACCCGTCCGCTCTCCCGCTCGTGGATGGCGAAGGCGAACATGCCCTTGAACCGCTCGACGCAGCCCGCGCCCCAGGCGTGCCAGGCCTTCAGGATCACCTCGGTGTCGCCGCCCGAGAAGAAGCGGTAGCCGAGCCCCTGAAGCTCGTCGCGAAGCTCCTGGTAATTGTAGATGCAGCCGTTGAAGACGAGGTCGAGGCCGAGCTCGGGATCCACCATCGGCTGGGCAGAACGGGCCGAGAGGTCGATGATCTTCAGCCTCTGGTGGCCGAGGCCGACCCGCCCGCGCATCAATTGCCCGCAGGAATCGGGGCCGCGCCGGGCCTGGCTGCGCATCATCGCCGCGACCGCCGCCGCATCGGCGATGCCGGAGCGGAATCGGACTTCGCCGGCTATGCCGCACATCGCGCGGCCGCCTGTTCATTGGATCTGTAGGTCATTCGTCCTGGGCAGGAACAAGGAAAGGAATGCCCCTAAAACCGTGCGGCCCGGCCCGGGTTCCCCGCGACCCAAGCCGTGCTAGGACGCCCCAATGACTGGAGACCGTCTCATCCTGGTAACCGGCGCCCTCCTCGCCGGCCTCGGCGTTGCCCTGGGAGCGTTCGGCGCCCACGGCCTGCGGGGCGTCCTCGACCCGGCCGCCCTCGGCTGGTGGCGGACCGCGGTCGACTATCAGATGTGGCACGCCATCGGCCTGCTCGCCATCGGAGCCCTCGGCCACCCCGCGCTCCGCACCCCGGCGCTCGCCCTCGCCGCCGGCACGATCGTCTTCTCCGCCAGCCTCTACGCCATGGCGCTGACCGGCCAACGCTGGCTCGGCGCAGTCACGCCCCTCGGCGGATTGCTGATGATCCTGGGCTGGGCGCTCCTCGCCTGGCGCCTCTCCCGCGCCTCGCCGCCGGAACTGCCCTAGTCACGCCGCATTATCCTGCGTATAGGCGCGGCCCAAAGCCCCTCCTCAGCAGGATATTGAAATGAGCCTCCGCAACGTGGCGATCATTGCGCACGTCGATCACGGCAAGACCACGCTTGTCGACCAGCTGTTCCGCCAGTCGGGCACCTTCCGCGACAACCAGCGCGTGGAAGAGCGCGCGATGGATTCGAACGACCTCGAGAAAGAGCGCGGGATCACCATCCTCGCCAAGTGCACGTCGGTTGAATGGCCCAGTCCTGACGGCGGCTCCACCCACATCAATATCGTCGATACGCCCGGCCACGCCGACTTCGGCGCCGAAGTCGAGCGAATTTTGTCGATGGTCGACGGCGTGATCCTGCTCGTCGATGCCGCCGAAGGCCCGATGCCGCAGACCAAGTTCGTCACCGGGAAGGCGCTCGCGCTCGGCCTCAGGCCCATCGTCGTCGTCAACAAGATCGATCGGCCCGACGCGCGCCCGGCCGAAGTCCTCG
>VBAE01000137.1 GCA_005882415.1 Alphaproteobacteria bacterium | reverse complement strand
TCGACGACTTCCTGCCCTTGCGCGCCCGGGTCACGCCGCTCGTCACCGTCTACCTCGACGCGGTCGAGGGCGGCCGGGTCGAGAAATTGTACGTGGAGGACGGCGCCATGGTCCAGCAGGGCCAGCTCCTCGCCGAGCTATCCAACTCGGACCTCCAGCTCAATCTCCTCGCCCGCCAGTCGGACGTGTCGCGCGAAGTCAACTCGATGCGCAGCCAGGAGCTTGCGCTGGCGCAGAGCCAGATGGGCGACGAGCGATCCGTGATCGACGCCAATCTCGCCGCCGATAAGGCGAAGCGCCAGTACGAGCTTCAGAAGCCGCTCTACGAAAAGGGCTTCATCCCGGCCAAGACGTTCAACGACAGCCGCGACGACTATGTGTCCAGCGAGCGTCGCGCCGCGGTCCTCCGCCGCGCCCAGCAGGTCAACCAGCGCCTCCAGACCAGCCAGCTCGCCCAGCTCAGGGAATCGAACGCGTCGCTGAGCGGGAGCCTCGGAATCGCCCGGGCGACCCTCGACGCGCTCAACCTGCGCGCCCCGGTCACCGGCCAGCTCACCGCTTTCTCGATCCAGGTCGGCCAGTCTCTGAACCGCGGCGAACGCCTCGGCCAGATCGACAGCGCCGGCCGCAACAAGCTGGTCGCCCAGGTCGACGAATTCTACCTCGGCCGGGTCCAGCCGGGGCAGATCGCCACCGTCGACACCGGCGGCAAGAGCTACAAGGCGAAGGTCGCGAAAATCTATCCGCAGGTCCGCAACGGCGCCTTCGAGGTCGATCTCACCTTCACCGCCGCCGAGCCGCCGGACCTCCAGCGCGGCCAGACCCTCCAGGTTCGCCTGACGCTCGGCGATCCGACGCCCGCTCTGCTGATCCCGAACGGCGCTTTCTACAACGAGACGGGCGGCGCCTTCATCTTCGTGGTCGCGCCGGACGGCAATGCCGCGGTGAAGCGCAACGTCAAGCTCGGCCGCCGCAATGCCGATTTCATCGAAGTGCTGGAAGGGCTCGAGCCCGGCGAGCGCGTCATCACCTCACCCTATACGGGTTTCGCCGACAAGGATCGGCTCGACCTCGAGACATGAAGAAGGAGCTGATCAATGCTGAGCATGCGTGAGCTGGCGCGGGTCTACCGCACCGATACGGTGGAGACGACCGCCCTCGACGGCATCGATCTCGATATCGCGGAAGGGGAATTCGTCGCGATCATGGGGCCGTCCGGCTGCGGCAAGTCGACGCTTCTGAACGTGGTGGGGATGCTCGACAGCCCCTCGTCCGGTTCCTACGTCTTCAACGGCCAGGAAGTCGCCGGCCTTCCCGAAGGCAAGCTCGCGGACGTGCGCAAGCGCAACATCGGCTTCATCTTCCAGAGCTTCAACCTGGTCGACGAGCTGTCCGTACGCGAGAATGCCGAGCTCGCTCTGCTCTATCACGACGTGCCCGCCGCCGAGCGCCGCCGCCGGGTCGACGAGGTGATGGACAAGGTCGGCATCGCCCACCGCGCCAAGCACAGGCCGAGCCAGCTCTCGGGCGGTCAGCAGCAGCGCGTCGCAGTCGCCCGCGCCCTGGTCGGCAATCCCAAGCTGATCCTCGCCGACGAGCCGACCGGCAACCTCGACACCCAGCATGGCGAGGAGGTCATGAAGATGCTCCAGGCCTTGAACCGCGAAGGCTCGACCATCGTCATGGTCACCCACTCGGCCTCGCACGCCGATTATGCCGGACGCGTGGTCAACATGCTCGACGGCCGGATCCTTCAGGAGCGCCGCCGGGCGGCCTGACCTCTCCTCCTTTTCCGGTCTCAGCCGGGTGCCGCTCTAGTCCCCTTAGGCGGCCCCGGCTGGGGCCCCGGGGGACCGGGGGGCAAGGGGCGAACAGCAAGACAGGGAGTTGGGGCGATGTGGCGCAATTATCTTACCGTGGGTTTCCGGGCGCTGACCAAGAGCCGGACCTATGCCTTCATCAACATCGCCGGCCTCGCTCTGGGCCTCGCCGCCTGCATCCTCATCCTGCTCTACGTCCGCTACGAGACGAGCTTCGAGAAGTGGCTGCCGGACGCCGGCCGCGTCTACCAGGTCCAGACCCTCTACACCGACCCCGAGACGGGGAATAAGGAGCTCCAGCAGGGCACCGAAGGGGTGATCACCGAGACCCTGCCCAAGGACTTCCCCCAGATCGAGGCGATCGCCCGCGCCGAGGGGGACCGGCCGGTTCTCCTGAACGGCGCCGACGCCAATTATGCCGACCTGCTGCGCGCCGACCCGACCTTCTTCCAGATCCTGAAAATCCCCTTCCTCGCCGGCAATCCGAAGACCGCGCTCGACGGCGCCGACAGTCTCGTCATCAGCCGCAAGGAGGCGGTGAAGCGCTTCGGCACGCCTAATGCGCTCGGCCGCACCGTCACCGGAATCCGCCGCGGCGAGAAATATGAGATGCGGGTCACCGGGGTGTTCGAGGATCTGCCGAAGAACAGCCATCTGGGCTTCAACCTCGTCGCCAAGATCCGCGACACCGACAAGGCGGATTGCGGCTGGGGCTGCATCAACGGCGTCGTCTATCTGAAGCTTCGCCCCGGCGCCTCGGCCGACGACATCAACCGCCAGCTCCCCGCCTGGGAGAAGCGCAACATCCCCACCGCCAACGTCAACGGCGCGGTCGTCAGCGAAGGCGATGCGTTCGACTGGAAGCTGGTGCCGGTGAAGGACGTCCATCTGAGCGGCGCCGAGGCGTTCTGGGAAGACCATCCGGGCAACGACCGCTCGACCATCATCACCTTCGCGATCGTCGCTCTGCTGATCCTAGGCATGGCCTGCGTCAACTTCATCAACCTCGCCACCGCCCGCGCCAGCCAGCGCGCCCGGGAAGTGGCGCTGCGGAAGGTCCTCGGCGCCAACCGCAGCCAGCTCGTCGTCCAGTTCCTCGGCGAATCGATGCTGCTCACCACCGTCGCCATGCTGATCGCTCTGGCCATGGCGGAGCTCGCCCTTCCCTGGCTCGCCGACTTCCTCCGCGCCGACCTCCACATGACCTATTGGGGCTGGGACGGGCTGCTTCTTCCCGCGCTCGGCCTGCTGCTCGTGGTCGGAATCGCCGGCGGCCTCTACCCGGCTTTCTACCTCTCGCGCTTCCAGCCGAGCGCGGTGCTTCGGGCGAACAAGTCGACGGCCGAGCCGGCCGGCAGCGGGCGGCTCCGCAACCTGCTCGTCGTCGCCCAGTTCGCGGTGTCGATCGGCCTCATCGTCTGCACCTCGATCGTCTACGCGCAGACCCGCTTCGCCCAGACCTCCGACGCCGGCTACAAGCGCGAGGGCCTCATCCAGGCGATGAACTTCAACCGCGCCCAGATCGTGCCCTTGACCGAAACCGTGCTCCGCGAAGTCTCCAAGGTGCCCGGAGTGACCTCCGCAGCCGGCTCGAACATCCGGGTCGCCACCGGCCAGACGCTCAACACCCGGATCGAAGTCCCGGGCAAGACCCAGCCGGTCACCATCGGCTGGTATTCGGCCCACCCCGACTTCTTCAAAACGATGGGGATCAGGACCCTCGCCGGCCGCACCCTGTCGCGCCAATATGCCAAGGACAACGGCTTCCTCCCCTACGAGCCCGAGGAAGCCGTCGACCCGGCGATCCGCGCCCAGGTCGCGCGCGGCCTCAACGTCGTCGTCAACGAGCTCGCCGCCAAGCAGATGGGCTTCCCGACCCCGGCCTCGGCGATCGGCAAGGAGGTCAAGGCCCGCCAATATGGCGAGAAATACGGCTCGCTCCCGATCACCATCGTCGGCGTGGTCCAGGACAGCCGCTTCCGCTCGCTGCGCGACCCCGTGGAGCCGGCGATCTTCCTCGATCAGGGCATCTATTCCGCCCTCATCGTCCGCTACGACAGCAGCGATCCGGTCGGCGTGCTGAAGGGCGTCGAGCGGGTGTGGAAGCGCCTCGCCCCGGACGTGCCGTTCGAAGGCGATTTCGCCGACGCCCAGCTCGCCGAATTATACCAGACCGACCAGGCGCGCGGCACCACCTTCGCCGGCTTCGCGATGCTCGCGGTGGTGATCGCCTGCCTCGGCCTGTTCGGCCTCGCCGCCTTCACCGCCGAGCGGCGCACCAAGGAGATCGGGATCCGAAAGGTGTTCGGCGCCCGGGCGCGCGACATCGTCCAGCTCCTCGCCTGGCAATTTTCGAAGCCGGTGATCGTCGCCAATTTGATCGCCTGGCCCGCCGCCTGGTGGGTGATGCGCGGCTGGCTCAATGGCTTCGACGCACGCATCCCGCTCGGGCCGGGTCCCTTCCTCACCGCCGGGCTGCTGGCGCTCGCCATCGCGCTCGGCACCATTGCCGGCCATGCGATCAAGGTCGCCCGGTCGAACCCCATCCACGCACTCCGCTACGAGTAGGAACCAGGTCATGTGGCGCAATTACGTAACGGTGGGCCTCCGGGCCCTCGGCAAGAACAAGACCTATGCCTTTATCAACATCTTCGGCCTCGCCATCGGCATGGCCGCGTGCCTGATGATCCTGCTCTTCGTCCGCTATGAGATGAGCTACGACCGCTGGCTCCCGGATTCCGGGCGCATCTTCCAGGTCCAGAGCTGGTTCAAATCGGCGACGACGGGCGAGGAGGGGCAGAGCCAGATGACGCCCTACATCACCGCCGAGCGGCTTCAGAAGGACTTCCCGCAGATCGAGAAGACCGTCTACGCCCTCGCCAGCGAGCCGGTCTTCCTACAGGGGTCCGACGCGACACCGACCAAGAACTACCTCTACGTCAACGGCAACTTCCTCGACGTCGTTCCGCTGCCCATACTGAAGGGCAATCCGAAAGCATTGGAAGCGCTCAACACGGCTGCGATGTCACAGAGCGAGGCCGTTCGCCGCTTCGGCACCGACGACGTCGTCGGCCGCACTTTCACCCTCATTTCAAAGGGTAAGAAGTTCGATTTCACCGTCGGCGCGGTCCTGAAGGACGTCCCGAAGAATTCGCACATGCGGATCGACACGTTGGTCCGCATCGACTTCCCTTCCTTCATGGCCGCCGAAGAGCAGTTCCTGACCTGCTGGGGCTGCCAGGGCGGCTGGGTCTACGCCAAGCTGAAGCCCGGCGCGGACGTGAAGGAGATCGAAGCCGGTCTCCCCGCCTGGGAGAAGCGCAACATCCCCGACGAGAACGCCGGCGAGGCCCGCTTCAACCAGGGCGACGAGCAGGATTGGCATCTGATCAACGTCGCCGACGTCCATCTCGGCAAGGCCCAGGGCGGCGGATCGATGACTCCCGGCAACGACCAGACGACGATCATCACCTTCGCGGTGATCGCCCTGCTCATCCTCGGCATGGCGGTGGTCAACTTCACCAACCTCGCCACCGCCCGCGCCTCGCAAAGGGCACGCGAGGTGGCGCTGAGGAAGGTGCTCGGCGCCAACAGGCAGCAGCTCATCGTCCAGTTCATCGGCGAGTCGGTGATCGTCGCCATACTCTCGATGCTGATCGCTCTGGCGATGGTCGAGCTGCTGATCCCGCCCTTCGCCAACTTCCTCGATGCGGACATCAAGCTCCATTATTTCGGCTCGGGCGGGATCGCTCTGCCGGTGCTGGTGCTGGTCCTGACGGTGGGCGTCCTCGGCGGCCTCTACCCGGCCTTCTTCCTGTCGCGCTTCCAGCCGGCGCAGGTCTTGAAGGCGAACAAGTCGAGCGCCGAAACGCCCGGCTCCGGACGCCTCCGGAGCGCGCTGGTCATCGGCCAGTTCGCCGTCTCGATCGGCCTCATCATCTGCACCGCGGTGATCTACGGCCAGACGGTCTACGCGAGGACCGTAGACCCCGGCTTCAAGCGCGAGGGTATCCTCCAGGTCGACGAATTGAGCCGCTACCAGCTCATCAACTCGGGCGAGCAGATCGCCGAGCGGATGAAGCGGGTCCCCGGCGTCGACGCGGTCGGCCGCACCACAATCGGGATCGCGACCCGCAATCAGAACAACACGGGGATCATGATTCCCGGCAATCCCAAGCCGGTGAACATCGGCAATTACAATGTCGATGAAGGCTTCTTCGACGCGATGGGCCTGACGATGGTCGCCGGCCGCTGGTTCGACAAGGACCGGCCGATGGACGACATGACCATTCCCTTCCCGCCCAATCCGGAGGACGAGAAGGCGCTGGCGGCGCGCGGCGGCAACATCGTCGTCAACGAGCTCGGCGCCAAGCGCCTCGGCTTCACCAACCCCGCCGACGCGGTCGGCAAGCAGTTCAAGGTCGGACTGGTCGAGAACGAGTACGGGCTGGTGCCGGTGACCGTGATCGGTGTGGTCAAGGACAGCCGCTTCCGCTCGGTCAAAGAGAAGATGGACGACATCATGTTCGTCAACACGAACAGCGGCCACACCAATTTGATGATCCGCTACCATGGCGATCCGCGGGCGGTGCGCGCGGGGGTCGAGCAGGCGTGGAAGGGGATCACCACCGAAGTGCCGTTCAACGCCAAGTTCAGCGACGACATCGTCCAGGAGCTGTACGAGGCCGAGGATGCGCGGGCGAAGACCTTCGCCGGCTTCGCGCTTCTCTCGGTCGTCGTCGGCTGCCTCGGCCTGTTCGGCCTCGCCGCCTTCACCGCGGAAAGGCGGACCAAGGAGATCGGGATCCGCAAGGTGCTCGGCGCCCGGGTTCGGGACATCGTCCGGCTGCTGGTCTGGCAATTCTCCAAGCCGGTCATCGTCGCCAATCTCATCGCCTGGCCGGTCGCCTGGTGGGTGATGCGGGGCTGGCTCAATGGCTTCGACACGCGAATCTCGCTCGGGCCGACGCCGTTCCTGCTGGCCGGCGGACTGGCGCTTCTGATCGCTGTCGCGACGGTGGCGGGCCACGCCTTCCGCGTCGCCCGTTCCAACCCGATCCATGCGTTGCGCTATGAGTAAGGCTTTGGCCCTGTGGTGGAATTATGCGGCGGTCGCAATTCGCGCGCTCGGCCGCCACAGGGTCTATGCCTTCGTCAATCTGGCGGGGCTGGCTCTGGGCCTCGCCGCCTGTCTGATCATCCTCCTCTACGTCCGCTACGAGCGCAGCTACGATAGCTGGCTCCCCGATGCCGACCGGGTGTTCCAGATCCAGGCGAACTGGCACGAGGTCGGCCAGCCGGTCAGCCGGTCGCAGGCAAGCCCCTTCCCGGTCCACGACCGCCTCGCC
>VBAE01000136.1:13179-19637 GCA_005882415.1 Alphaproteobacteria bacterium | reverse complement strand
CGGCACAATGCCGAGCATACGTACAACCTCACGAGGCGGCTGTTCGAACTGTTCCTCGACGAGGACCGGCAGTACACGATGGCGTACTATCGGGACCTGTCGAACAGCCTCGAGAAGGCCCAGCTCGACAAGAAGGCGCATGTCGCCGCCAAAATGTACCTGAAGCCGGGGATGAAAGTGCTCGACATCGGCTGCGGCTGGGGCGGCTTCGCGCTCTATCTGCACCGGATGTACGACGTCGACGTGCTCGGAGTCGCGCTCGCCCCCGACCAGATCGAATTCTGCAAGGAGCGCGCGGCCGAGGCGGGCGTGGCGGACCGGGTGAAGTTCGAGCTGATGGACTATCGCGACATCCAGGGCCAGTTCGACCGGATCAGCAATGTCGGCCTGATCGAGCATCTGGGGACGCCGCATTATCCGGGCTTCTACCAGCATATGAACCGGCTGCTGAAGGACGACGGCGTCATGGTCTCCCACTGCTGCGGGCGGATGGGCGAGCCGGGCGTCACCGACAAATGGACGCGTAAGTATATCTTCCCGGGCGGCTACATCCCCGCGCTCTCGGAGCTGGTCACCCAGGCCGAGAAGCACCGGATGATCGTCACCGACGTCGAGGCGATGCGCTTCCATTACGCCCCGACGCTGGCGGAATGGTACAAGCGCACGGTGATGAACAAGGACGAGATCATCGAGCTCTACGACGAGCGCTTCTACCGGATGTGGCTCTTCTACCTCGCCGGGGCGGAAGCCGCCTTCCGCTATGGCGGCATGGTCAACTGGCAGATCCAATATGTGAAGCGCCGCGACGCCATCCCGATGACGCGGGAATATATGTATGAGGAAGAGGAACGGCTGCGGAACGCGGAAGCGCCGCCGCAGTGGCACCTCGCCGCCGAGTAAGCCGGCCTAGGGGCCGACGCTCAAGTCCCTGGTCATGTCGCCGACCAGCGCGCTTCGGTGGAGCTGGGCCTTGCGGTCCAGCGGCAGGCGGTAGAGCGCCTTGAGGAAGGCTTGGTCCTGCCGGGTCAGGCTCCGGACCGGGGTTCCTCCGTCGAACATCGTCAGGATCGAGCCGGCCGGCTTGGCCCCGGACTGCCTGATCTCGGCCAGGCCGACGAGCGCTGCATAAGCGGCGACGGCTTTGAGCGACCGTCCCTCGACTCCGTCGGTGTCGACGATGACGACGGCGCTGGCGATGCTCCGCTGGGAGAGGGTGCTGAGGACGCTGCTCCCATATTGCATCGTCCCCCCGCCCGACATCGCCCCGCCATAGCCCGACCCCTCGATGTTCTGGTTGGTGCCGCCGGCACCGCCGAGACCGGCATTGGCGGGTGTGCCGTCGCGGCTCCTGTGCTCGGTAATATACCACCAGCGCACCGGCTGGTTTCCGCCGAGGACGGCGGCGCGGGCTTCGGGTGAAAGCTCGGCGACGCGGCTCGGGTCCCGCTCGGCGATCGCCCGGGCGACCGCTCCGGCATCGGGCGTGAAGGTGATTGCGAAATTCTTCGCGCAGGGCGCGGCGGCGACCGGCGCGCCTGCCTCACGGGCGATCCTCCGGACCTCGGCTTCGGCGACGTCCCTGGCAGCGTCGTTTAGGCCGATGACGACGGGGAAGACCGGGTCGATCCAGCGCGCCGCCGGCGTTTCGCCGGTCGCGACGCCGACGGCGCGGATGAACTGCTGGGCCCGCTCCCGGGCGGCGCTTTGGCTCAGCCGCTCGCCGTTGACGACGATCGGGGGCTTGTCCTGCGCGGCGGCGGCCACGGGCGCCGAGAGGGCGGCGGTGAGAAGCAGTGAGAGAGCCGGCTTCATTGGAACCTCCGCGCTGAGACGAGGAGGTCCGATGATAGCACGGGCCGGGAAGGATTGCTCCTCCCCGGCCCTTGTCTTCAGCTTGGCGTTATTCCGAGCGGTGCTTGCGGTGCTCGGCCATCGACTGCCAGGCGGCGCGGCGCTCGTCCGGGGTGACGATGCCATCGCGGTTCGAATCGATGCGGTCGAACATGGTAAGAGCCGCGCCCTGCGCTTCGGCGGGGGTGAGGCGGCCGTCATGGTCGGCGTCGATCTCGGCGAAGTGGCGAAGGCCCATCCGGCCGAACCCGCCGCCGCGGCGGGGACGCTCGCCCTCCGTGCGGGGGGCGCCGCGCAGGGCGTCGGCTTCGGCCTGGGTGACGATTCCGTCATGATCGGCGTCGGCAAGGGCGAACTGGGCCTGAACCTGCCCGGCCACGTCGGCGCGGGCGATCGGCTGCGGGGCGGGACGGTCGCCGCCCTGCTGGGCGATGGCGGCGGTGGAGACGAGCGCGGCAAGAGCTGCGCCCGCGAAAACGAGCCTGGTCATTCGAATACTCCCGATACTGGATGCTAAGCCCTTAAAGCGGGGCCGCTTTCGCGGAGTTGAACGGAGACGGGCGGTCAAATGCGAACGCGGCGTTAACCACTTCTTGATACCCGCCGTTGCAGGTTTCCGGATCGAAGCACGAAGGGGAGGCTCGACGCATGGAACTGGCATTGCCGCGGATCGACCGGCGCGAGCGGCCCCAAGGGCTGCGGCCGCTGTTCGACTGGCTGCTCTGCTGGCTGGTCCTGCCCAACGCGGCTTACTGGCTGCTGTGGATCGTCGGCGGCCCGCCGCGGGCCTTCGCAATCCTTGTCACCGGAGCGGTCGGTATCCTCGTTCACCGCGCCGGCTTTGGAGTGAAGTTCGCAGCGTTTTTGGCATGCGTTTTCATGTCTGCGATGCTGTTTATCGCGTCCCTGTTCAACCTCAGCATCTGGTCGCTGGTCCACTCGCTGGAATTCGCGGCGGAGCTCAAGCCTTCGGCGTCGATCGAGTATATCGTCTGCGGGGTCGCGCTTGCGGGGACCTTGGTCGCGGCGTGGCGGCTGCTTCGGCGGCCGACGGTGTTTGCACGGCCGATCCATATCGCGGCGGTAATTTCAGCGGTGTTGATCGCGGCTTCAATCGACTCGGTGGTGACGGCGAGCAGCCGCGGCTCTTACGGACGCGTGCCGGCGGAGGGGGCTTACTTCACCTCGGCCGTGGGCAAGAGCGGGTTCGCGGGGGCCGCGGCGGGTAAGCGCAACATGGTGCTGATCGTCGTCGAGGCTATGGGGGAGCCGGCCGATCCCGCCCTCCGCAGCCGCCTCGTCAACCTCTGGGCGCGGCCGGAAGTGAGGGCGCGCTACGACGTCATCACCGGCGACACCCTGTTCTACGGCTCCACCACCAAAGGTGAGATGCGCGAGCTGTGCGGGCGCTGGGGCGACTATCCCGAGCTCGAAGGGCGCAAGGACGCAGGCTGCCTTCCTGCCCGCTTGGCCGCCGCCGGCTACGGCACCCAGGCCTGGCACAGCTTCAAGGGCACGATGTTCGACCGTTCGGACTGGTATCCGAACATCGGCTTTCAGACTATGCGCTTCGGGCCGGAGATCGTCGCAGCAGGCGCGAGCCGCTGCCCGGGGGTCTTTCCTGGAGCGTGCGACCGCGACGTCCCCCAGCAGATCGCAGCGGTGTTGAAGGCTTCCAAGACTCCCCAATTTCTTTACTGGCTGACCGTCAATTCGCACCTTCCCGTGGTGAAGAGCGAGCTCCTCCACACCCAGGATTGCGCGGGCTTCGATGCGGGGCTGAATGCCGAGCTGCCGATGATCTGCCGCCTGTTCCAGCTCTACGACGAGACCGGTCGAGCGCTTGCGAAGGAGATCGTCGCCAAGGACTTCCCGGCGACCGACATATTGATCGTCGGCGACCATATCCCGCCCTTCTTCGACCGCTACGACCGCGACCGCTTCCAGCCCGACCGGGTGCCGTGGATTCTCCTGAAGGCGCGTCCCCAATCCTAAACAGTTGACGAGGGGGCCTGAAAGCGAGGACATCCGCCGCGCCAGGAAAATATCTTCGGGAGCGGCTTTCAGTGGTGGAAGGGGGCGAAGAGCGGCGCTGGTGGGAAGGGCGCGCCTTCGCGCTCGCCCTCGTGCTCGTCTCGGCGATCCCGCTCATCCTCCCCGAAGTGCCGCCCCTGGTCGACCTGCCCGGCCATATGGCCCGCTACCGGGTCGAGCTCGAGATCGGCCAGTCGGCGGCGCTGCAGAGCTTCTACAGCTTCCACTGGTCGCTGATCGGCAATCTCGGCCTCGACCTGCTGGTCATCCCGCTTTCCAAGCTGATCGGGCTGGAAGCGGCGGTGAAGCTGATCGTCCTCTCGATCCCGGTGATGACCACCTTCGGCTGCCTGTGGATCGCGCGCGAGGTCCACGGCAAGCTTCCGCCGACCGCCGCCTTCGCTTTGCCCTTCGCCTACAACTATCCGTTCTTCTTCGGCTTCGTGAACTTCGCGCTTTCGATGGCCTTTGCGTTCCTTGCGTTCGGGCTTTGGCTGAGGCTGGCGCGGCTTGGGCGGCTCAGGACGCGGGCGGCGGTGTTCATCCTGCTCGCGCCATTGATCTGGGTGACGCATACGTTCGGCTGGGGAACGCTGGGCGTGATGGCCTTTTCGGCGGAGCTGGTCCGCCAGTACGACAAGGGCCGCAACCTCGCCGTCTCCGCTTTCCGCTCGGGCATCCACTGCCTTTCGATCGCTCCGCCGCTGCTGTTGATGCTCGCCTGGCGGAGCGGCTCCCATGTCGGCGGGCACACCGCCGACTGGTTCAACTGGGAGAAGAAGTGGGACTATCTGATCATGGCTCTGCGCGACCGCTGGGAGCTGTTCGACCTGATCTCGCTGGGCCTGATCGGGCTGCTCCTCGCCGTCGTGCTGTTCCACCGGCGGCTGGAATATTCGCGCAACCTGCTCGCCTCGGCGCTGTTCCTGGCGGCGGTCTACATCTTCCTGCCGAGGATCGTGTTCGGCTCCGCTTATGCCGACATGCGACTGGTGCCCTATATGATCGCGGTCGCGGTGGTCGGGATCAGGCTGCGGCCGAACGCGGGGAAGCGGCTGGCCCAGGCGCTTGCGATAGCCGCCCTCGCCTTCTTCCTGGTCAGGACTGCGGCGACCACGACCAGCGTCTGGCTCTACGACCGCGACTACGACCGGGAGCTTCAGGCGCTGAACCATGTGCCGCGCGAGGCCCGGCTGTACAGCGCCGTCGGGCGGAGTTGCGAGGACGTCTGGGCAATGTCGCGGATGGAGCATATGCCCGGCCTCGCCACCGTCCGCCGCCGCGCTTTCTCCAACGACCAATGGTCGATGCCCGGCGCGCAATTGCTCAGCGTTCACTACCCTTCCAGCAACCGCCGCTTCATCGGCGACCCGTCGCAGATGGTGACCCCTGAGCGCTGCGCGGGCGAATATTGGATGCCGATAAACTATGCGCTGGCCAATCTGCCGCGGGACAGCTTCGACTATGTCTGGCTGATCCGCCCGCCCGCCTACGACCCGCGGCTGACCGTGGGACTCAAACCCATCTGGCGCAGCGGCTCCTCCGTGCTCTATGCGGTCGCCGACAGGCGCCAATTGGTGACGGCGCCGGAGGAAAATAAATGACGTCCCTGCCGCTGTCGGTGGTCATCCCCTGCTATAATGAGGAAGCGTGCCTGGAGGAGCTCCACGCCCGCGTGTCGCGCGCCGCCCAGGCGGTGTCCCCGGCGGGCTATGAGATCGTGCTGGTCAACGACGGCTCACGCGATTCGAGCTGGGAGATGATGCAGAAGCTGTCGGCGCGGGACCCGCACGTCGTCGCCATCAACCTGTCGCGCAATCATGGTCACCAGCTCGCTCTGACCGCGGGGCTCGACCTCTGCTCGGGCGACCGGATCCTGATCATCGACGCCGACCTCCAGGACCCGCCCGAGCTCCTGCCGGCGATGATGGCCGAGATGGACCGGCAGAAGGCCGACGTGGTCTACGGCCTTCGCCGGGCGCGGGCCGGGGAGACGGCGTTCAAGCGCGCCACCGCCAAGATGTTCTACCGCGGCCTCTCCAAGCTCTCCGACATCGAGATTCCGCGCGATGTCGGCGATTTCCGGCTGATGAGCCGGCGGGCGCTCGATGCATTGCTCAGCCTTCCGTAGCAGGCGCGCTTCATCCGCGGGATGGTCGCCTGGGTCGGCTTCCGGCAGGTGCCGATCGTCTACGACCGGGCCGAGCGCCATGCGGGACAGACCAAATATCCCTTTTCGAAGATGCTCCGCTTCGCGCTGGACGCGATGACCGGTTTCTCGACCGCGCCTTTGCGCTTCGCCAGCCATTTCGGCCTGTGGCTGGTCGGCGCCTCGATCCTCCTCCTCCTTTACATCGGCTTCGGCTGGCTGACCGGGCGGGCGATCCAGGGCTGGACCTCGCTGATGCTGGTGGTGGTGGTGCTGGGCGCGGTGCAGATGTTCGTGCTCGGCATGATCGGCGAATATCTGGGGCGGCTCTACATCGAATCGAAGCGGCGGCCGCTCTACATCGTCTCCGACATTGCCGGCCATGCGGGGGGGCACGCGTCTTTAGGCCATGTCGCTCATGAAG
>VBAE01000136.1:0-13136 GCA_005882415.1 Alphaproteobacteria bacterium | reverse complement strand
GCTTGTCGTCGCTGTCCTCCTTGCCGGTGAGGCGACCGGCGAGGCGGGCGGCGGCGGCGAGGGGGAAGAGGAGGCTGTTGAACCAGCCGAGCATCTCCACCCTCAGCCCGGCATCGGTTAGGGCGGTCCTCAGGGTCCGGCGGGTGTAGCGGCGCTTGTGGTGGTTGACGACGTCGTGGGCGCTCCACATCCACGGGTGCGCGGGGACGGTGATCAGGATTTTGCCACCAGGCTTCAGCTTCGCCGCCATCGAGCGGAGCGCGGCCCGGTCGTCCTCGACATGTTCGAGGACGTCGAGGATGGTGATCAGGTCGTAGGTCGCATTGGGCACGCCGGGGAGCTCGGGCAGCGGCGCGTCGAGGACGGCGTGGCCGAGGCGGCTGCTGGCGAGGGCGCGGGCGGCGCCGTCGATCTCGATCGCATCGACCCGGCCGAAGCCGCCGAGCATGTCGAGATTGTGGCCGGTGCCGCAGCCGATCTCGAGGATACGCGCGTTGGCGGCGAGCGGGATCTTGCGCCGGATGAGATCCTCGAGGATCCGGCGCCGGGCGCGGTACCACCAGTGGAGGCCGTCCAATTCGGCCATGCGGTCGTACACCACGCGTTCCATCAGCCGAACACCCAGTACCGATTGAGCGCGAAGGTGGCGAAGGGGGTGATCAGCACTGCGGGCACGAGCGGCCACCAGGTCGGGCCGTGGAAGAGCGGGCCGGTGAGGATCCAGGTGAAGGCGAAGTTCAGCGCCATTCCGAACGACTGGACCCCGAAGAATTTCGCCTGGGTACGGCCGCCGTCGCTCGCCTTGCCGTGGCCGCGGAAGCTCCAGCGGCTGTGCAGGAAATAGCCGACGCTGACCGCCACACCGAAGGCGATGACGACTGCGACGACCGGCGGCAAGACATAGGTTGCGAGCGGCCAGTAGACCGCGGCGTAGAGGCCGGTCAGCGCGAGGCCGACAATGCCGAAGCGGATGAGCTGTCCGAGCGTCTGCGAATCGACGCCACCTTCCTTCATTGCGATGGCGATCCTCCGTCTCCCGCTTGCCCTTTGCAGCCCAGCGACTAATGCCGTGGCAGGGCGTTGGGAAGGGCGAAGAGGGGCGGATGGAGCGGCTGCTGGAGCTTCTGCAAAGGCGCTGGCGCCTTGTCGTCTTCCTGGTCTGGCTGGGGACGGTGCTCGTCTATCTCTGGACCCGGTGGGAAAATATCCGCTGGTTCGTGCTCAGCGACACCGACGACAATATGCGGATCATGCAGGTCCGCGCCTGGCTGGACGGCCAGGGCTGGTACGATCTCAGGCAATATCGGCTGAACCCGCCGTACGGAGCGGACATCCATTGGTCGCGGATCGTCGACCTGCCGATCGCGGGGCTGAAGCTGCTTCTGACGCCGCTGATGGGAGGCGCCTGGGCTGAGCGCTGGGCCTGCGCGATCGCGCCTTTGCTGCCTTTGTGGATCGCGATGTACGCGCTTGCGGCGACCGCGCGGCGGCTGGTGGCGCCGCATGCTTATGCGATCGCGCTCATCATCCTGCTCTGCGCGCCGGCGACGCGCGGCATGTTCGTGCCGATGCGGATCGACCATCATGGCTGGCAGCTCGCAATGCTTGCGGTGGCGCTGGCCGGGATCACCGATCCCAGGCGTGCGCGGGGCGGCGCGGTGCTGGGGCTGGCGACGGCGGTGTCGCTGTCGATCGGGCTCGAAATGCTGCTCTATCTCGCTTTAGCGGGCGCGGCGGCGGTGCTGATGTGGGCGAAGGAGCGCGGCGAGGCGCCGCGGCTGGTCGCGTACGGCGGCGCGCTCGCGGGCGGGACGGCGCTCGGCTTCCTGCTCTTCGCCTCCTACGCGAACCGGGCGCCGGTCTGCGATGCGCTGTCGCCGGTGTGGCTGTCGGTGGCTCTGGCGGGCGGCGGGATCGCGGTGCTGCTCGGGCTGTTGAAGGTGGAGAACCCCTGGGTGCGGCTGGCGCTTGCCGCGGTGGGCGGAGCGGCGCTTGCGGGGGGCTTCGCGCTCGCTTGGCCGCATTGCCTCGGCCGGCTGGAGGGCGTCTCGCCCGAGGCGCAGGCGCTCTGGCTCGACAATGTCCGCGAGGCGCGGCCGATCTACATGCACCCGCTTCAGACGGTCGTGGCGATCGTGTCGCTGCCGCTGATTGGCCTGCTCGGGATTGCCATCACCCTCACCCGCCTGCGCTGGAGGCGCGAGGAGGAGGGCGAGGAGGCCGGCGATCCGACCTTGTGGCTTGCCGTGGGGGCGCTTGCGCTTCTGCCGGTGCTTCTGCTGCTCTGGCAGAGCCGGGCGGGGCCTGCGGCGCAATTGCTTGCAGTGCCCGGGGCGACGGCGCTCGCCTGGCTGCTGATCCCGATCGTCCGGGCGCCGAAGCGGCTGCTGACCCGGGTGGCGGCGACGGTGCTCGGCTTCCTGCTCGTGTCGGGCGTGCTGTTCCAGCAGGCGGCGTCGCTGATCCCGCAGAAGCAGCGGAAAGCGCTGGTCGCGGTCAACCAGGCCAATTCGAAATGCCCGAGCCTGCCTTCGCTGCGGGCAATCGCGCTCCAGCCGAAGGGCCAGGTGCTGACCTTCGTCGATCTGGGGCCGAGGCTGATCTCGGTCACCCATCACGACGCCGTCGCCGGGCCCTACCATCGCAACGACGACGACATCGTCGACGTGATGCGGGCCTTCCGGGGAAGCGCCGACAACGCCCACGCGATCGTCGAGAAGCGGAAGATCGACTATGTGCTGATCTGCCCCAACATGTCGGAATCGACCATCTACGTCGCCGACGCGAAGAAGGGCTTCTACGTGCAGCTGATCAAGGGGAAGGTCCCGCCCTGGCTGACTCCGGTGGCGCTCCCAGCGACGTCCCCCTTCCGGATGTGGAGGGTGGTCAGACCTAATTCCTCCCCGTCATAAGACGGGGAGGGGGACCCCGTGTAACGGGGTGGAGGGGTAGAAGGCGGTGGAATCCGGGGGCTCCCGCGAGAACCGCTTGGGCCCAGCCTTTTACCCCTCCACCACACTACGTGTGGTCCCCCTCCCCATCTCCGATGGGGAGGATTACACTTCGAAGCTGACCATGATTCCGTCGATCACGAACTGGGCAGCCAAGGCGGCGAGGACGACGCCCAATAGCCGCGTGATCATCGCCTCCATCTTGTGGCCGAGGAGGCGCATCAGGAAGCCTGCCGAGAGCAGGGCCAGGAGGGTCATGACCAGGATCGCGGCCAAGGCGGCGAGGACGGTCAGCGACTGCTGAAGGCCGTTGCTGCGCGCCATCAGAAGCATGATCGACGCGATCGACCCGGGGCCGGCGATCATCGGGATCGCCATCGGGAAGATCGAGACGTCGTCATGCTCCGGGTCGGCCTCGACCTCCTGGGCGCGGGTCTCGCGGCGCTGGGTACGGCGCTCGAACACCATCTCCAAGGCGATCAGGAAGAGCATGATCCCGCCGGCGATCCGGAAGGCGGTGAGGCTGATCCCGAGCGTGCGCAGCAGATCCTCGCCGAGGACAGCGAAGAAGAGCAGGATTCCGGCCGCGACGGCGACGGAGCGGAAGGCCATCGCGCGGCGGACGCCCGGCGGGCAGTCGCGGGTCAGGCCGGCGAAGATCGGCGCGCAGCCGGGCGGATCGATGACGACGAAGAAGGTGACGAAGGACGAGACGAAGAGCTCGATCACAGCCCCTCCGGCGGCCGGAGCCCGGCCCGCGCGGACGCGGCGACGAGGGTGTTCCTGAGCAGGACGGCGATGGTCATCGGCCCGACTCCGCCGGGCACGGGGGTGATGGCGGAGGCGACTTCGGAGGCGGTCGCGAACTCGACATCGCCCAAGAGGCGGGTCTTGCCGCCCTCGCCTTCCAGCCGGTTCATGCCGACGTCGATGACCACCGCTCCGGGTTTGAGCCAGGCGCCCTTGATCAGCTCCGGCTGGCCGACCGCCGCCACGACGATATCGCCCCGGCCGACGACGGCAGCGAGGTCGCTTGTGCGGCTGTGGGCGATGGTGACGGTGCAATTCTCGCGCAGGAGGAGCTGGGCCATCGGCTTGCCAACGATGTTCGAGCGGCCGACCACCACCGCTTCGAGGCCCGAGAGCGAGCTCAGCCGGTCCTTGAGCAGCATCAGGCAGCCGAGCGGGGTGCAGGAGACCAATGCGTCCTCGCCGACCGCGAGCTTGCCGGCGTTGACGACGTGGAAGCCGTCGACATCCTTGGCGGGCTCGATGGTTGCGATCACCGCCTTGTCGTCGACGCCCTTGGGGAGAGGGAGCTGGACGAGGATTCCGTCGACCCGCTCGTCGGCGTTGAGCTGTTCGACCAGGGCGACGAGTTCGTCCTGGCTGGTGGTGTCGGGGAGGCGGTGCTCGAAGCTCTCCATGCCGGCTTCGAGAGTCGCCTTATGCTTGGAGCGGACATAGATCTGGCTCGCCGGGTCCTCGCCGACCAGCACCACGGCGAGGCCGGGGTTGCGGCCGGTGGCTTGGGCGAAGGCGGGGACGGCGGCCGCGACCCTTCCGCGAAGTCCCTCCGCGAAGGCGCGGCCGTCGATCCGCTCGGCGCTCATTGATAGCCGCTCATCACGTCGAGGGCGACGCCCTGGAGAAGCATCCGCGCGATGTAGATGAGGAGCAGCACGACGATGGGCGAGAAGTCGATCCCGCCGAAATCCGGGAGGATCCGGCGGATCGGCCGGTAAATCGGGTCCGTCATCCGGTCGAGCGCGCGCAGGAAGGAGCGCATGAAGTCGTTATGGGTGTTGATCACGTTGAACGCGACCAGCCAGCTGAGGATGGCCTGGGCGATGATGATGTAGCTCAGCACCTTCAGTAGAAGGTCGACGATGCCGATCAACGAAAGCAGCATAAACTCTCCCCGCGCGAGCCGTCCATGTAGGGGGCGCTCAGGCCGGGAGCAACCTCAGGGCGCGAAGCGGGGGGCTTCGGCTTCGGCGAGGAGGAGGGCGAAGCGGTCGTCTTCGCCGGTCCATTCGCCGACGATCGTCCAGCCGGCGGCGCGGAGCAGCAGGCGGGCGTCGCGGGGGCCGTATTTGTGGCTGTTCTCGGTGTGGATGGTCTCGCCGGCGGGGATGGAGAAGCTATGGCCGGAGACGGTGAAGGTCACGTCGCGGACAGCTTCCAGATGCATCTCGATCCGGCTCATCGGCGCGTTCCACACCGCTTTGTGGCGGAAGGCGTCGACGGGGATGGTCCCGCCCAGTTCGGCGTTGATGCGGTGGAGGAGATTGAGGTTGAACTCGGCCGTGATGCCTTGGGCGTCGTCATAGGCGCTGAGCAGCACGCCCTCGTCCTTCACCCGGTCGATGCCGATGAGGAGATTGGCGCCGACCCCGAGCGCGGACTTCATGCCGCGGAGAAGATCGACCGCGGTCTGGGCGATCATGTTGCCGATGGTCGAGCCGGGGAAGAAGCCGAGCTTGTCCAGGCGGGCGATCTCGGCGGGGAGCTCCATCGGTCCCATGAAGTCCGCCTCGACGGGATAGAGGGCGAGGGAGGGGAATTCGTCGTGGAGGGCGGCGGCGGAATCGCGGAGGAAGTCGCCTGAGATGTCGATCGGGACATAGGCGGTCGGCTTGACCGCGCGGAGCAGGATCGGGGTCTTGGCCGAGGAGCCGGAGCCGAACTCGACCACCGCGCCGCCGGTGCCGACGATCTGCGCCACCTCGCCGCTGTGCCGCTCGAGAAGCGCGGTGTCGGCGCGGGTGAGGTAATATTCCGGGAGGGTCGTGATCGCCTCGAACAGTTCGCTCCCGCGCCGGTCGTAGAGCCAGCGGGCCGGGATGGCGCGGGTCGGTGAGGCCAGGCCGGCGAGGACGTCGGCGCGGAAGGCGGGGTCGACAATGGTGGTGGAGGGGGTGGCCATCAAAGGTCCTTCGCCAGGCGCAGGCCGGAGAACATCCAGCGCTGATGGGGGTAGAAGAAATTGCGGTAGCTTGCCCGGCTGTGGCCGCGCGGGGTGGCGCAGCTCGCGCCGCGGAGGACGAACTGGTTGACCATGAACTTGCCATTATATTCGCCGACCGTGCCCTCCTCCGGCCGGAACCGGGGATAAGCGAGGTAGGCGCTCATCGTCCATTGCCAGAGGTCGCCGAACATCTGGCGAAGGCCCTCGCCCTGCGCGGACGCCGGGGCGGCGGGGCCGGCGCGGTCGAGCTGGTTGCCTGAGTCGGGGTCGATAGCGGAGGCGGCGGATTCCCACTCGACCTCGGTGGGCAGCCGGGCGCCGGCCCAGCGGGCGAAGGCGTCAGCTTCGTAGTAGGAGATGTGGCCAACGGGTGCGGCTGGTGAGATGGGCTTCAAGCCCTCGAGGCCGAAGCGCATCCAGCCCGCCTCGCCGCGCTGCCAATAGAGCGGCGCCTCGATTCTCTCGGCTTTCACCCAGGCCCAGCCGTCGGCGAGCCACAGCTCCGGCCGGGAATAGCCGCCGTCGTCGATGAAGCGGAGCCATTCGGCATTGGCGACCAGCCGGTCGGCGAGCGCGTGCGGGTGGAGCAGCGCCTGGTGGCGCGGTCGCTCGCAATCGAAGGCGAAACCGGGGCTGCCATGGCCGATCTCGACGATCCCGCGCTTCCCCTCGAGCCAGGCGAGCGGCTCCGGGGCAGCAGCGGCGGCGGGCGGCGGAGCCTCGCTGGCCCAAGCCGCCGGGAGCAGCGGGTTCGTGGCGAGCGTCGCCTGCATGTCCATCAGCATCAGCTCCTGATGCTGCTCCTCATGGTTGAGCCCCAGCTCGACCAGCCGCAGCGCGGCCGGCGGTAATAGGTCCAGTTCGGTCTCTAAGGCGGCGTCGACATGACCACGCCAGGCGAGGATTTCGTCCAGCGAGGGTCGGCTGAGCATGCCGCGCCGGTCGCGCGGATGGCGTTCCCCCTCGCCTTCGTAATAGGAGTTGAAAAGATAAGGCCAGCTCTCGTCGTAGAGGCTGTAGCCGGGCAGATGATCGCGCAGCACGAAGGTCTCGAAGAACCAGGTCGTGTGGGCGAGGTGCCATTTCGCCGGCGAGGCGTCGGGCATAGGCTGGAGAGTGGCGTCGGCGTCGGAGAGGGGCGCGGCGATCGCCGGGCTGAGCGCCCTTGATTTGGGTTAATCGTTCCGGGTGGCGCCCGGGTTCCACAGCACGTCTCCGCCCTCCGCCGCGGCGGCTACGCGGGCGAGCACGAACAGGTGGTCCGACAGCCGGTTGAGGTAGGTGAGCGCGAGCGGGTTCAGCGCCATCTCACGCGCCGCCGCCACCGCGGAGCGCTCGGCGCGGCGGACGACGGTTCGGGCGAGGTGCAGGTGGGCCGCCGCGGCGCCGCCGCCGGGGAGGATGAAGCTTCGAAGCGGCTCCAGCCCCTTGTTCATCGCATCGATCTCGGCCTCGAGCCGGTCGATCTGCGGCTGGACGATGCGCAGAGTCATCTCGGACGGGGCGAAATCCTCCCCCGGCGTGGCGAGATCGGCCCCGAGATCGAACATCTCGTTCTGGATGCGGGTGAGCATCGCGCGCTGGGCGGAATCTTCCACGTGAAGGAGGACGAGGCCGATGGCGCTGTTCGCCTCGTCGACATCGCCGATCGCCTGCGCGCGGGGATGGTCTTTGGCGATGCGCGAGCCGTCGACCAACCCGGTCTCGCCGGAATCGCCGGTACGGGTATAGATTTTGTTGAGCCTGACCAGGGTCTCAGGACCTTCCGCCGGCGATGAGCAGGAAGAGAAGGACGAAGACGATCGTCACCGCCTGGTACATCACCCGCTTGCGCATCAGCTCCTGCGAACGGGCGCCGGTCAGGTCCTTCTGCTGCGCCATGCCGATCACGCCCTTGGCGAGGACGAACAGGGTCATGCCCGCGAAGAGGACGATCATCAGGATGAGTGGCCATTTCATGGGCCCTATCTAGGCGCGGTGCTTCTTACCGGCAACGGCTATGGATGCGCGAATGCCGTAGTTTCACCCAAAGCACCAAAGGACCAAAGTTACCAAAGAGGCCGAGGGGCCCAGCGGTCGGAGCTTCCCGATGGCCCTTTAAAGGAGCGACACAGTCGCTCCCTGATTCACACAGCCAATCCGTGAACACATTGCCGGCAGCGCGTGGCACAGCACCTTTGGTCCCTTTGGTCCTTTGGTGCTTTGGGTGAAACGGGAGCTCCAAGCCCGCACCGATGCGTGTCGATATGCCTAGGCCTCCTCGCGGCGGCACCCCTCGGGCAGTCGGCCGGAGCGCAGTGCGCTGACGATCTCCCCCGGATCGGCACCTCCTGCTCGGAGCTCTGCGAGGGCCGGGGCCCCGGTTCGCTTGGCGAGGCGCCGGCCCTCCGCGTCCAGCAGCAGCGGGTGGTGGTGATAGTGGGGGGTGGGGAAAGCGAGGAGGGACTGGAGGAGGCGGTGGATGTCGGTGGCGGGGTAGAGGTCGCGACCTCTCACCACGTCCGTCACGCGCTGGGCGGCGTCGTCGACGGTGACGGCGAGATGGTAGCTGGTCGGAGCGTCCTTGCGGGCGAGGATTACGTCGCCGGCCGCTTGGGGCTCGGCGAGGACTTCGGTGTCGCCGTCGTGCCAGTAGAGGGGGCCGGCGAGGGCTGAGGCCTTGGCGACGTCGAGACGCCAGGCGTGGGGCTCCGAGGCGGCGCGGCGGGTGCGCTCCGCTTCGGGGAGGCGGCGGCAGGTGCCGGGGTAGAGGGGGCCGTCGGGGCCGTGCGGGGCGGAGGCGCTCGCGGCGATCTCGGCCGCGATGGCGGAGCGGGTGCAGAAGCACGGATAGACCAGGCCTTGCGCCTTCAGCCGGTCCAGCGCTTCCGCATAAAGATGCAGGCGGCGCGACTGGAACAGCACTTCTCCGTCCCAGGCGAGGCCGAGCCAGCGCAGATCCTCGAAAATCCCCTCGACATGCTCCGGCCTGGCGCGGCCGGGATCGATGTCCTCGATGCGCAGCAGGAAGGTCCCGCCCCGCTCCCGTGCATAATCATGCGCGAGCAGGGCCGAATAGGCATGGCCGAGGTGGAGGCGCCCGGTCGGGCTCGGCGCGAAGCGGCTAATGATCTCAGTCATGCAATCGGCTCTTGACCGCGAGTCGCGGGCCGTGCTGTCATGGCGTCGTCATCCTCATAGTGCAGGGTGGCGGGACAGGGGCCGCTTCTCCCTCGTCCTGAGTGCGACAGGCCGGGGCCGATGCGACTTCCTACGCATCAGGAGGCTGTCGCCGAGCGCATGTACCATCCCGATCTCATCCGGCATCCCGACAGCTGCCCCGCTTTGGTGCTGAACGCCGATTATACGCCGCTCAGCTATTACCCCCTGAGCCTGTGGCCGTGGCAGACCGCGGTCAAGGCGGTGTTCCTCGAGCGGGTCGACATCGTCGCCAATTATGTGCGCGAGGTGCACAGCCCGACGCGCACGATCCAGCTCCCCTCGGTGATCGCGCTCAGGCAATATGTGAAGCCGTCCGAGCATCCCGCCTTCACCCGGTTCAACCTGTTCCTTCGCGACCGCTTCGTCTGCCAATATTGCGGGGACCCCCGCGAGCTCACCTTCGACCATGTAGTGCCGCGCGCCCAGGGCGGGCGGACGACCTGGGAGAATGTCGCAACCGCCTGCGCGCCGTGCAATCTGAGGAAGGGCGGGCGGACTCCGGCCGAGGCGCATATGAATTTGAACCGCCGCCCCTTCCGGCCGACGAGCTGGCAATTGCAGGAGCATGGCCGCAGCTTCCCGCCCGGTTACCTCCACGACAGCTGGCGCGACTATCTCTACTGGGACATCGAGCTGGAGGCCTGAGCGAGCACTGCCGGGACGAGGCGGCGGGTTACGCCGGCTGCGTCTTCGGGCAGTGCGTGGGGGTCGAACTCCGCTACTTCCTCGATCTCGAGCGAGCGGCGCCAGCGATATTCGGCGCCTCGGACGATGAAGATGACGCCGAGGTCCTCGCCCTCCTCGTCGGGGCCGGACGGGCCGACGCGTTCGATCGCGGAATAGGTGAGGAGGCCGATCTCTTCCGTGAGCTCGCGCAGGATCGCAGGCTCCGGCGCCTCGCCCCGGTGCCGGCCGCCGCCGGGCATGCGCCAACCGGGGGCGTAGGTGAGGCGGACGAGGACGATCCTGCCGGCCGGCGTGAAGACGAGGGCGTGGACTCCGCCGCGGGGCGGGCCGGTGACCCGCCACAGCGCTTTCCGAAGCTTCTGGACCCGGGTCGCGGCGAAGCGGAGCAGGCGCCTTTTGAGCGAGGGATCAGGCGCGGTGTGCATCAGCGGTCTTCTGCCGCTGCTCGCGCCGGTAGGAAAGGTAGCGAAGCGCCATGCCGAGAATCGAGGTCGCCATCCCGAGGATCAGGCAGGCGAGCAGCAGCGGCTCCTTCACCGCATTCTTGAACGAGCCGGCCGCCAGCAGGAACACGCTGAGGGTGGAAATCAGATAGCCGAAGCCCTTCACGAACGATCCTCTTGAAATACGACGAGGATCGAACCCGGCACGCGGCGGACGGGTTCCGGGCGGACCCTATTGCCGGAGCCAGTGCCTCCAGGAGAACCAGGCCAGGACGGCGAGGCCCATCACCAGGCAGAACAGGACGACGCCCCAGAAGGCCCATGGGGCGTGGGCGAAGGGGATGCCGGCGACGTTCATTCCGAGCAGGCCTGTGACGAAGGTCAGAGGCAGGAAGATGAAGGCGACGATCGAAATCCAGAGCGAGCGCTGGTCGACCTGCTCGGCGCGAAGGTCGGTGAGCTGCTCGTGGAGCAGGGCGGAGCGCTCGCGGACCGCTTCCAGCTCTTCCGCCATCCGGGCGAAGCGGTCGGCCGCTTCGCGAATGTGGAGGCGGTCGTCCTCGGCGAGCCAGTCGAAGTCCATCTGGGCCAGCGCCTGGAGGGCGTCGCGATCGGGGGCGACGAAGCGGCGGAAGGCGATGGCTTCGGAGCGGATCGAGGTGATTGAGCCGCGCAATTTGTAGATGTTGCGCGCCTCGAGCTGGGTCTCGCAATCGTCGAGCGTGTCGCCGAGATCGGCCACTTCCGGATCGAGCTTCTTCGAGATTTCGCGGGCGAAGGCGGCGACGAGATCGCCCGGATCGACGATCTTGCCGGCCTGCATGTCGCGCATCACCGCTTCGGTCGCGGCGAGGGGGAGGCGGGTGACGGAATTGACCTTGCCGCGGCGGACCCACATCCGGATCGAGACCAGGCGGTCGGAGTTCTCGATTGCGACCGCCGCCGGACCGCGCAAATTGACGATCGCGCCGTCCTCAATGCGGTCGCAGCGGGGGCGGGTCTCGGTGGCGGTCAGCGCATTCAGCGCGACTTCGGGGATGTCCGCCCCGGCGACGGAAGGGAGCTCGTCCAGCCCCGCGTCTTCGAGGTGGATCCAGACGAAGCCGGGGCCGGAATAAGAGGCGCCCTCCGCCGGCGACAGCGGCCGTACCGGTCCGTCGCCGACGAGGAGCGCCGTGCAGGCCATCAGTGCTTGGCCAGCCAGGCGCGGACTGCCGGGGCGACGTCGTGGCGGCGCAGCGCAAGGGCGAGGTTGGCGATCACGAAGCCGGTCTTGCTTCCGCAATCATAGCGCTCGCCGTTGAAGGTCATGCCGTGGAAGGGCTGCTTGCCGATCAGCTGCGCCATTGCGTCGGTGAGCTGGATCTCGCCGCCGGCGCCGCGCACGGGGTTCTCGTCGAGGATGCGCATCACCTCGGGCTGGAGGATGTAGCGGCCGGGAAGCATCAGGTTGGACGGCGCGGTGCCGGGGGCGGGCTTTTCGACGAGGCCGCGAATCTCGGTCAGATTGCAGTCGCGGGCGCCGGGATCGATAACGCCATATTGGTGGGTCTCGTCGGCGGGCACTTCGAGGACGGCGACGACATTGCCGCCGACCCTCTCATAGGCTTCGACGAGCTGGCTGGTGCAATTGGGGGTGCCGACCATCACTTCGTCGGGGAGGAAGACGGCGAAGGGCTCGTCCCCGACGATGTCGCGGGCGCACCAGACGGCGTGGCCGAGCCCGAGCGGCTCCTGCTGGCGGACGGTGACCACCGACCCGGGCGGGAAGCGGGTGCTGTCGAGGATCGAGAGGTCCTTGCCGCGGGCCCTCATCGTCGCTTCCAGTTCGAAGGCGATGTCGAAATGGTCGTCGAGCGCGCCCTTGCCGCGGCCGGTGACGAAGATCATCTGCTCGATCCCCGCCTCGCGCGCCTCGTCGACCGCGTACTGGATCAGCGGTCGATCGACGATCGGCAGCAGCTCCTTGGGAATCGCCTTGGTCGCGGGCAAAAAGCGCGTGCCGAGCCCGGCGACGGGAAACACGGCCTTGCGGATCGGCTTGTGGCTCATCGCCAAGTGATGCGCAGGCTCGGCGCGCCGGTCAACATTTGCCGGTGAACCTTCCGCCGTTCCGCGCGTTGCGAGGGAAACCCAGTTTGCGGGATCAAGGAGACTATCTCATGGCACTGTTGAAGCTCGCCGCGCTTGGCGCCCTCGGCTACGCAGCGTGGAAATATTACGAGAGCGCCAAGGACAACAGCCCGCCGGCTTTCGCCACCGGGCAGGAGCCGGGCCACAACTTCGCCAAGGTGCGCGACGCCGGCCCCGACGCAATGGCCGATCATCCGGCGCACGAATGGTCCAAGGAAGACCAGGCGAGCGACGAGAGCTTCCCGGCCAGCGATCCGCCGGCGACTTACTGACCGGCGGCGAAGCGCGCTGCGAGCCACAGGCGCAGCGCGCTTGCGAGCCCAGGAGGGTGCGTCGCGCAGAGCCGCGCGGCGTCGATCTTCGCCACCAGCGCATTCAATGGCAGCCGCTCCTGCTCGGCCGCGAGCTTGAGCAGCGCCCAGAACAGCGGCTCGAGGCTGACCGAGGTCTTGTGCCCGGCGATCTCGACCGAGCGCTTGACCGGTGGGTGGTAGAGATCGGCCATCGCCGATCAATACATGTGCTGACCACCATTTAGCGAGAGGGTCGAGCCGGTGATGAAGCCGCCGTCCTCGGACGCTAGAAACGAAACGCCTCGGGCGATCTCGTCGGCGCGTCCCAGCCGGCCGACCGGGATCTTGGCGACGATCTTCTCCAGCACCGCCTCGGGCACCGCGGCGACCATCTCGGTATCGATATAGCCCGGCGCAATGGCGTTGACGGTAATGCCGAAGCGCGCGCCTTCCTGCG
>VBAE01000135.1 GCA_005882415.1 Alphaproteobacteria bacterium | reverse complement strand
TCTGGTCCTGGAGAGCACTGGTCAGGGCCGGGTCGGAATCGTTGCCGGCGATCTCATTGTCGATCTCGGCGAGATTGTCGCCGCCGCGCGGGCCGCAGCCTGCGAGCGCACACAAAGCGGCGCTTGCGGCGAGGCTTAGCAGGGTGCGGCGGAGAGCGGACATGCCGCCCTAATGCACCAACATTTGCGACAATGGGTGGAGAGACGTGGTTAATCCGCTCCGGCTGCGTCCCCTGTGCCGGATCGGGACTGCCACCAGTCGAAGGTTTCCCGCTGCACCGCCTTGACGAACCGCCGCGCCTCCGGCCCCTCCCACGGCCCATCATATGCGCGCGACCTGCCTCCGCCGGCGACCCACCAGCCCTGGCCGGGGAGCTCGTCGCTCTGCCGCACGACCAGCACCGCAAGCTCCGGCTCGCCGCGCCGCGCTCCCTCCTCGTCGACCGCGCCGAGGATCGTGCAGAGCGCCCGCATCTTCGGCCGGGAGAAGGAATAGCCGAGCCGCCCGAGCAGCTCGCCATAGCTGAGCGCCACGCCCGCCTGCGCCGCGGCGACGAGGTGGAGCCGCACCTCCTCGGGCTCGGCCAGAGCGCTCAACCCCGTGCGCTCAATGATGGTCGTGGATGGTGATGGCGGCGTCGGTGCCGCCGCCCGCGGCGGGGCCGAAGCGGAGGCGGAAGGCGTCGCCGTCCTTGCCGGTCTTACCTTCGAACGCGAAAGTGTCGCCCTCGCGGCTCTGCTTGCCGAGGGTGAACTCCTTCTTGCGGGCCGGGTCGACATACCAGGCGGCGAGCTTGGCCGGGGGGTCGTCGCTCCTGAAGCGAAGCGCCACCTCGGCCTGGCCCTTGTCGCCTTCGGTGCCGAGGCCGGCGGCGATGTTCATCCCGCTGATCCTCGAGCCGGGGTAGATGAGGCTGCTGTCCTTGTCCGCGGTGGCGTGCTTGGCCATGTTGGGGACGTTGAGCGACAGGTCGAAGCCCGGGCCCTTGAGCGCGACCTTCCCTTCCTCCGCATTCTCGGCGCCGGCGAAATTCAGGTCAACATCGTCTTCCTTGCCGCGCCCCCGCCCGCAGGCGGAGAGGAGCGCCAGTGCGGCGAGCAAAGCGGCCTTGCGATTCATGTTCGTCCCTCTTCCTCTTATGTGGGGTAATCCTAGCGCGCTCGCTTGCCGCTGCCGAGCCCCGTCGCTACCTGCGCCCCATGCCCCAGCAATATCCCCAATTCCGCACCGGCATGCTGCTCGGCCTCGGCGCTTATGCGATCTGGGGCGTGCTTCCGCTCTACTTCAAGCTGCTGGCGCATGTCGGCGCGGTCGAGATCGTGTCGCACCGGATCATCTGGTCGCTCTTCTTCCTCGCCGCGCTTGCCGCCTTGTGGCGCAAATGGCCGGGCATCTGGGCGGCTCTGACCACCCCGCGGCTGGCGATGACCCTGGCGGTGACGGCGCTGCTGATCGGGGTAAACTGGTCGGTCTACATCTATGCGGTGGTGAGCGGGCACGTGCTGGAGGGGAGTCTCGGTTACTATCTCAATCCCCTCGTAAACGTGCTCCTCGGTGTCTTTCTCTTGCAGGAAAAGCTCACCAACTGGCAGAAATTTGCATTCATTCTCGCTTGTGCGGGCGTCGCGGTGCTCGCCAGCGGGGCCGGGTCGGCGCTCTGGATCAGCCTCACCTTGGCGGCCAGCTTCGCCACCTACGGCTACCTCCGCAAGGTCGCCCCGGTCGACGCCCTGGAGGGCCTGACCGTCGAAACCCTCCTCCTCACCCCCCTCGCCTTGGGCTGGATCCTCTGGCTGACAATGGCCGGCAGCAGCAACTTCGGCACGATTCCCCTCACGAACGTCCTCCTGGTCGTCGGCGGCGCGCTCACCGCAATCCCCCTCCTCCTCTTCACCGCCGCCGCCAAGCGCCTGCCTTATTCGACCCTCGGCTTCCTCCAGTACGTCGCCCCGACCCTCCAGTTCCTGCTCGCCGTCCTCGCCTTCGGCGAGCCGTTCCGCCTCCCCCACATGATCTGCTTCGGCGCCATCTGGGTCGCCCTCGCCATCTTCACCGTCGAAGGCATCCGCCAGGGCGTCCGAGCCTCCGCCGCCCGGCGCGAGGCGTTGCGCGACGAGGGTCCCGGCACCATTGTCGGCCAATGCTGAACATCGTCTCGCTCCTGATCGGAGCCGTCGCGCTCCTCCTCGCGATTCCGGCCTTCCTGCCTCTGCTCGGCGCTTTGAACTGGATCGTGGTTCCGATAGCGGTGGTCGGCCTCGCCTTAGGCCTGGTCTCGCGCGGCCGGGCGGGAATGTGGCTCAACCTGCTGGTGATCGTCATCGGGGTGCTCCGCCTGATGCTCGGCGGCGGGATACTCTAAAAGGCGGCCTGAAGCGCCGGCCGGAGGATCATCGCGATCCCGACCACGCTGACCAGGAACACCACCGTCCGCAGCACCGGGGTGCCCATCGCGTAGAGCGGCAGGTACACCACCCGCGCCGCCAGCCACACCATTGCTCCGATCGCCGTCCAGCGATCCTCGAGCCCCGCCGCATGCACGATCAGGATCGCCGCCGCAGCGATCGGAAAGGTCTCGAAGAAATTCGCCTGCGCCCGTGCCAGCCGGCCCACCATCGGCTCGGGCGGCGGAAGCACTTCGTCCCGCGCGCCCATGTTCCACTTGGTCCCATATTGCCGCGTCTTGAACCGCACCGCCGCGAAGACGTGGACGAAAGCGAGGACGCAGCCCCAGGCGAGCACAATGAGTTCGGTGGCCATGCCCCATTGTTGCGCCACCGGCACGAGCCGCGCAAGCTCAGCCGTTCCAGGGCGGCCGGTAGCGGCGCCGCTCCGGGTCCGGCTCGCAGCGGTAGCGGCGCTTGATACACTCGTTGAAATAGCGCCCCGCCGACGGCGCCTTCCGAAGCGCGTCGAACACCGCGCCGGGAACGCCGTGGTAGATGTAGCGGCCGGTTTCGGCGAACCAGATGCTCAGCGCCTCGCGCTCGTCGTCATAGGCGATCTTGCGGATGACGCTCGAGGACAGTCTGGCTGCGCGCATGCCCTGCTAAAACGCTGAAGAATCACCCGTTCCTCCGCCAGAGCCAGGGCGAATCGAATTCGAGCCGGAACGAGTCCCTTGCCTCCCCGCCGCCTGCGCGGGATAATCGCGCGTCCCTGATGGAGCGCCTATGCCCCGCGACCCGCGCGTCGACGCCTATATCGAGAAGCAGGCGGAATTCGCCCGTCCGATCCTTGCCGCCCTTCGCGAACGAGTCCACGCCGCCTGCCCCGAGTGCGAGGAGGCGATCAAATGGTCGCATCCCTTCTTCCTCTTTGAGGGCCGGATGCTCGGCCACATGGCGGGCTTCAAGGCGCACGCGGTGTTCGGCTTCTGGCAGGGCAAGTCCGTCACCGGCGAAAGCACTGCCGAGCGGGACGCGATGGGCTCCTTCGGCCGCCTCACCAGCCTCGCCGACCTCCCCGAGGAAACGGTCTTCGCCGCCCTCGTCCACAAGGCGATGGCGCTCGGCTCCGGCGAGGCCAAGGCGCCGCGCCCGGTCAAGCACCCCAAGCCCCCGGCCGAGCCGCCACCCGACCTCCTCGCCGCCCTCGACTCGAATCCCACGGCCCGCGCTACCTTCGACTTATTCCCGCCCGGCTGCCGCCGCGAATATGTCGAGTGGGTCACCGAGGCGAAGCGCGAGGAGACCCGCCAGAAGCGCATCGCACAGGCGGTCGAATGGCTGGCCGAGGGCAAGCGCCGCAACTGGAAATATGAAAGCTGCTGAGCCCGATTTTGCACCGCCTCAACCGTTGACACTGCGCCGCTCCCACCCTATCTGGCGCACATCCCGATAACCGGTCGTCCGGCGGCGCCCCCGTGCGCTTGCCGGCTGTCGCTGTTCCCGGGTTTGACCAAGCGCTGAGATGGGACGGGGGCCAACCGTCCTGTGGAGCAGGAGAAACTACCTCATGGCACGTATTGCGGGTGTCAACATCCCGACCAACAAGCGCGTAGAGATCGCGCTTACCTACATCCACGGCATCGGCCGCACCAAGGCCAAGGAAATCACCACCAAGCTCGGCATCGAGCCGCAGCGGCGGGTGCAGGACCTTTCCGATCAGGAAGTGCTCCAGATCCGCGAGACGATCGACGCCGACTATTCGGTCGAGGGCGATCTTCGGCGCGAAGTGGCGATGAACATCAAGCGGCTGATGGACCTCGCGTCCTATCGCGGGCTTCGTCATCGCAAGGGCCTCCCGGTCCGCGGCCAGCGCACGCACACCAATGCGCGCACCCGCAAGGGCAAGGCCAAGCCGATCGCCGGCAAGAAGAAGTAAACCGTCCGGGGGACGGTTTACTCCGCCGGAGGCAGGCTTTGGCCGGCCCGGCGTCATGAAAGAGATTAGGTAGGAACGAGATATGGCACGCGAACCTCAGCGCCTCCGCAGGCGCGAGCGCAAGAACATCACCGCCGGCGTCGCCCATGTGAACGCCAGCTTCAACAACACGATGATCACCATCACCGACGCGCAGGGCAACGCCATCAGCTGGTCGTCCGCGGGCATGATGGGCTTCAAGGGCAGCCGCAAGTCGACCCCTTATGCGGCGCAGGTCGCGGCCGAGGACGCGGGCAAGAAGGCCGCCGAGCACGGCGTCCGCACCCTCGAGGTCGAGGTCAAGGGTCCCGGGTCGGGCCGCGAGAGCGCCCTTCGCGCGCTCCAGGCGGTCGGCTTCACGATCACCTCGATCCGCGACGTGACTCCGATCCCGCACAACGGCGTGCGGCCTTCGAAGCGCCGCCGCGTCTGACGCTTTCGACACCCGGCGAAACCCGGGTGCCGGTTCAATTTTTCGGAATCATCCTCGATGTTTTCGATGTTTTTTAGGGAAGATCCATGGCCGTCAACGCAAAGAACTGGCAGGAAATGAAGAAGCCCAACGCCCTCGAGAAGCGCGCCCAGGGCGACGCCCGCCGCAAGGCGACCTTCGTCGCCGAGCCGCTCGAGCGCGGTTTCGGCCTGACGCTCGGCAACTCGCTCCGCCGGGTCCTGCTCTCCTCGCTCCAGGGCGCCGCAGTCACCTCGATCCGGATCGAGGGTGTCCTGCACGAATTCTCGTCGCTCGCGGGTGTCCGTGAAGATATCACGGATCTGGTTTTGAACGTGAAGCAGGTTGCGCTCCGCATGGAGGGCGACCAGCCGAAGCGCCTGGCGCTCAGCGCCACCGGCCCGGGCGAAGTCACCGCCGGACAGATCGCCACCACCGGCGACATCGAGGTGATGAACCCGAGCCTGGTGCTCTGCCACCTCGACGAGGGCGCGACGCTCAACATGGAGCTGATGGTCGACGTCGGCAAAGGCTATGTCCCCGCCGTCGCCAACCGCCCGGCCGACGCGCCGATCGGCCTGATCCCGGTCGACGCGCTGTACTCGCCCGTTCGCCAGGTCGCGTACAAGGTCGAGAACACCCGCGTCGGGCAGGAGCTCGACTATGACAAGCTCACCATCACCGTCGAAACCGACGGCACGCTGACCCCGGACGACGCGCTCGCTTACGCCGCGCGGATCCTCCAGGACCAGCTCCAGCTGTTCGTCCACTTCGACGAAGGCATGACCATGACCAGCGCGCCCTCGGGCGGGATGGCCGCGGTCTCGCAGAGCGACGCCGACCACGACGCCAACCAGCTCAACCGCTACCTTCTCAAGAAGGTGGACGAGCTGGAACTGTCGGTGCGCAGCGCCAACTGCCTCAAGAACGACAACATCATCTACATCGGCGACCTCGTCCAGAAGACCGAAGCCGAGATGCTCCGCACCCCGAACTTCGGCCGCAAGAGCCTGAACGAGATCAAGGAAGTGCTGTCGTCCATGGGCCTCCGGCTTGGGATGGACATCCCCGGCTGGCCGCCTGAAAATATCGAGGAAATGGCGAAGAAGCTCGAGCAGGAGCTTCTGGGCTGACATTCACGTTAAACGTGGACGTCACGAGCAAAGGCCGTCCCGAAAGGGGCGGCCTTTTCCATTTCCTCGATGTTCGAAGGCGGCCAGCGGCCGTCGGAGATCGGCCGGATCAGAGGGACGTGCGGGGCACGTTCCTCCCGGACGACAGAGCGTCCGCAGCGAAGCTGTGGACGCGGCGCCCGGACAAGGACGTATTGGCGAAGAAGCTTCTTCTTTCGTCCTGGCGTGCGGTCCTGAAAAGTGACCACGAAGGAGCAGCGGATTCTCACTCTCTCCCTCGCCTCCCTTTCCACCCCTTGCCTCCCGTTGCACCCCTCCCCCGCAGCCGGCAACGGTCAGAGGCAGGCGCGGGAGTCGGCCGTGCAGACGACGAAGAAGAGCGACCACAGCACGGGGATCGCCAGCACCGCCAGCCCGAACGGAATAACCGCCGCCACCTTCCAGCCATAAAAGAAGGAACCGGCCACGAACCCCACCAGCCACAAGACCGCCAGAACGAAGCCGGCGAGGACATAATCCTCCGGCACCCGGCTCGCCAAAGGCAGCAACGCCAACACCGCGGCGACGGCGTTGCCCGTCACATACTCCTCGAAAGTCGGCTTCCTCATGGGTGGAGCCTATCGGAGAATGCGGCGATGCTGAAGGGGCTGGAGTGCGCAGCGAAGCTGAGGACGCGGCGCCCGGACAAAGAAGCTGATGGCCAACAAGTTTCTTCTTCTCTCATCTCAGCGTCCGGTTACTGAAAGGCACCACGAAGGACGGCAGCCGAGATTGCCGCGCCGACAGCCGGGCGCAGTGGACACTAGACAGGCCCCTCTCGATCGTGGAGCATCTTCGCATGGAGAAGTCTAAAAGCCATCACGACCGAATACCCGCGCCGCTAATCGCACAACTGGATAGCCGGGACGCTGCGCTTTGGCTGACGGCGGACGACGACCAAATGAGCGCGGCGGAGGCTGCAACCCTTTGCCGCCTGCCGTGGAACGTCGTTCTCTGCGAGCGATCCGACGATCTGTTCGTCGCTGCGCTTCAGGAAGCCGAACCAATCGACAGCTCTCTTGTACGCCGGCGCGGGCTAATCCACCTCGTCGATACCGACCCAGCCGACACCGTACTGCCGCCTCGACACCTCGCCGTCCTGCTCATGAACGGCAGGAGCGGGCAGCGCCGGGCAGGAATCGCTGCCCTGACCAGGCGCCTGACCATGCTGCAGGAGTTGCGGCGGCGTTCGA
>VBAE01000134.1 GCA_005882415.1 Alphaproteobacteria bacterium | reverse complement strand
TCGGTCCGCAGGGTAAAATGGTCGTCGCTGTCCGCCGCAAGCGCCGCCGCCCTCTTCTCATATTCTCCGCCCAGCCGCCGCTCGGCGGTGGCGAGCAGCATCTTGCGGTCGGCGTGGCGCGAGGCCGGGTCGACATGGAATTCGAAGCCTTCCATCCGCCCGATCGAATAGCTCCCGACCGTCACCTCGCCCTCGGCGTCGACCACCACCGGGAACTCGCCCGCGCCCTTCCGCCCGATGTCGCGCAGGAGAACCGCGGTCCGCCGGTCGACGAAGCGCTGGGTCAGCCGCTCGTGCAGAGCGTCCGAAAGCTTCTCCTCTACCTCCCTCGTCCGCTCGGCCATCCCCGCAGGATCGGCCAGCCAGTCGGCGCGGTGGGCGATATAGGCCCAGGTCCTGACCCCCGCGATCCGGTCGGCGAGCGTGTCGATGTCGCCCTGGACGTTGTCGAGCGCGGAGACCTGCGCCGCATACCAGCCTTGCGGGATCCGCCCCTCGCCCTCGCTCAAATGGAGGAAGATGCGCGCGACCAGCCTGGCGTGGTGCTCGGGCCCGGTCTTGCGGAAGTCGGGCAGGCCGCACGCCGCCCACAGCCGCCGCACCATGTCGATGCCCTTCGCCCGCACGCGGATCTCGGGGTCCTCGGCGAGCCGCTTCAGCACCGCCAGGTCGATCGCTTCCGGCGCCGCGCGAAGCCCCTGCCTGTCCGGCCGCCGCTCGAGCGACCGAATGAGAGCGTCGAGGCTCCGGAAACGGGCCGGAACTCGGCAGAGAGATCGCCGTCCAGAGTCAGCACCCCGAACGTCCCGTCCTTCTGGTGCCGACCCGCGCGCCCCGCGATCTGCGCCATCTCCGCCGGGGTAAGCCGCCGCCGGCGCCGACCGTCGAACTTGGAGAGCCCCGCGAACGCCACATGGGTGACGTCCATGTTGAGCCCCATGCCGATCGCGTCGGTCGCGACCAGATAGTCCACCTCGCCGGCCTGATACATCGCCACCTGGGCGTTGCGGGTGCGTGGGGAGAGGGCCCCCATCACCACCGCCGCCCCGCCGCGCATCCGGCGCAGCATCTCAGCGACCGCGTAGACCTGCTCGGCCGAGAAGGCGACGATGGCCGACCGTGGCGGCAACCGCGAAAGCTTGGACGGGCCCGCATAAGAAAGGGTCGAGAAGCGCGGCCGGCCGATGATCTCGGCCTTCGGGAGCAGCGCCCGCACCATCGGCGCAAGCGCTTCGGAGCCGAGAATCATCGTCTCCTCCCGCCCTCTTGCGTGGAGCATCCGGTCGGTGAAGACATGCCCCCGCTCCGGGTCGGCGCCCAATTGCGCCTCGTCCAGAGCGACGAAGGCGAAGTCGCGCTCCATCGGCATGCTCTCGGCGGTGCACAGGAACCAGCGCGCGTCACGCGGCAGGATCTTCTCTTCGCCGGTGATCAGCGCCACCTGGTTGGCGCCCTTCAGCTTCACCACCCGGTCGTAGACCTCGCGCGCCAGCAGCCGCAGCGGAAAGCCGATCATGCCCGAGGAATGGCCGCACAGCCGCTCCACCGCGAGATGGGTCTTTCCCGTGTTGGTGGGCCCAAGGATCGCCGTCAGCGGCGAACGGGCGAACGCGCTCATCGGCCCTAGATCGTTGCTTTGCCTCAGAAGTGCAACGATCCGCATCAAGGTTCCGTGCGAAGCTCTCGCTTCGTCCCGCCCTGCCCCTCGAACCGCCGCAAGTCCGCGGATACGCGCCGCTGCTTTACTTTACTTTAACCCTGTTTCCCCACAGTCCTTGCCTCCTGGACGTAGGGGCATGCCCCGCGTGCGGGGGTGTAGCAAAGGCGCGCAGGGGGCTGTCCTGTACCAGTTCGACGACATGCCGGCGGGCGGCGGCGCTGCGGCGCTGCGTTTCGAAGCCGCTCCGCTTCGGCCGGCGATCGCCCGCGGCTTCGGCCGCAAGGCGGAAGGCGCGCGGGTGCGCGACCTCGACCTGGTCGCGGACCTCGGAGTCCGAATCGGCTCGCGCGAGTGGTTCCGCGGCCTCATCACCTGCATCGTCCTCTGCTATGCCGCCTGGTCCTTCGCGCCGAGCTTCGGCGCCGTCCCGGGCATCGCGCCCCCAGCCTATGACGACCTCCAGGTCGAGGAAGCGAAAGCCCTCGCCATCGCCCCGCTCGCTTTGGGCGCCGACACCGGCCGCCGGATGGCGCCGACCGCCGCCGTCGAGCCTTTGATGGATGCGCCGGAACGCCCGACCGTCGACCTCGTCGCAACCCTCGGCCTCGGCGACGGCTTCGTCCGCGCGCTGGAACGCGCCGGAGTCGCAGCCTCCGAAGCCGCCCGGGTCGGCTCCATGGTCTCGACCGTCGTCCCCCTTTCCGATATCCGCGCCGGTACCAGCCTCGACATCGAGCTCGGCCGCCGCCCCAACAAGCTCGTCGCCCGTCCGCTCGACTCCCTCGCCTTCCGCGCCCGCTTCGACCTCCGCCTCGAGCTCGCCCGGGTGAACGGCGCCCTCTCCTTGAAGCCGGTGCCGATCGCGGTCGACGACACCCCCTTGCGCATCCAGGGCTTCGTCGGCTCCAGCCTCTACCGCTCCGCCCGCGCCGCCGGCGCCCCCGCCAAGGCGGTCGAATCCTATATCCGCGCCGTCGCGACCCAGATCGGCATCTCCGACGTCAACGCCGCCGACCGCTTCGACATCGTCGTCGAGCAGCGCCGCGCCGCCACGGGCGAGACCGAGACCGGACGGTTGCTCTATGCCGGCCTCGACCGGATGGGCTCGAAGGACCTCCAGCTGATGCAATGGAGCTCGAACGGCCGCACCGAATGGTATGAAGCATCGGGCGTCGGCAAGCAGACCGGAATGCTCCAGCGCCCCGTCCCCGGCACCGTCTCGTCCAATTACGGAATGCGCTTCCACCCGATCCTCGGTTACTCGCGGATGCACAAGGGGATGGATTTCCGCGCCGGCTACGGCACCCCGATCCTCGCCGCCACCGACGGCCGGGTCGCCCGCGCCGGCTGGGCCGGCGGCTATGGCAACCAGGTCCGGCTCGACCATGGCAGCGGCCTCCAGACCAGCTATTCGCATATGAGCCGGATCGTCGCCCGGCCCGGCGCCATGGTCCGCCAGGGCCAGGTGATCGGCTATGTCGGCTCGACCGGCCTCTCGACCGGCCCGCACCTCCATTACGAGCTCTACAAGAACGGCGTTCCGGTGAACCCGGCCACGGTCCGCTTCGTCACCCGCGCCCAGCTCGCCGGCCCCGACCTCGCCGCCTTCCGGAGCAAGCTGCGCAGCCTCCTCTCCGTCGCCCCCGGCACGTCCCGCATGGCGCAGGCGGCGACCAAGCCCGCCAAGCCCTCGCTCTGACCTTGCCCGATTACGCCGTCCCAGTCCTGCCGAGCGCAGACCTTGAGCGCACCGCCAAATTCTACCGCTATTTCGGCTTCGAGCCGGTGCCGGGCGACGACGAACGCTGGCTCCGCCTCCGCCGGGAGGACGTCGAAATCGACTTCACCCTCTCCTCCGTCGACTATACGCAGCCCGAGCACCTCACCTGCGGCCACATCTGCGTCATCCGCGTCGCCGACGTCGATTCCTGGTACGCTATTTTCGCCAACACGAGAATGAACTGGCGCGCCATCTGGCCCTCCCTCACCAAGCCCCGCGACGACCTCTGGGGCGGCCTCAAAGCCTTCTGCCTGACGGACCGCGACGCCAACCTGATCTGGTGCGTAGAGAGCCCGCGCTAACCTGCCTCCCCGCGAGCGGAGCTCGGGGGGAGGGGGACCACCGAAGGTGGTGGAGGGGTGACCGAACTCGGAGTCAGAGCCTTGTCACCCCTCCACCAGCTCCGCTGGTCCCCCTCCCCATCTATCGATGGGGAGGCAGCTAAACCTAATCCAGCTTCATCGGCTCAGGCCGAAACCCGGCGCCGCCCGCTTCCTCCCTCGCCCTAGCCAGCCGCACGCCCTCGCCTGAGAGCAAATCGAACAGCTTCTCCGGATCCTGGAACCGCAACCCAGCCGCAAAAGCTTCGGCCCCTTCCGCCACGATCAGCTCCCGAGTCCCAGCGGCAACCGCATCCACCACCCGCCGCGCGCATTCCGCCGGGTCCATCCCAGCCTCGATATTCGCGTCCGACGCCCCCCGCGCGCTTCCGTCCGCCTGCAGCGCATTGGCCGCGACCGAGGTGCGGACCGAGCCCGGAAGCACCGTCGTCACCTTGATCCCATAGGCCGCGTCCACTTCGGCCCGGAGCGCGTCGCAATAGCCGATCAGGCCGTGCTTGGCGGCGGCATAGCCGGTGCGCAGGACCGGGCCGACCCGCCCTGCGACCGAGCTGATCGCGACGATATGCCCGCGCCGCCGCTCGACCATGTGTGGAAGCAGGAGCTGGGTCAGCCAGATCGGCGCCAGCAAATCGACCTCGATCAGCGTCCGGTACACCTCGGGCGCGGTGTCGACCGCGAGGCTGCGCTGGCTCACCCCGGCATTGTTGACGAGTATGTCGACCCCGCCGCGCCAGCCCCACGCCTGCTCCACCGCCCCCGCCAATGCACCCCAGTCGGTCGCCTCGAACGGCAGCACCAGCGCCTCGCCGCCGATCCGCCCGGCCACCGCCTCCAGCGCCTCCCGCCGCCGCCCCGACAGCACCAGTCTCGCGCCTTCCGCTGCGAAGGCGGCGGCGAGGGCCTCGCCGATCCCCGAGGAAGCGCCCGTCACCCACACAATCCGACCTTCGAAACGCATCGCTTCCTCCTTCCGCCCCGCCTGCCCACTCGCTAGGGTCCGACGCCGTGGACATCTACCTCCCCATTGCCGGCCTGTCGGTCAATGCGCTGGTGATCGTCGCCCTTGGCGGCGTCGTCGGGCTGCTGACCGGGATGATCGGGGTCGGCGGCGGCTTCCTGACCACGCCGATCCTCATTTTCTACGGCATCCCCCCCGCCGTCGCGGTCGCCTCCGCCACCACCCAGATCACCGGCACCAGCGTCTCCGGGGTCCTCGCCCACCGCCGTCGCCGCGGCGTCGATTACCGGATGGGCGCGGTGATCATCGTCGGCGGCCTGGTCGGCGCGCTGGTCGGCGGCTTCCTGTTCCGGATCCTCCAGGAAAGCGGCCAGATCGATACCGTCATCGCCCTTTTGTACGTGGTCCTGCTCGGCACGATCGGCGTCCTCATGGGCAAGGAATCCGGCACTGCGCTGGGCATCTTCAAGGCGCGCGAGGGCAAGAAGGCGCCGCGCCGCCACAACCCGTTGATCGCGGTCCTGCCCATGCGCTGGCGCTTCTACCAGTCGGGCCTCTACATCTCGCCGCTCGCGCCGTTCCTGCTCGGGCTCGGCGCCGGCATGCTGACCGTGCTGCTCGGCGTCGGCGGCGGCTTCATCATGGTGCCGGCGATGATCTACTTGCTCGGCATGTCCGCCCAGGTGGTGGTCGGCACCTCGCTGCTCCAGATTCTGGCGGTGACCGCCGCAACCACCATCATCCACGCCACCACCACAAAGAGCGTCGACATCGTCCTCGCGGGGCTCCTTCTCCTCGGCTCGGTGATCGGAGCCCAGTTCGGCGCCCGCTTCGCCCAGAAGGCGAAGCCGGAGCTTCTGCGCATGTTCCTCGCCATCATCATCCTTGCCGTCGCGCTCCGCATGGCGATCGGCCTCGGTTGGCGCCCCGAGGAAATCTACACGGTGCAGCTGCTTTGAAGGACGCGCTCCGCATCCTCGCGCTCCTCCTCGCCCTCCCGGCACTAGCGGGGGCCGCAAAACCGAGGCTCGTGCCGGACGTTTCGCAGAACAGCATCGAGATCCGCTACAGCTTCACCGGCGCCGAACTCCTCCTGTTCGGCGCCATCCTCTATCCCGGCGGCCGAGCGCCCGACGCCAATACCCAGGTGGCGGTGGTGGTGCGCGGGCCGACCGAGCCGCTCGTCGTCCGCGAGAAGCAGAAGGTCGCCGGCATCTGGATGAACGTCGAGAGTGCCCGCTTCCGCTCCGCCCCGGCCTTCTACGCGGTCGCCTCTTCGAAGCCCCTCTCGAAGCTGATCGACGAGCGCACCGCCGCCATCTACGAGCTCGGCCTCCAAAATCTCCAGCTCTCCCCCGGCACCGGCAACGCCCCCGAGGTGCAACGGCGGTTCGAGGCGGGCCTGATCGACATGCGCCGCCGCCAGCAGGCCTATTTCGAAGATCCGAAAGGCGTCACAATTACGGAAGGCGTCCTCTACCGCGCCCGGCTCACGATCCCGGCCCAGGTGCCGGTCGGCAATTACACCGCCGAGACCTTCCTCATCCAGGACGGCAAGGTGATCGCCGGCGCCGTCCGCGACATCCGCATCGAAAAGACCGGCTTCGAACGCTTCGTCGCCTGGGCCGCTGACCGCTGGTCCCTGGTCTACGGCCTCGTCTCCGTCGCCCTCTCTTTGCTGCTCGGCTGGGGGGCGAGCGCCATCTTCCGGCGCGGGTGACGCCACCAAACCCATTCGAAAAGCAGTTGTTTACCGTTTTTGGCTAGAGGTCTCCCCCGACAAGAGCCGGGGAACAGCCTCACTTATGACCGACATGATTCCGCTCGAGACCTTCACGCCGTCCGACGGCCGTTCCGAAGAGTTCGTTCCGACCATCCGCCCGCGCCAGATCGTGGTTCCGCAGCTGGTCCCGATCGGCCGGGTGCTCGAGATCGGCGGCGGCGGCGCCCGGATCGAGCTCGACGGCACCCGGTTGCGCGAAATCGGCAGCGATCCGGACCCGAGCATCGCCCTTTCCGGCCAGGTCGGCGGCCATGTGAAGCTCGAGTCGGGCAAGCGCTGGCTCCTCGCCAACGTCCGCAACCTCCGCTCCGAAGGCGCCGAGGGCGGCATGGTGATCGCCGAGATCGACTTCCTCGGCGAAGGCGAGGAGCATGAGCAGACCGGCCGCCTGATAAACTTCAAGCGCGGCATCACCTCCTACCCGATCCCGGGCGGCCGGGTCTTCCCGGTCTCGGGCGACGACATGAAGCAGATGTTCGCCGCCGACGAGCGCGCGCATATCGAGATCGGCACCGTCTACCCGACCAAGGACGTGCGCGGCGCGCTCTATGTCGACGCCCTGCTCGGCAAGCATTTCGCGCTCCTGGGATCGACCGGCACCGGCAAGTCGACCTCCGCCGCACTCATCATGCACCGGATCTGCGACCTGGCCCCCGACGGCCACATCGTCATGATCGATCCGCACGGCGAATATTCGGCCGCGTTCAAGAGCAATGGCGAGCTGTTCAACGTCGACAATCTCGCAATGCCCTATTGGCTGATGAACTTCGAGGAGCATTGCGAGGTGTTCGTCACCTCCTCCGGCGCGGAACGCCAGCGCGATCAGGACATCCTCGCCAAATGCCTGCTCGCCGCGCGCGCCAAGAATCGCGCCGCGGAAGGGCTGACCAAGCTCACCGTCGATTCGCCCATCCCCTACGCCCTCTCCGATCTCGCAAGCGCGATCACCAGCGAGATGGGCATGCTCAACAAGGCGACCGACACCGCCCCCTTCATGCGCCTCAAGACCAAGATCGACGAGCTGAAGGCCGACCCCCGCTACCACTTCATGTTCTCAGGAATGCTGGTGGCGGACTCGATGGCGAACTTCATCGCCAAGATCTTCCGCCTCCCCGCCAAGGGCAAGCCGATCTCGATCATCGACGTCTCGGGCGTGCCCACCGACATCGTCTCCGTGGTCGTCGCGGTGCTCTCGCGCCTGGTGTTCGACTATGCGATCTGGTCGAGGAACGAAGTCCCCCGGCCGGTCCTCCTGGTCTGCGAGGAGGCGCACCGCTACGTCCCGTCGGACAAGACCGGCAACGGCCAGGCGGTCAGGAAAGTGCTCGAGCGGATCGCCAAGGAGGGTCGTAAATACGGCGTCTCCCTCGGCCTCATCACCCAGCGCCCGTCCGACCTTGCCGAGGGCGTGCTCTCCCAGTGCGGCACGATC
>VBAE01000074.1:1584-4218 GCA_005882415.1 Alphaproteobacteria bacterium | reverse complement strand
GGCCACGGTGTCGAACACCCGAGCCTTCTCAAGCACGATGTCAGCGCCCGAGGCGGAGGGGCCGGCGGACGGGTTTGGCCACCCATCCCGCGGGGTAACGAGGCGAAGGTCGGTAAGCCCGAAATTGAGCATGGCGCGCGCGGCTTTGCCGATATTCTCCCCGAGCTGCGGGCGGACGAGGACAATGGCTGGGGGTGGGGCGGTGGTCATGGCTGGACTTCGCTCGACACGAACTGTTGCGGTGTCAATCGGGGTCGCCCTCGCTCTCCCCCACGCTCCCCGCAAACTCCTCGAAATCCCGGGCCTCGCGGAAGTCCTTATACACGCTCGCGAACCGGATATACGCCACCGAATCCACCGCCTTCAGCGCGTCCATCACCATTCCGCCGATCCGGGCGGAGGGGATTTCGCTCTCGCCGCTGGTCTCGACCTGGCGCTGGATCGAGGAGATGAGCTTTTCGAGCCGCTCCGGGGGCACCGGCCGCTTTCGACAGGCGATGGCGATCGAGCGTTCGAGCTTCACCCGGTCGAACGGCTCGCGCCGCCCCGCCGACTTGACCACGGTCAGCTCGCGAAGCTGCACCCGCTCGAAGGTCGTGAACCGCGCCCCGCAATCCTCGCACTGCCGCCGCCGCCGGATCGAGGCGCCGTCGTCGGTCGGGCGGCTGTCTTTGACCTGGCTGTTCTCGTGGGCACAGAAGGGGCAGCGCAATTACTGGTCCTGATAGATCGGGAAGCGGGCACACAAGGCCCGAACCCGGCCCTTCACGTCCGCCTCGACCCCCGCATTGCCCTCTTCGCCATTGTCGCGAAGCCCTTCGAGCACGTCCGCCACCATGTCGGCGATGTCCCGGAACTCGGCCACTCCGAAGCCCCGCGTCGTCCCCGCCGGAGAGCCGACGCGGATGCCGCTGGTCTTGACCGGCGGCAGCGGGTCGAAGGGAATTCCGTTCTTGTTGCAGGTGATCGCTGAGCGCTCCAGCGCCTCGTCCGCATCGCGCCCGGTAATCCCGAGCGGCCGAAGATCGACCAGGGCCAGATGGGTGTCGGTTCCACCCGCGACCAAATCCGCCCCGCGCTCCTTCAGCCGCCCGGCGAGCGCCTTGGCATTGGCGATCACCGCCCGCGCATAGCTCTTGAAGCCCGGCTCCAGAGCCTCCCCGAACGCCACCGCCTTGGCGGCGATGACGTGCATCAGCGGCCCGCCCTGAAGGCCCGGGAACACCGCCGAGTTGATCTTCTTGGCGATGTCCTCGTCGTCGGTCAGCACCATCCCGCCGCGCGGGCCCCGGAGGGTCTTGTGGGTGGTGGTTGTGACGACATGGGCGTGGCCGAAGGGGGAGGGGTGCTCGCCCGCCGCGACCAGGCCCGCGAAATGCGCCATGTCGACCATGAAGATGGCGCCCACCTCGTCCGCGATCGCGCGGAAGCGGGCGAAATCGATGTGGCGCGGATAAGCCGACCCGCCGGCGATGATCAGCCGCGGCTTATGCTCTTTGGCGAGCGCCTCGACCTGGTCGAAATCGATGAGGTCGTCGTCCCGCCGGACGCCGTACTGCACCGCGTTGAACCATTTGCCCGACAGCGCCGGCTTGGCGCCGTGGGTGAGGTGGCCGCCCGCATCGAGCGACATTCCGAGGATCGTATCGCCCGGCTTGGCCAAAGCCAGCATCACCGCCCCGTTCGCCTGCGCGCCCGAATGCGGCTGGACGTTGGCGAAGCCGCAGCCGAACAGCTTCTTCGCCCGCTCGATCGCCAGAGTCTCGACCGCGTCCGAAGGCGCGCAGCCCTGATAGTAACGCCGCCCCGGATAGCCCTCGGCATATTTGTTGGTCAGCACCGAGCCCTGCGCCTCCAGCACCGCCCGCGAGACGATATTCTCGGATGCGATCAGCTCGATCTGGTTCTGCTCCCGGTCGAGCTCAGCCGCGATCGCCTCGGCAACGGCGCTGTCGGCGGTGCGCAGCCGCTCGGTGAAGAAGCCTTCGTGCTGGACGCCGGAAAGGTCGTTGGCTGCCGAATCGTGGCGCGTGCTCATGCGGGCTCCTGGACGAAAGAGGGGTTGGAAAGCTTGTCGACCCGGCGCTGGTGCCGGCCGCCGCCGAAGGGCGTCTTCAAGAACTGCTCGACGCAATCGCGCGCCGCCTCGATCCCGATCAGCCGGGCCCCCAGCGCAAGCACGTTCGCATCATTATGCTCCCGCGCCAGCCGCGCCGACAGCCCTTCGGAGACCAATGCACACCGGCAGGCCGGGCTGCGGTTGACCGCGATCGAAATCCCGATCCCCGACCCGCACAAGGCAATCCCCCGCGCCGCATCCCCAGCCTCGATCGCCGCAGCCATCCGGTAACCGTAATCGGGATAATCGACGCTGTCGGTCGACGCGGTGCCGAGATCGAGCACGTCATGCCCGAGCCCCGCCCGCCACTCGGCCAGCGCATGCTTCGTCTCGAAAGCTGCGTGATCGGAAACGATGGCGATTCGATCGGCCACGTGCGCGGACTCCATGACTGGCGAACCGCATCCCTAGTGGAGGACGGCGAGATTCGCCACCAGAGTTTGTCCAGCGCTCCGTCATTGCGAGCGAAGCGAAGCAATCCAGTACGGCCTCCGAGGCCCATGGATTGCTCCGTC
>VBAE01000074.1:0-1563 GCA_005882415.1 Alphaproteobacteria bacterium | reverse complement strand
TGGGTGCCGCCGGTGCCGCCGAACGGCCCATAGGTGCGGCGGACGCCCTGCGGGTCCTCGGTCAGGAAGGCGATGCTGTCGAGATAGGTGCCGGACCGGCCGATGACGGCGATGATCCGCTCGCCCGGGTGGAACTCGATCTCGGTGGCGCTTCCCCCACCGCCGCCATGGGTGCAGGTCTGGCTGCTTCCGTCGGGGAGCAGATAGGTGGTCGAGATCGAGTCGATCAGGCTTCCCGAGCGGACCGTGATGTGGAGGATTCGGCTGAGCTCGGGCACCGGCCCCGGGTCCTGGAAGGCGCCGCCGCCCGGGCCTCCGAACGGCCCCTCGGTCGCGGTGCCGAGATAGAAGCCGAGCGAGTCGACGAAGCTTCCGCTCCGGCCGTGGAACGCCACGACCTCGCCCCAGATCTTGAACGGGCTTCCGCCGCCGCCGCCAAACGGCCCCTGCGTTCGGAGCAAAGGCGGGTCCCCGCCGCCGTACACGACGGCAGTAAGGAAGGAGATCTGGTCGATATAGATGCCGCTCCTGCCTTCCACGCCGATGATCTTCTCATTGGGCAGGAGCTCGATCGAGGCTGGGGCGCCGCCACCGCCGCCGTGCGTGGGGCTGGCGCCGCCGCCGTCCGCCAGGCGGTAGCTGGCCCCCAATTGATCCACGAAGCTGCCGGAGCGTACATTGAGGCCCAGCACCGCCACGGGCGGCGAGGCGCCCTGGCCGTCGTCGAACGCCGCACCGCCGCCGCCGCCGAAGCTTGCCGTTTTGAACATGGTCTTTCTCCCCCCAACAGAGTCATCGCAGGCCATCACCCTGAGCCAGGGTCCGGTTCTCAGCGCGCCCGGCGGGGAAGCCTTACGCCGCCTGGCGCATTTCCAGCCGGTCCCAGATCTCGACCAAAGCCTTGGTCAGCTCGACCATCATCGCGTCGCTGTGCCTCGGACCGGGGGTGAAGCGGAGGCGTTCCGTGCCGCGCGGCACGGTGGGGAAATTGATCGGCTGGACGTAGATGCCGTATTCGGCGAGCAGGATGTCGCTGATCCGCTTCGCCTTCAGCGGATCGCCGACCATCAGCGGGACGATGTGGGTGGTGGACGGCATCACGGGCAGGCCCACATCGGCGAACAGCGCTTTCAAACGCGCCGCGCCCGCCTGCTGGGCCTCGCGCTCCAAGCTCGACGCCTTCAAATGGCGGACGCTCGCCAGCGCCCCGGCGACCAGCACCGGCGACAGCGAAGTCGTGAAGATGAAGCCCGGCGCGTAGCTCCGCACCACATCGACGATATTCTTCTCGGCCGCGATATAGCCGCCCATGACGCCGAACGCCTTGCCGAGCGTGCCTTCGATCACGGTCAGCCTATGGGCGACCTCGTCGCGCTCCGAAATGCCGCCGCCGCGCGGGCCGTACATGCCGACGGCGTGGACCTCGTCGAGATAGGTCAGCGCATTATACTTGTCGGCGAGGTCGCAGATGTCCGCGATCGGGGCGACGTCGCCGTCCATCGAATAGACGCTCTCGAAGGCGATCAGCTTCGGCGCTTCCGGGTCCGCCTCGGCCAGCAAAGC
>VBAE01000073.1 GCA_005882415.1 Alphaproteobacteria bacterium | reverse complement strand
CGCCTTCCTTGCCGTGCAGGTCGGCAAGCTCGGCCTCCAGCTCGATATGATAATGCGTATTGCCGCCGATATTGCGGGTGCCGCCGGAGCCCGCGCCGCAATCGTGCAGCGCCTCTTCCATCGCCTCGACCACGGTCTCATGCTGGCCCATCGCCAGATAGTCGTTCGAGCACCACACCGTGATCGGCTTCGGGCCGTTATGGCCGGCGAAGCAGCGCGCATTGGGGTAGGCGCCCTTGTTGCGCAGGATATCGATGAAGACGCGATAGCGCCCTTCGGCATGCAGCCGCTCGATCGCCTGCGCGAAAACGCGTTGGTAGTCCAAGTGTACCGCTCCCCGGGGTGTCCCGCCGCCAATAACCGATTTCCCCCATCCATTTCCAGAGGAGAAAGTTGCCTCCCTGACGCGAAGCGGCGGGGAGGGGGACCAGCGAAGCTGGTGGAGGGGTGACCTAACTCGGCCTCTCCGCCTGGTCACCCCTTGCATATTGCCTGCGGCCCGATCGCGTGGATGATTGGGCGACCGCCGGGGGTGGCCACCCCCGGCGGTCGGACGGGCGGGATCGTGTACCCCTGGGTCGGATCCGAGGTGGAGCTGGATCCGCCCGTCCTTCTCGCGTTCGGCCTGAACAGATGAAGGGGAGCTAGGTCCCGCATGCAAGGCAAGGTCATAACCGAAGATGCGATGGCGGCAGTCTATGTCGGCATCGACGTGTGTAAAGAGCGTCTCGACGTCTATCTCCATCCGCTCGGCGAGCAGTTCAGCGTGATGAACGACGCCGGCGGCTGGCGGCGGCTGCTGCGCTGCCTGGGGCGGCACGCAATCGAGCGGGTGGTGATGGAGCCCACCTCCAAATACCACCGGGCGGCGCACCGCCA
>VBAE01000133.1 GCA_005882415.1 Alphaproteobacteria bacterium | reverse complement strand
GAAAGCTACCGCGCCCAGGCGCCGAAGCGGCTGGTGAAGGCGCTCGACGCTCGGGAGGGCTAGGCGGCCATTGCCACTACATCGTCACTCCGGGCTGGACCCGGAGTCCATGAACACAGGTTTGTGCGGACTGGACTCGAACCGTGTTCATGGATGCCGGATCAAGTCCGGCATGACGGCTTCTACTGCTCCACCGCCTCCGCTACGATCTCGTAGGACCTCAGCCGCGCCTTCGGGTCGAAGATCTGCGAGGTGATCATCAGTTCGTCGGCGCCGGTTCGGTCGACGAAGGCCTGAATGCGGTCGCGGACGACTTGGCCCGTGCCGATCGCGGAGCAGGAGAGGACTTGCTCCAGCATTGCGGCGCCGGAGGGGGGCAGGCTTTCGAGATAGCCTGGCTGCGGCGGGGGGAGTTGGCCGGGGTTGCCGGTGCGCAGGTTGACGAAGGCCTGCATCAGCGAGGTGGCGAGGAGCTCGGCTTCGTCCTGGCTGTCGGCGGCGAAGGCGTTGTAGCCGAGCATGACATAGGGGCGATCGAGCTGGGCCGAGGGCTGGAAGCGGTCGCGGTAGAGGGCGATCGCCTCCATCATCAGGCCCGGCGCGAAATGGGAGGCGAAGGCGTAAGGGAGGCCGAGCATCGCCGCGAGCTGGGCGCCGAACAGGCTGGAGCCGAGGATCCAGAGCGGCACCTTCGATCCCTCGCCGGGGATGGCGCGGACGTGGCGGCCGGGTACCGCGTCGCCGAGATAGTCCTGGAGCTCGAGCACGTCGCGCGGGAAGTCGTTCTCGTCCGAGGCGAGGGTTCGGCGGAGCGCCTGCGCGGCAGCGCGGTCGGTGCCGGGGGCGCGGCCGAGGCCCAGGTCGACGCGGCCGGGGAACAGCGCCTCGAGAGTGCCGAACTGCTCGGCGATGGTCAGCGGCGCGTGGTTGGGGAGCATCACCCCGCCGGCGCCGATGCGAATGTTCGACGTGCCGGCGCCGACATAAGCGAGGGCGACGGCGGTCGCCGCGCTGGCGATCCCGGCCATCGAATGATGCTCCGCCATCCAGAAGCGGTTGTAGCCGAGCCGCTCGCCGAGGCGGGCGAGGTCGAGGGCGTTACGGAGAGCGCGGCCGGCATCGCTGCCCTGGGCGATCGGGGCGAGATCGAGGATGGAGAATGGGATCATGAGGCGCGAGATGGTGTCTGCTGCCCGGGCGCGCTAGGGGCGGCGGATGCTTCAGAGGAGCCATCCCGACGCACGCCTTTGGCGCGACGAGCTTCGTGCGACGGTGGGGCTTGCCTGGCCTCTGGTGCTGACCAATCTCACCCAGTCGCTGATCCAGTCGACCGACGTGCTTCTGCTCGGCTGGGCCGGATCGGCGGTGCTTGCGGCGGGGACGCTTGGGATCAATGTCTATTACGCCTTCCTGATCTTCGGCATGGGCCTCGTCATGGCCTCGGCGCCGATGATGGCGCGGGAGCTCGGCGCGCGGCGGCACAGCGTCCGCGACGTCCGCCGGACCGTCCGGCAGGCGATGTGGTCGGCGGCGGCGATGGTGGTGCCGGTCTGGCTCGTGCTGTGGCACACGAAGCCGATCCTCCTCGCCATCGGCCAAGACCCGGTGCTGGCGGCAGGGGCCGAGCGCTTCGTCCGGGCGCTGATGTGGGGGATGCTTCCGGCGCTCTGGTATCTGGTGCTGAGGAGCTTCGTGTCGGCGCTGGAGAAGCCGGTCTGGTCGCTGGTGGTGGCGGCGGCCGGGGTGCTGTTCAACGCGGTGCTGAACTACAGCCTGATCTTCGGCAAATTGGGATTTCCGGCGCTCGGGCTGATGGGGGCGGGGATCGGAAGCACGGCCGCGAACAGCTTTATGTTCGTCGCGATGGCTCTGGTGGTGAGCGTCCACCCGCGCTTCCGCCGCTACCGGCTGTTCGGGCGCTTCTGGCGGGCGGATTGGGAGCGGTTCCGGCAGGTGTGGCGGCTGGGCTTGCCGATCGCTGTCACGCTGGCGCTGGAGATCACCATCTTCAACACGGCCGTGTTCCTGATGGGGCTGATCGGCGCTGCGTCGATCGCGGCCCATGCGGTGGCGCTTCAGATCGCCGCCTTCACCTTCATGGTGCCGCTCGGCCTCAGCCAGGCGGTGACGGTCCGCGTCGGCCTGGCTTACGGGCGGCGGGACCGGGAGGGGATCGCCCGGGCGGGATGGACCGCCTTCACGCTCGGAGTCTCCTTCATGGCGCTGATGGCGCTGGTGATGCTCGCAATGCCGCACCGGCTGGTCACCCTCTTCCTCGACCCCGCCGACCCCGCCAACACTCACGTCATCTCGCTCGCCGTCTCCTTCCTGTTCGTCGCGGCGCTGTTCCAGGTGTTCGACGGGGCGCAATCGGTGGGGGCGGGGATGCTTCGGGGCTTGCACGACACCAAGGTGCCGATGGCCTATGCCGCGTTGGGCTATTGGGTGATCGGACTGTTGACCGCGGTCGGGCTCGCCTTCGGGCTCCACTGGGACGGCGTCGGGATATGGGTCGGCCTCGCCACCGGCCTTGCAGTGGTGTCGGCGCTGATGCTCGGCCGCTGGATCAGGCGCGACAGGCTCGGCCTTGGACCCCTAGACTTTCCTTGACGCTTGCGGGGGGCCGCCCTTATGTGCGCGCCGCACGTCAGCGCGCATGGCGATCGTAGCTCAGTTGGTCAGAGCACCGGTTTGTGGTACCGGGGGTCGCGGGTTCAAGCCCCGTCGATCGCCCCATGCGCGCTTTACAGTTTCAAAGGCGATCGCATGCAATCCCCCTGGGAATATCCCGACTTCGACGATCATGAGATCGTCCACTTCGTCACGGACCGAGAGACCGGCCTCAAGGTCGTGATTGCCGTCCATTCCACTCATCTCGGGCCCGGCGCGGGCGGGGTGCGCTTCTGGCATTATGCCGATCCCGGCGAGGCGGTGCGCGACGCGCTTCGCCTGTCACGGGGCATGAGCTTCAAGAATGCGATGGCGGGCCTTCCTCTGGGCGGCGGCAAGGCGGTGATCCTGGCCGACGATGTGCGGACCAAGACTCCGGAGATGCTGGCCGCCTACGGCCGCGCGGTCGAGCGGCTGTGCGGCGCCTATGTGACGGCCGAGGATGTCGGCGTGACCGTCGCGGACCTGTCGGCGGTGTCGAAGCAGACGAAGTTCGTCGCGGGCCTCCCGGTCGGCGAGGGCGAGGTCGGCGGCGATCCCGGCCCGCACACCAGCTACGGCGTGTTCCTCGGCATCAAGGCGGCGGTGAAGCGGGCGCTCGGCAAGGAGAGCTTGAACGGCCTCCACCTCGCCATTCAGGGCGCGGGCAGCGTCGCCGGCGGAGTGGCTCGGCGGGCGGCGGAAGAGGGCGCCCGGATCAGCCTCACCGACATCGACCGGGCGCGGGCGGACAAGCTCGCCGCGGAAGTGGACGGCACGGTCGTCGCTCCGGATGAGATCATGACACTCGCGGCGGACGTGCTGAGCCCGAACGCTCTCGGCGCGATCCTCACTGCGGAGGCGATCGCGGCGCTCAACGTTCCGGTGGTTGCGGGCGGAGCGAACAACCAGCTCGCCGCGCCCGGCGACGGACAGCGCATCCACGAGCGCGGAATCCTCTACGCGCCCGATTATGTGATCAACGCCGGCGGGATCATCAACGTCAGCTCCGAATATCTCCGCGACGCCGACGCCGCCGGGGTCAAGGCCCGCATCGAGCAGATCCCGGTCCGGCTCGAGCAGATCTGGGCCGAAAGCGCCGCCACCGGCCGCAACCCCGCCGAAGTCGCCGATTCGATGGCGATGCGGCTGATCGGGCGCGGCTAAAGCAGCGGCGCCGTCCGCGCCTTCTCCCTTCCGAGTTTGTGTTCCCGGTACAGGGTGTAGAGGCCGCCGGCGATGATCGCGGCGCCGCCGATCCAGGTGGTCGGCACCGGGCGCTGGGCGAACAGCAGCCAGCCGAGCAGGACCGCCCAGAGCAATTGGACGTAGTCGAAGGGGACCACGACCGAGACGGCTGCGTAGCGGAGCGATGCGGTGAGGAGGATCTGGGCGGTTCCGCCGAAGATTCCGAGCGCGACCAGGATCAGCCAGACATGGGCCGGGTGGGCCTGGCCGTAAAAGGGCATCAGCAGGCCCGTGGCGAGGATCGAGAGCAGGCTGAACCAGAGCACCGTCGTCTGCGTCCCCTCGGTGCGCCCGATCTGGCGGATGGTGATGGTGGTGACCCCGACCCCGAAAGCGGCGATCAAAGCGAAGGCGAGACCGAGCGCGGGAGATGGCTCCCCTCCGGCCGCATCACCACCATGACGCCGACGAAGCCCAGGGCGACCGCGCTCCAGCGGTGGACCCCGACCCGCTCCTTCAGCACCAAAGCCGACAGGATCACCGCGAACAAGGGCGCTGCAAAGCCGATCGTCGTCGATTCGGCGAGCGGCAGATAGGACAAAGCGGTGAAGGCGAGCATCATCGTCGCGAGGCCGGTGAAGGCGCGCCAGAGATGGGCGAGGGGCCGCGCGGTGCGCCAGGCGCCGAACGCGCGGCTCCAGCCGATCCAGACGAGCAGCGGCGGCAGGCCAAAGGCGAAGCGGTAGAAGACCAGCTCCGTCGTGTTCGCTCCGGCCGCGAAGCCGAGCTTGATCATCGCCGCCATCAGGGCAAAGCAGCTCGCCGCGCCGACGCGCAGCAGGATTCCGGCGAGCTGGTTCTGCTGGGGGCGGTCGGACGGCATGAGCGCGCCCGCTTTGGCCCCCGCAGGCCCGGAAAGGCAAGCGGGGGCCCGGGATGCGCTAGCCGAAGGAGGGCGTCAGGCTGGCGATGATGAAGCTGCTGCCGCCGCCGGACTGCGGAACTTCGACGGTCGAGCCGGAGAAAGCCAGGATCGACTGCCCGGCCGGCGCCGAATAGCTGAACGGTGTCTGGAACGAGGCGTTGTTCATCGTGCCGAACGGGCCGAACACCTGGCCATTGCGGGTGGTGACGGTGAGCTGGAGCACGCACTGCCAGCCGAACCAGGTGCCGGTGAAGCCGGAGACTTCCGCTATCGAGTCGCCCGCCGCGATGGCTACGGTGCTCGGCTGGCCGCCGTTTCCTCCGTGCTGCGGCAGTGCGTAGAGCAGCGGCTGGCCGCAGCCCTCATAGCATCCCGTGTTGGTCGCCTGGAGCGCATCCAGCACTTCGCCGGAACGGACGACGAGCTGGGAAATGAGCGGGTTGCCGGCGGCGCCGATAGTGGGCGTGTCGTCGAAGCCGGGGCCGGAGACGCCCTGGATCAGCTGATGGAGGATCATCTGCTGGGCCTGCTCGAACTGGAAATTGCCGGAGTTCAGCCGCCACTGGGTCGCGACCGTGTAACCGCCGGAGGTGAAGCCGGCATAGGCGCCGCGGGCGTCCTGATAGGGGCAGGGATCGCCATTGCCCGCCGATTCGAACTTCGCTCCATAAGCGAGGAGGCTCTGTGAGATTCCGGCGTTGATATAGTCCTGCGGGTCGGTGAAGCCGGAATAGAGTTGCAGGCTGACGAAATCGAAGACGTCGTTGATCGTGGCCGCGTCCAGCGTTCCGACGGAGGCCGGGGACAGAGTGATGTAGGACTGCCGGCTCCGGCCGTTCATGGCGGCCCGGATCGCCCGGAAGACGAGCGCGAACTGCTGCGGCGTTCCGTTGCCGCAGAGCGGGTATTCCCAATCTACGTCGAAGCCGTCCAGATCGTAATGGTCTAGATAGGCGACGACGTTGCTCGCATAAGCGTCCGCCTGCTGCTGCCATTGCGAACTGTCGCTCGAAAAGATCTGGGTGAGCTCGTCGTCGCCATAGCCGAGGCAGACGAGAAGCTTGATGCCGGGATTGGTGTTGCGGGCGTCCTGGATCAGCCAGTCCATATAATCCTGGTTGGGCGTGCCGTCTTTGTGGGCGTTCTGCTGGAGCTGGATCGTGTGGGTGGAGCCGTCGCCCGAAGGAACGGTGGCGGGGCCGGTCGGCACGGTGCTTACCCAGCAGATGCTGACCATATCGGTGTAATTGTAGATGCCATAGTCGATCAGCGTCTGATAGCTGCTGCCGGGAGTCTTGTAGAAGGCTCCTTGGGGCTCGTCCTCCAAAAGAAAGATCCAGGCATTTACGCTCGGTTCGTTGGTAGCCATGATGTTCCCCCTTCCAATGTCGAAAACCAGTATTTTTGGAGTTGCAGAAGCACTCTACGCAACATGACTGATTCGGCGAGGCTAAGGGCGGTTACAGTGCCCGCCAAGGAGCATTGCTACCGTTATGGCGCTTGGAAGCTCGATTTCGGCTGTTTCCGACTGCATCGCTGGGCCTGCTGCCGCCGGGAAAAGGCAAGGGTGCGGACACGCTAGCGCTTTATGCGCCCGCGAGGCTCGGCTAGAGACGCGTCACGCATGCACGTCTTCGCCAACCCGGCACGCTTCCTGAAGCTCGCGCGACCGCTGACGGCCTGGCTCGGCTGGGGCGGGGCGCTGCTGATCGCGCTGGGCCTCGGCGCCGGCCTGTTCTGGAGCCCCGAGGACTATCTCCAGGGCGAGAGCGTCCGGATCATGTACGTCCACGTCCCCGCCGCCTGGCTCGGCATGGCGGGCTGGGCGGGGATCGCCGTCGCGAGCCTGATGCAGATAATCTGGCGCCACCCGCTGGCGGCGGTGGCGGCTCGGGCGGTGGCGGTTCCGGGGGCTTTGTTCACCTTCCTCTGCCTGGTCACCGGCTCGCTGTGGGGGCGGCCGACCTGGGGGACGTGGTGGGAATGGGACGGACGGATGACGTCGATGCTGGTCCTCCTCTTCCTCTACATCGGCTGGATCGCGCTCGCCGATGCCGAGCGGGAGCGGGGTGGGGAGGGGCGCCTCGCCGCGATCTTCGGCCTGGTCGGGGCGGTGAACCTGCCGATCGCCTTACCCGATCGTCGATCGATTCCTCGATGCTGTGGCCTCTGTTCGTTTCGGCGCTCGGTTTCAGCCTGTTTTTCGGTGCGATCGTGCTGATGCGGATGCGCAGCGCCCTCGCCCGGCAGAAGGTCGAGGCGCGGCTGAGGCGGATGGCGGCGTGAACCACTTCCCCTTCATCGCCGCCGCTTATGGGATCACTTTCGTGAGCGTCGCCGGCCTGTTCGGGTGGAGCTTCGCCGCGATGCGCCGGGCGGAGCGCGACGCCGAGGCGCTGAGGCGCGACAAGTGAAGCGCAAGGACCAGCGCGCCGCTTTGCTTATCCTCGCCCTCGTCGCGATGGTGGGAGCGGTGCTGCTCGCCATGTCCGGGCTCAAGGATCGGGCGGCCTATTTCTACGCGCCGGGCGACCTGAAGGCGGGGCAGGTGCCGCAGGGGGCGGTTCGGATCGGCGGGATGGTCGAGAAGGGCTCTTTGCAGCGGGCGGCGGACGGGGTGACGATCGCCTTCACCGTCCGCGACGAGAGCCCGAACCGGATCCGGGTGCGCTACAAGGGCATCGTCCCCGACCTGTTCAAGGAAGGGAGCGGCGTGGTCGCGGAAGGGTCGTTCGGGCCGGATGGGCTGTTCGCCGCGAGCGAGATCCTCGCCAAGCATGACGAGAATTACATGCCGCCCCGCCTCGACGCGAAGAAGGGCGAGCATAAGAGCGAGAGCTTGGCGAAGTGATCGCGGAGTTCGGCCTTGCCGCTCTGTGGCTGGCGGCGGCGCTGTCGTTGCTTCAGCTCGGCTTTGGAGTGGCGGCGTTGCGGGGCGGGGAGGGGTTCGCCTCCTCGGTGCGGCCGATCGCGGTGGTTCAGGCGGTGCTTGTGGGCGCCGCCTTTCTGGCGCTGATCCAGCTGTTCTTGCGGACCGACCTGTCGGTGGCGCTAGTGGCGGAGAACAGCCATTCGCAGAAGCCGCTGCTGTACAAATTCGCGGGGACGTGGGGGAATCACGAAGGGTCGATGCTGCTCTGGGTGACGGTGCTCGCCATCGCCGGCGCCGCAGTCGCTTTGTTCGAGCGGAGCCTGAAGGAGCGGACATTGGTCGCGACGCTTGCGGCGCAGGCGGCGATCGGGCTGGGTTTTTATGCCTTCCTGCTCTTCGCTTCCAATCCGTTCGCGCGGCTGAACCCGGCGCCGCCGCAGGGGAACGGGCTCAATCCCTTGCTTCAGGATCCGGGTTTGGCCTTCCACCCGCCGACGCTCTACTTGGGCTATGTCGGCATCTCGATCGCCTTCTCCTTCGCGGTGGGGGCGCTGATTACCCGCGACGTCGGCCCCGCCTTCGCCAAGGCGATGCGGCCCTGGGTGCTCGCCGCCTGGATCCTGCTCACCCTCGGGATCACCGCCGGCTCCTACTGGGCTTATTATGAGCTCGGCTGGGGCGGCTGGTGGTTCTGGGACCCGGTCGAGAATGCCTCGCTAATGCCCTGGCTCGCAGCGACGGCGCTCCTTCACTCCGTCACCGTCCTCGCCACCCGCGACGGCCTCCGCGCCTGGACGGTGATGCTCGCCGTGGTCGCTTTCTCGATGTCGATGGTCGGGACCTTCCTGGTCCGCTCCGGCATCCTGACCTCGGTGCACAGCTTCGCGGTCGATCCGCGTCGGGGCGCCTTCATTCTCATTCTGCTCGCGCTCTATATCGGCGGGGCCCTCATTCTGTTCGGGGCGCGGGTGGGGACGGTGAAGGAGGGATCGACCTTCGAGCCGGTGAGCAGGGAAGGGGCGCTGGTGCTCAACAACCTCCTGCTCTGCGTGATCCTCGCTTTGGTGTTCATCGGCACGATCTACCCGCTCATCACCGAGGCGTTCGGGACCAAGCTCTCGATCGGGCCGCCATATTTCAACAGCGTGGTGGGGCCGATCGCGCTCGCGCTGGCGCTGGCGATGGCGGCGGGGCCGCTGATGCGCTGGCGGCGGGACCGGTTGTTCGAGGTGGTGCGGCGGCTTGCGCTTCCGGGGGGGCTGATGGCGGTAGCGCTGGTCCTCGTGTTCGTGCTGGCGCCTGGGATTCGCGTGCTGCCGCTGCTCGGGCTGGCGCTCGCCTTCGGGGTGGGCGCGGCGAGCCTCGCGCCGCTGTGGAAGCGCAATTTGAGGCGCACGCCCTTGTTCATCTGGGGCATGGCGGTCTCGCATCTCGGGATTGGGGTCAGCCTTGCCGGAATGGCGGCGGAGAGCGCCTTTTCGAAGGAGCGGCTGGTGGCGGCGCGGCTTGGGGAGACGGTTAGCGTCGGGCCCTACGCGATCCGCTTCGAGTCGGTCGATCCGGTCGCGGGTCCGAACTGGACGGCGATTGAGGGCAAGCTAACCGCGTCGCGTGGCGGCGGGTCGTTCGTCCTCCGCCCGCAGGCGCGGATGTTCAGCGCTCCGCCGACCGAGACCAGCGAGGCGGCAATCGCCACGCGGCTCGACGGCCAGCTTTACACCGTGCTGGGCAAGCCCGACGGGGCGGGGCGCTGGCAGCTTCGGCTGTGGTGGAAGCCGTTCGTCACCCTGATCTGGCTCGGCGGAGCGATGGTGGCGGTGGGCGGCTTACTCGCTTTGATCGGTCGCGTGCGGCGCGAGCGGCGGGCTCGGCGGGCGGAGGAGGGCGAATGAAGCGCCTGATCCTCTGGGCGCCGCTCGCCGTCTTCGCAGGCTTCCTGATGGTCGTCGCCTTCGGACTGAAGCGTCCGCCCGACCCGGCGATCCACTCGAAGCTGGTCGGAAAGCCGATGCCGGCCTTCGAGCTGAAGCCCGCAGTGGCGGAGCATCCGGGGCTTTCCTCGGAGGACCTAAAACAAGGCGCGCCGCGCCTGGTCAACGTCTTCGCGAGCTGGTGCGTCCCCTGCATCGCCGAGGCGCCGGTGCTGATGGAGCTGAAGCGCCGCGGAGTGCCCATCGACGGAATCGCCATCCGGGACCGCGGCGAGGACGTCGCCGCCTTCCTCGCACGCAATCGGGACCCTTACGCGCATATCGGCACCGACCCGAATAGTCAGGTCCAGCTCGCTCTCGGCTCGTCCGGAGTGCCGGAGACGTTCGTGGTGGATGGGAAAGGCGTGATCCGCCTCCAGCATATCGGTGCGATCAATCCCAACGAACTCGGCGACATAATCGCGGCGCTGGAGGCGGCGAAATGAGGCCGTGGCGTCATTCGATCGCGGTGCTGCTTCTCGTTTCCACCGCCACCCTCGCCCAATCCTCCCTCCCGCCCGCGCGTTACGCGAATACGCAGCTCGAGGACCCGCGGCAGGAGGCGGAGGCGAAGGCGTTGATGGAGACGTTGCGCTGCCTCGTCTGCCAGGGTCAGTCGATCGCGGACAGCGACGCCGACCTCGCCGGCGACATGCGCTCGCTGGTCCGGCAGCGGATCAAGGCCGGGGAGAGACCCGAGGCGATCCGCGCCTGGCTGATCGAACGCTATGGCGAATGGGTGAGCTACAGCCCGCCCTTGGAGCCGCTGACGTGGCCGCTCTGGGCGGCGCCGGTCGTGTTGCTGCTCGCCGGCCTGTGGCTCGCCCGCGGGCGCTTCCGGCTGAAGAGGCGCTGATGGGCTGGGTGATGATCCTCGTCCTGGCCTCCGCGGCGCTGCTGGCCCTTTGGCGGCTCGCCAGGCTCGACAATGCCGCGCTGCAATTCGCCGCCGCGGCTTTGCTGTTCGGCATCGCTGGCTATGCCTGGCAGGGGCGGCCGACCCTCGCCGGTGCCCCGGCCAACGCGGCCGAGAAGGCCCAGGTGCGCGAGACCGACTTCTCTCGCACCCGCGAGGACGTACTCGGCCGCTTCGACACCGCCTGGCGCTGGCTCAACGTCGCCGACGGGTTGCAGCGCACGGGGGACACGAAAGGCGCGGTCGACGTCATCCGCTCAGCGATCCGCGCCCATCCCGAGGATCCCGACCTGTGGATCGGCCTCGGCAATGCGCTGGTCGTCCACGGCAACGGCATAATGAGCCCCGCGGCGGACTTGGCGTTTCGGCGGGCGGAAGCGCTGGAGCCGGGACACCCGGCTCCGCGCTTCTTCTACGCGGTAGCGCTGGCGGAAGGAGGACGGTTCGCCGATGCGGAGACGATCTGGCAAGACCTCCTCGCCACCACTCCCGCGAACCTCAGCTGGCGCCCGCTCATCGAGCAGCGGGTCCAGGCCGTCGAGCAAATTCGCGCCGCGAGGATGATCCCCTAGCCCGTCATTGCGAGGAGCGAAGCGACGCGGCAATCCAGTGCGGCGCCTCCGACAGACTCAGCACTGGATTGCTTCGCTACGCTCGCAATGACGGTGCGTGGATCAGGCCGAGTCGAACGGAAGGCCGAGCGCTTCGGCGACTGCCTGGTGGCGGATCTTGCCGTTGGAGACGTTGAGGCCGGCGGCGAGGTGCGGATCGGCTTTCATTGCCGCTTCAGCGCCTTGGCTGGCGAGCTTCAGAGCGAATGGCAGGGTGGCATTGTTCAATGCGAAGGCTGAGGTTCGCGCCACGGCGCCCGGCATATTCGCCACGCAATAATGGATGACGCCGTCGATCTCGTAGACCGGATCGTCATGGGTGGTCGCGCGCGACGTCTCGAAGCAGCCGCCCTGGTCGATCGAGATGTCGACCAGAACCGAGCCGCGCTTCATCGTCTTGAGCATGTCGCGGGTGACGAGCTTCGGCGCGGCTGCTCCGGGCACCAGCACCGCGCCGATCACCAGCTCGGCCTTGGTCACCGCCTTGGCGATGGCGGCCTTGGAGGCATAAGCGGTCTTTATCTGGCTCCCGAAGAACATGTCGAGCTCGGCCAGGCGGGCGTTGGAGATGTCGTAGATGGTGACGTCGGCGCGCATTCCGACGGCCATCTGGGCGGCGTTGACGCCCGACACGCCGCCGCCGAGGATCGCGACCTTGGCCGGCGCCACTCCGGGCACACCGCCGAGCAGCACGCCCCGTCCGCCCTGCTCCTTCTCGAGATAATGGGCGCCGACCTGGATCGACATGCGGCCCGCAACCTCGCTCATTGGCTTCAGGAGCGGCAGCGAGCGGTCGTTGGCGGTGACCGTCTCGTAGGCGATGCAGGTCGCTCCGGACTTCATCAGTCCCCTGGCCTGCTCGGGGTCGGGCGCGAGGTGGAGATAGGTGAAGAGGAGGTGCCTCGGCTCCAGCATCGCAATCTCCTGCGGCTGGGGCTCCTTCACCTTCACGATCATGTCGGCTGCCGCGAACGTCTCGGCCGCGTTGGCCGCGATCCGGGCGCCGGCGTCGATGTACGCCTGGTCGTCGAAGTCGATGCCGAGCCCGGCGCNNNGGGTAAGGCCGACGCGATATTCGTGATTCTTGATTTCCTTGGGCACGCCGACGCGCATCATCCGTCTCCACTGATTCCCTTTGGGTTGCGCGCGCCTATAGACAAGCGTCATGGCTTTGTCGCCGTTGCGGAAAGGTGGGCGCGCGTGCTAGAGGCGGCGCCCGCCCTGCCGGGGCGTGACACGCGAAGGATGAAGCGGGCGGCCTGCCCCCCTGACCGATGACCGACACCGCCGTCCCCGCCCCCGACGCCGAACAGCCCGGCGATGCACCGCATGCGCCGCGCGGAGGCCTCGCCAAGCTTGCCGTAGCCGCGATCGGCGTGGTGTTCGGCGACATCGGTACAAGCCCGATCTACGCCTTCCGCGAGACCTTCGCCGGCCATCACCAGCTCCCGCCCAACGCGCCGCACGTCTTCGGAGTCCTGAGCCTCATCTTCTGGTCGATGATGCTGGTGGTGACGATCAAATACGTCTCCATCATCATGCGCGCCGACAATAAAGGGGAGGGGGGAAGCCTCGCCCTCCTGGCTTTGATCAACCGCAAGGCGGGGGACAGGAAGCGCTGGGCGCGCGGGATCATCCTTCTGGGCGTGTTCGCGACCGCGCTCTTCTACGGCGACTCCATGATCACTCCGGCCGTGTCGGTCCTCTCCGCGGTCGAGGGTCTGACCGTGGTCGAGGCGGGCTTCCAGCCCTTCGTCATCCCGATCTCGATCGGTATCCTGGTCGGCCTGTTCACCATCCAGGCCCACGGCACCGCCCGGGTCGGGGCTCTGTTCGGGCCGGTGATGCTGCTCTATTTCACCGTCATCGCGGTGCTCGGCGTGATGCATATCGTCGATCATCCGGCGATCCTCGGTGCCTTGAACCCGCTCTACGCGGCCAGCTTCTTCTATCAGAACGGCTATTCCGCCTTCCTCGCCATGGGCTCTGTCGTCCTCGCGGTGACGGGCGCCGAGGCGCTCTACGCCGACATGGGCCATTTCGGCCGCAAGCCGATCCGGGTGAGCTGGATGGCGTTCGTCCTCCCCGCCTTGATGCTCAACTATCTCGGCCAGGGCGCGATGATCCTGTCGCTCGATTGGGGCGCGGCGAACGACGTGGTGAAGAACCCCTTCTTCTTCCTCGCGCCCGACGCATTCCGGCTCCCTTTGGTCATTCTCGCCACCATGGCGGCGGTGATCGCCAGCCAGGCGGTGATCTCGGGCGCCTTCTCGGTCACCCAGCAGGCGATCCATCATCGTGCTGGTGCTGATGTTCCAGAGCTCGTCCAACCTGTCGGCCGCCTACGGGATCGCGGTGACGGGGGCGATGCTGATCGACACCTGCCTGCTCGCCGTCGTCCTCTTCTCGCTGTGGAAGTGGAAGCCCTGGCTCGCAGTGCCGCTGCTCGCCATCTTCTTCCTGGTCGACGGCGCCTATTTCGCCGCGAACCTCACCAAGGTGCCCGACGGCGGCTGGTTCCCGCTGCTGATCGGCCTCATCGCCTTCACCTTCCTCACCACCTGGGCGCGGGGCCGGCAGCTGATGCTGGCGCGGATGCGCGAGGCGTCGATTCCCGTGGAGATCTTCGTCAAGTCCGCCGCCAACAGCGCCACCCGCGTGCCCGGCACCGCGGTGTTCATGACGACGACACCCGACGGCGTCCCCCATGCGCTGCTCCATAATTTGAAGCACAATAAGGTGCTTCACGAGCGGGTGCTTCTGCTCACCGTCAAGATCGAGGACATGCCCTATGTGGAGGACGGGCGGCGCTTCGCCCTGACCGACCTCGGCAGCGGCTTCTACCGCCTGATCCTGCGCTTCGGCTTCATGCAGGAATCGGACGTTCCCGACGCGCTCGCCAAGGTCGAGCAATGCGGCCCGGCGTTCAAGATGATGGACACCAGCTTCTTCCTCGCCCGCCAGACCCTGCTCGCCTCGTCGCGGCCCGGAATGGCGATCTGGCGCGAGCGCCTGTTCGCCTGGATGCTGCGCAACGCGGAAAGCGCGATGGAATTCTTCAAGCTGCCGCCGAACCGGGTGGTCGAGCTCGGCAGCCAGGTGGAAATCTGAGCGCGCCGCTGATCGTCACCGCCGTCTTCGGCGACGGCGACAATGGCTGGCTGCAGGAGATGCGGCGCACCCATTATCCGCCCGAGCTGAACCGGGTCCCCGCGCACCTGACCCTCTTCCACCACCTCCCGCCGAGCCTGGAGAAGGAGCTCTCCCGCCGGATCGCGACCTACACCGCCTTCGCGGCGCCCAAGGCGCGGATCGTGGGCGTGATCGACCTCGGAGGGGGGACGGCGCTGAGGGTGGAGAGCGAGGAGCTGGAGGATTTGCGGCACGATCTGGCCGAAGCGTTCCGCGGATTGCTGACGCCGCAGGACAATGCGCCTTGGCGGCCGCACATCACCGTTCAGAACAAGGTGGAGCCGAAGGAAGCGAAGCGGCTCCAGGCGCAGCTCAGGGCGGGGTTCGGGCCTCGGCCGCTTCAGATCCGCGGGCTTGCGACATGGCGCTACCTTGGTGGCCCGTGGGAGCCGGCAAAGACGCACGTGTTCCGAGGGTAGCCGCTCGGAAGATGTTCACGCGGAGGCGCGGAGACGCGGAGGAGCCGGCGCTGCGCGCAGCCATTCCGTTTTCCGACATTGCGGGAAGGGAGGGCGGGCTGTCGCCGCACGGACTCTCCGCGTCTCCGCGTCTCCGCGTCTCCGCGTGAACCCAACTGCGGCACTAGTCGAGCTGCCCGACCCCGTCGCAGCTATAGTCGAAGGCGGCCAGGCCCGCTTCGAGGTGCGAGGCCAAGAGCGGCATGTCCATCAGCTCGTCGATCGCGCTTTCGGGGTCCGTGTCGGTGGCCTCGGCATAGGCATCGTCCCATTCGCTTACGTCGTAAGTGCCTCGGCCGACCCAGGCCAAGGCCAGGGTCTCGGAGAGCTGGTCGTCGGCGAGGTCGTCGAGGGTGGCCCTCAGCTCCTCCTCAACGCCGGTATTCAGCTCGTCCTCGAGCGAGGAGAGGCCGCCGGCTCCGGTGCCGTCCTCGTCGTCGAAATCGTCGACATTGTCGGCGTCCTCGTCCGGGTCCTGCGCCGGAACCTGCGCCTCATTCTCCCGCGCCCGGATAATGATCCGGCACAGCGTCTCGAGAGGGGTAAGTAAATCCATGTTCGTCTCTCCGTACGGCCCGCTAACGACGCGAAGGGCGGCACGGTTCCCAAGCGCGTGGGGAGAGGCTCAGCACCCTGGTTGACCGCGGGCGAGGCGCTTTCTATAGCCCCCGCCACGCCGCGCCCCTTGAGGAGCAGCGGCCGGGCGGGGCGGAGTAGCTCAGCTGGTTAGAGCAGCGGAATCATAATCCGCGTGTCGGGGGTTCAAGTCCCTCCTCCGCTACCACCGCCCATCGCCGCGGCCCGGCGCTAGCCCCTATTTCAGAGCGAACTGGCCGGCTTCGGCGCCGAATTCGGCCTTGGCATGGGCGCGGGCGGCGGCGGCGGACTTGAACACGCCGTCGATCGGCGTGGTGGTGATCAGCGGATAGCCCTGGCTGTTGTAGCGGGTCTCGCGAAGCGTGAGGCGGAACTGGCCCTCTTCGTCCTTGGCGATGAGGAAGGGTTTGACTGGGATCCTGGACATGACGTGCTCCAAATAGAAACCCCCTCCGCCGTTGCTGACGGGAGGGGGTGGTGTTTCGTTCCCGGCCTTAGCCGATCATCTCGGCGATGGTGCGCCGGAGCTGCTCGGGGGAGAGCGGGAAACCTGCCCGAGCCGCCGGTTCGGCGCTGCGCGCTGTCAGCGCGAGGGGGAGGTAGAGTGCGGGCCGTCGGTTCGGCCTCTGGGTGTGAATGTGCATTTTCTTCATTTCCTGTGAGCGCGGCCCTGCCGCGCATTTCTTGGCTAGCGTCTATCGCCTGACGCCGCCGCGGCGCACCGCCGGCCCCTGGCCGGGCGTGCGTTCGCGAAAGATGATCCGGCCCTTCGAAAGGTCGTAGGGGGTCATCTCGACATGGACGCGGTCGCCGACCACCGAGCGGATGCGGAAACGCCGCATCTTGCCGGCTGTGTAGGCGATGATCCGATGCTCGTTGTCGAGCATCACGCCGAAGCGGCCGTCGGGGAGGATCTCGTCGATCTGCCCCTCGAGCGTCATTAATTCTTCTTTGGCCAAAACGGCCCCCTTTCGCGAAACTGCATGTCCGCCTCGCGCCTCATGAGAGGCGGCGGCGGAGGAGCCGGGCGGCGTTAGACAAGGGAAGGAGAGGGCGTGCAAGCTCCCGACAGGGGAGGCGCGCCGCCAAATTCCGTCGCAGGCGACGTCAGCAAGGGGGATATGGGCGTATTGATTGCATTTTGCAACTCCGCAGGGGAGGCTTCGGCCGCGGCGAGCCGCTTGTAGCGCTTACAAGTTCTTTATATGTTCCCGTGTTTGAGCGTCTCACCGGCACCAGACCCATGGGTAAGAACCCGGGTTTGGCGATAGGCTGCGATTCGCTAGGGATATGACGCGAACGGATCGAAGGGGGGTCTCGGATGTTCGAAAGCCGCGAGAGATCAACAGGGATTGCCGCCAATATGGACGAACCCCTCGACTGCCCGGAACCATGCGACGCCGCTGCCGGCGAATTGCCGCGCGAGGCGCTCGACTCCGCGCGTGCGACTTATGCTGCAAGGCGTCTTCGCGACCGGATGTTCGGCGACCAGCTGTTCTCGGACCCCGCGTGGGATCTGCTGCTCGATCTCTATATCGCCCATTGGGAAGGGCGGCCGGTCAGCGTAAAATCCGCGTGCATCGCGGCGTCCGTCCCGCAGACGACTGCGCTTCGCTACATCGCCCATATGGTTGAGCTTGCGCTGATCAAGCGCTCGTCGCACCCGGTCGATGCGCGGATCAAATATCTTCAGTTGAGCGAGCGGGCGGTCGAGAAAATGACCAGCTTCTTCACTCGTTCGCCGGGAACCCCGGCTCGGCGAGCGACAGATCCGGATGCGCCTCCCGCATAGCGTGCATCGCCATGGAGAGGTGGGCGCCCGCCTCGTAGAGGTTCAGCGCATCGAGCTCCGCGAGCAGTGCGCCGGCGCGCGCGTACAGCGCGGCGACATGCTGCCAATGCTCCTCGAAGTCGGCTCGGTTCAGATCCATTGCATCGGCTATTCAACACCCCCTCCGCCACTGCTACCAGTCCATGTCCCGGGAGCGAAGGGAATTTGCATCCGAAATGCCGCGAATCTGTTCCGACACGGTGCAGTGAGGGACGGGAGGGGGCAGTGGAGCTCACTTAACCGTCATGCCGGACGGACGGACCCCATCAAAGTGTTACTTTGATGGGAACCCTGATCCGGCATCCATGAACACGGTTCGTGACCGGTTCGCACAGACCTGTGTTCATGGATCCCGGGTCGAGCCCGGGATGACGGGGGAGGGGCGGCACCGCCTGCGGGTCATCTCCTGCCCCCAAAATGCAAGTGCCCGGGCATCGCTGCCCGGGCACCCGCGTGGCGATTGCTCGCCAGCCCCCTTGAAGAATGCCCTGGCCCGCGCACATCCTCACCTCGCTTGAGAATGCGGGGCCAAAGCCTCCCCGAACCAAGGCTTTAACGCCGATCGTTCGTAGGGCGGGACGCTAGGCGGGACCCCGTGGATTGTCACCCGCCGATTCAAGAAGCGGTGCCTATTTGTCGCGCCCTGTGTCTGGAGCGCCACAGCGTGTGAAGCGGCCTCCCGGTTGCCTTGCCGGGGGAGCGCCCGTAGAGGCGTGAAGGCACCACTCACCAACGGAAAAACCCGCCGCGCATGCGCCTCTCCCGCTACTTCCTGCCGGTCTCCAAGGAGACTCCGGCCGACGCCCAGATCGTCAGCCACCAGCTGATGCTGCGCGCCGGCCTCATTCGCCAGACCGCCGCGGGGATCTACGCCTGGCTGCCATTGGGGCTGAAGGTGCTCCGCAACATCGAGCGGATCGTCCGCGAAGAGCAGGACAAAGCGGGCGCGATCGAGCTCCTCATGCCGACCATCCAGTCGGCAGACCTGTGGCGCCAGTCCGAGCGCTACGACGCCTACGGCCCGGAGATGCTGCGCTTCAAGGATCGCAAGGGCAGCGAGATGCTCTACGGCCCGACCAATGAAGAGATGATCACCCAGATCTTCCTCTCGGCCGTGAAGAGCTACCGCGACCTTCCGCGCACCCTCTACCATGTCCAGTGGAAGTTCCGCGACGAAGTCCGCCCCCGCTTCGGGATCATGCGCGGCCGCGAATTCCTGATGAAGGACGCCTACAGCTTCGACCTCGACGAGGAGGGGCTGAAGGCGAGCTATGAGGCGATGTTCGTCGCTTATCTGCGCACCTTCGCGCGGCTCGGGCTTCAGGCGGTGCCGGTGCGGGCGCCGACCGGGCCGATCGGCGGCACTTTGAGCCACGAATTCCACATCCTCGCCGACACCGGGGAGAGCGCGCTCTTCTACGACGCCGCGATCGACGAGGTCAGCCGAGACGAGCTCCTCTCCGCCGACGCCTCGACCATCGCCCGGTTGACCGGCCTCTATGCGATGGAGGAGGAGGAGCATGCCAAGGTGACCGACTGCCCGGTCCCGCCCGAGCGGCTGCGCACCCGCCGCGGCATCGAGGTGGGCCACATCTTCGCCTTCGGCACCAAGTACAGCGCCTCGATGGGCCTCTCGGTCCAGGCGAGCGACGGCTCGAGCGTCCACCCGCACATGGGCAGCTACGGGATCGGCGTCTCGCGGCTGATCGGCGCCATCCTCGAGGCGAGCCACGACGAGAAGGGCATCGTCTGGCCCGAGAGCGTCGCGCCCTTCCGGCTCGGACTCGTCAACATGCGCGCCGACGACGGCAGCGTCACCAGCGCGGCGGACGAGATTTACGGCCGCCTCCAGGATGCGGGAGTCGAGACCCTCTACGACGACCGCGACGAACGCGGCGGCGCCAAGTTCGCGACCATGGACCTGATCGGCCTCCCCTGGCAGCTCATCGTCGGGCCGCG
>VBAE01000132.1:7308-11486 GCA_005882415.1 Alphaproteobacteria bacterium | reverse complement strand
CGCTCTCCCCGCCGAGGAACAGGGCCAGGGCCGGGCGGTCGGCGACGGCGAGCAGCACCACCAAAGCCGCGGTGATCGCGACCGCGTAGATGACTCCCGAGCGGGTGATCGCGCTGACCCGGTCCCAGCGGCCGGCGCCGATATTCTGCGCCACCATCGCGCTCACCGCCGCGCCCAGGGCCATCGCGGGCATCTGGATATAGGTCCAAAGCTGCATCGCCACGCCGAACGCCGCTGCGGTCGCCACGCCCTCGCGGTTGACGAGCCCGACCAAAGCCAGGGCAGAAGAGGAGATGACGATCATCTGCAGGCCCATCGGCAGGCCCTTCAGAACCATCGTCCTGAGCAGCGTCTTCTCCGGGATCAGGTAGCGGAACTCGCGGCCGCGGAGGCGCAGCGGCAGGTCGCGGGCGTAGACATAGGTGAGGAGGCCGATGAGTGCGGTGTAATTGGCGATCACGGTCGCGGTGGCGGCGCCCGCGATCCCCATGCGCGGGGCCGGGCCTAAGCCGAGGATGAAGACGGGATTGAGCCCGCTGTCGAGCACCACGGCGAGGATCATGAACCACAAGGGCGTCATGGCGTCGCCGCCGCCGCGCAGCGCCATCATGATCATCATCAACATCAGTCCCGCGGGCATCGCGATGTAGATCACGCGCAGGTAGGCGAGCGCGAGGTCGTAGGCCCCGGGCGGCGTCGCGAGCAGGCGCAGAAGCGCCGGTGCGAACACCCAGCCCAATACCGCAAGGCCGATCGCGACCAGCAGGAAGGATCCGATCGCCGTCCCGATCACCCGGCGGGCGCCGTCGATATCGCGCCGGCCGAACGCCTGGCCGACGAGGATGGTCGAGGCCATTCCGAAGCCGAAGACGAAGGCCATCAGCAGGAACATGACGATGTTGGCGTTGGAGGTGGCGGCAAGCGCGTCCTCGCCGAGGAAGCGCCCGACCCAGACGGCGTTGATCGACCCGTTCAGCGACTGGAGGATCGACGACCCCAAAGTCGGCAGCGCGAAGGCGAGCAGGGTCGAGCCGATCGGCCCGGAGGTGAGGTCGCGCTGTCCCCCCGAAGGGCCGCGCCGCTGAGCTGCTTCTTGCGTCATCGGCTCCCCTTAGTCGATTAAAACCCGGATGAAAAGATGCTCAGCCCAGCCTCGCCAGCGCTTCCCGATATTTCTCAGCCTCGGCTGCCTTGGTGTCGTGGTCAGACCGAGCCTTCTCAATCGCCTCCGGCTTTGCCTTTTCGACGAAGCTAGGATTGCCGAACCGTGCGGCAAGCGAGTCCCGCTCCTTCTCCGCCGCTTGAAGCGCCTTGGCGAGCCGGCCCCGCTCAGCTTCGATGTCAATCACGCCTTCAACGTCCAACGTAGCAAGAAAGCCCGGCATCGTGATCTGGATGCCCTTGCGTGCGTTATGCCGTGTCATAGCGTCATCCACCGCAGGCAGTCTGGTCTGCCCAGGGAAAGGCCCCGTATCCGTGATGATGGTATGCTGGACACGAGCCATTCTCTCGATGACCTTCAAAAGCGAATACGTGTGACTGCGGGCCTCAGGTGAGATTTCAGACACTGTCATCTTCAGCTTCGCGGAAGGCGGGACGTTCACATCCTGCCGCGCCGAACGAATGCGTTTAATCAATTCGATCGAGTAATCGACTGCTGCAGTTGCCTCCGGATCGAGCGCACGCGCGTCCGGCATCGGCCATTTGGCGAGGATCAGCGGATAGGGCCGCTCGCCGAGGGAATTCCACAGCTCCTCCGTGATGAACGGCATGAACGGGTGGAGCATGACCAGGATCTGGTCGAGCACCCAGCCGGCCACGGCCTTCGTCTCGTCGTCGATCTGGCCTCTCTCGTCTCCGCTCGAGACAGGCTTGATCAGCTCCAGATACCAGTCGCAGAAGCTGCCCCAGACGAAATGGTAGAGAATGTTCGCGCATTCGTCGAAGCGCAGCTCGGCCATTGCGACGTCGAGCGCCTGGACGGTGTTTACCGTCTCGCCGACGATCCAGCGGTTGACGGTCAGCTCGGCCTCGGGAGGTTCGATCGACGTCGAGGCGCCGATGCCGTTCGACTGGCAGAAGCGGGCCGCGTTCCACAGCTTGGTCGCGAAGTTGCGGTACCCCTCGATCCTCTTCTCATCGAGCTTGATGTCCCGACCCTGGCTCTCCAGCGCCGCGAGGGTGAAGCGCAGTGCGTCGGCGCCGAACCGGTCGATCAGGCCGAGGGGATCGACGGTGTTCCCCTTCGATTTCGACATCTTCTGGCCCTTGGAATCGCGGACCAGGCCGTGGAGGTAGAGCGTCTTCCAGGGGACTTCGTTCATGAAATGGATGCCCTGCATAGCCATCCGGGCGTCCCAGAAGAAGATGATGTCGAAACCCGAAATGAGGACGTCGTTGGGATAGTGACGGCGAAGAGTCTCATTCTCATCGGGCCAACCCATGGTCGCGAAGGGCCAGAGGGCCGAGGAGAACCAGGTGTCGAGCACGTCGGGATCGCGGCGGAGGGTGACGCCCTCCCCGGCCTCGGCCCGCGCTTCTTCCTGGGTCTCGGCGACATAGGCGTTGCCGGCATCGTCGTACCAGGCGGGGATCTGGTGGCCCCACCAGAGCTGGCGGGAGACGCACCAGGGCTGGATGTTCTCGAGCCAGTTGAACCAGGTCTTCTCCCAGGTCTTGGGCACGACCTTGATCTTGCCCGAGCGCACCGCCTCCAGCGCCGGGGCGGCGAGGGTGGCGGCGTCGACATACCATTGGTCGGTCAGCCAGGGCTCGATCACTACGCCCGAGCGGTCGCCGTAGGGGGTCTGGATGACCCGGTCCTCGACCTTTTCGAGCAGCCCTTCCGACTCCAGCCGCTCGGCGACTCGCGTCCGCGCCTCGAAGCGGTCGAGGCCGAGGAGGTCGTCCGGGATGAGGCCGTCGGCGGTCTGCACCACGCGCGCGTCGGCGCCCAGCATGTTGAGCATGTCGGCGGGCTTGAAGCCGGCGCGCTTGCCGACTTCGAAGTCGTTGAAGTCGTGCCCCGGCGTGATTTTGACCGCGCCCGAGCCGAGCTCGGGGTCGGCATGCTCGTCGGCGACGATCGGGATCAGCCGCCCGGTGATCGGAAGCCGCACCCTTTTGCCGACCAGGGCCGAGTAGCGCCCGTCCTCGGGATGGACCGCAACCGCCATGTCGGCGAGCATCGTCTCGGGCCGGGTGGTCGCGACGTGGATGAAGCCGGAGCCGTCCTCGAGCGGGTATTTCAAATGCCAGAACTTGCCCTGCACCTCGTGGGTCTCGACCTCGAGGTCGGAGATGGCGGTCTGGAATTTCGGGTCCCAGTTCACCAGGCGCTTGTCGCGGTAGAGGAGCCCCTCGCGGTAGAGCTGGACGAAGACCTTGAGGACGGCTCGGCTGAAGCCCGGGTCCATGGTGAAGCGCTCGTTGGCCCAGTCGCACGACGCGCCGAGCCGGCGGAGCTGGCGGGTGATCGTGCCGCCGCTCTCCGCCTTCCACTCCCAGACCTTGTCGACGAACTGGTCGCGGGTGAAATCGGAGCGCTGCTGCTGGCGCTCATTGAGCTGCCGCTCGACGACCATCTGGGTCGCAATTCCGGCATGGTCGGTCCCGACCACCCAGAGCGCGTCCTTGCCCTGGAGCCGGGCGTGGCGGGTAAGGATGTCCTGCAGGGTGACGTCGAGCGCGTGGCCGATGTGGAGCGAGCCCGTGACGTTGGGCGGCGGCATGACGATCGTCCAGGGCTCGGCCTCGGACCGCTCGGGGCGGAACAGCCCATCGCTCTCCCAATGGGCATACCAGCGCGCCTCGATGGCGGCGGGATCGAAGGTCTTGGCAAGCTCGGTCATGCCCAGCCGTTAGACGAAGCGGCTGCGGGCGGCCAAGCCTAAAGGTTGCGCGCGGTAATCCTGGCGATCTCGCGGGTGACCAGCGATTCGACGATCTCGGGGAGGTTGCGGTCGAGCCACTCCTTGAGCATCGGCTTCAGCATCTCGCGCACCACCGCTTCCAGGGGACCGTCCGCACCCTGCGCCTGGGGCAGCGCAGGTTCCGGCCGCTCCTTGAGCGCCGAAAGCGCGGCGAGGGACTGGCGACTTGCCGCAGCGGCGCCGTCGGAGACGAGGCCGTCCCCGTCCGAGACCGGGTTGCTGAGCTCCAGAACGTCGTCTTCCGGC
>VBAE01000132.1:0-7244 GCA_005882415.1 Alphaproteobacteria bacterium | reverse complement strand
GTCTTGGTTAATATCCCCCATGATGAGGGGCTTATGACTCATTCCTGGGGCGCTGTCACGGGGGGAACGACCGGCCCCGTAATGGTACGAGTAGCGACCGGCACCGGAGCCGGGTCGTCCTTCCAGTCGGAGCGGCGGCGGGCGGTCTTGTCGTAATGCGCGACCGGGTCGTAGAGCTGGCCTCCGTCAAGGTTCAGATCCTGCGCTTCCGCCTGCCCCATCGCATTGAGGAGAGCGAAGCCGGCCACGTACGCGTCGCGCTTGGCGGTGACCAAAGCGACCTGGCTGTTGAGCAGCTCCTGCTCGGCGTTCAAAACGTCGAGGACGTTGCGGGTGCCGACGCTCTGCTCAGCGCGGGTGCCCTCGAGCGCGAGGGTGTTGGCGGCGACCGCGGTCTCGTTCGAGCGGATGGCGAGCTGCGCCGCCTCATAGCTGGCGAAGGCGGCGCGGGTGTTGGCGATGACCAGCCGCTCGACCTCGACGCCGCGCTCCAGGAGCTGCGACTGGACCGACTGGAGCTGGCGAACCCGGGCGCCGACGATTCCGCCCTGGTAGATTGGGATTCGCGCGCTGACTCCGAGGCCGGTCTGGGTGACCGTGTCCGGCGCTCCGGGCGCGAACTGGCGGGCCGCGGTGCCGAGATAGTTGATCGCCTCGGCGGTGCCGTTGGCGTTGACGGTCGGCAGCCGGTCGGCCCGGGCGACCCTGACGTCGAGTCCGGCGGCGCGGATCTGGGCGGCGAGCGCTGCCACGTCCGAATTGTTGGCGAGCGCGATCTCGACCGCCTGGTCGGCGGTGGTGGGAAGCGTCGGAAGCGGCGGCGGCGGGGCGAGCTCGTCGGGGAGGTCGCCGATCACGCGGCGGTAATTCTCCTCGCTACCCTCGAGCCGGCCCTGGGCGCCTGCGAGGTTCGAGCGGGCGAGCGCGAGGCGCGCCTCGGACTGGGCGACGTCGGTGCGGGTCAGGTCGCCGACCTCGAAGCGGTCGCGGGTCGCCTGGAAGTTGGTCTCCAGCACCTTCACCTGGTTGCTGTTCAGGGTGACGATCGAGCGGTCGCGGATCACGTCCATGTAGGCGCCGACCGCTTCGGTGAAAATGTCGCCCTCGGTCGCGCGCAGGTTGGCGCGGCCGGCGAGCACCCGCTCGTCAGCGGCGCGGATCGAGTTGCGCACCCGGCCGCCGTTGAACAATGGATAGCTGGCGTTGATCCCGGCGCTGATGTTGCGGCCGACGCCGCCGCCGGTCTGGGCGATGTCCTGGTTGAGCCCGGCGGTCGCGCTGAGCTGCGGACGGCCCTGGGCACGCGCGATGGCGACGCCTTCGTCGAGCGAGCGGAGCTGCGCCCGCTGGCCGGTGATCGTCGGATTGCTGTTATAGGTCCGGACCAGCGCTTCGCGCAGCGTCTCCGCCTGTCCCGCTCCGGCGACCAGCAGCGCACTCGTCGCCGCAGCAGCCAAAATCCCTCCCCGCATCGAACTTGTACTCCAGCTTAGAATGTAAAGGTCCGCGGCTTTTCGAAGCCGGGAAGAATTGCAGCGGCCGCATCGGTGAAGGCCGCCATCCCGAAGCCCTCCCCTGCCTTGCGCCCCAGCGCCAGCCTCGTCACCCCCTGCTCGACGATGCCCGCGGCAAGCCGGCCCCCGTCGCGAAGCTGCGCGACCAGCGCGTCGGGCACGAACTCGACCGCACCGTCGATCAGGATGAAATCGTAAGGTGCGCCTGCGGCATGGCCCTCGGTCGATGGCCCTTCGATGAACGTCACCGGATAGCCGGCAAGCGACTCCCGCGCGGCCGCGGCCAAGGCGGGATCCTGCTCGACCGCGACCACGGGCCCGACCAGCTTCGACAGCACCGCGGCGGAATAACCGGTGGCGGCTCCCACCACCATTGCCCGCTCGCCCTCGCGCGGTGCCGCTTCGGTGAGCAGCCGGCCGAGCGCCATCGGCGGGTTGAGCTCGCGCCCGCCGCCGAGCGGCACCACCGCGTCGGCATAAGCGAGCGGCACCCGGTCGCGCGGCACGAAGCGCTCGCGCGCGACCTCGCCCATCGCGGCAAGCACGGCAGCGTCGTTGACGCCCGTGGTGCGCAGCTGGCTCGCGATCATGGCGCGGCGCATGTGCTCGAAATTATGCTCGGTCATGTCGGGAAGCCTCTTCGCACAACTGTCTTACTGATGCAATACACTTTGACCCTCAGCGGCTTTTATCGGCAAGGCCCGGAGAGGCCAAGCTTATAGTCCGACCGACACGCGCCAACAGGAGGAGCAAGAGCCGTGCCAGCGACCGCGCCTCGCGAAGATGGGGTTCGTGGCGCGCTTTGTCACGGACAGACTGTGCGATTCCGGACAAAATCGTCCGGGCGCGGACAGCGCCGGCACAGGTTGACTTCGCGCCCATTCCCCGACACATCGCGCCCCGTGGCCCGATGGCGGAGTGGTTACGCAGAGGACTGCAAATCCTTGCACGCCGGTTCGATTCCGGCTCGGGCCTCCACTCCTTCTCCCACAGGCGAAACGATGGCAACCGCTGGTGGCCGCTGGCGTTGGCCTGCGCATCGCCTGAGGAGCATTAGATGAGCCAGCCCCGCCTGTTCGCGCCGCTCGAAATCGGCAGCCTCACTCTGCGCAACCGGATCGTGATTGCGCCGATGTGCCAATATTCGGCCGATGAGGGGAAGGCGACGGACTGGCATCTGATCCATCTCGGGCAGCTCGCTCTGTCGGGCGCGGCGCTGCTCACCATCGAGGCGACGGCGGTGACTCCGGAGGGACGGATTTCACCGGACGATCTTGGGTTGTGGTCGGACGAGACGGAGGCGGCGCTCGGGAAGGTGCTGGAGAGCGTCCGGCGCTGGTCGGACATGCCGATCGCGATCCAGCTCGGCCATGCCGGGCGCAAGGCGTCGACCCGGGTGCCGTGGGAAGGCGGGGCGCAGATCGCGCCGGGCGAGCCGCGCGGCTGGCAAACCGAGGCGCCGTCCGCCCTCCCCTTCGCCGAGGGCGAGCACCCGCCGGTGGCGCTCGATCGCGACGGGCTGGCGCGAGTCCGCGACGCATTCGTCGCCGCGGCCCGCCGGGCCGACCGCCTGGGGCTGGACGCGGTCCAGCTCCACGGTGCCCATGGCTATCTGCTCCACCAATTCCTGTCGCCGCTCTCCAACCGGCGCGACGACGACTATGGCGGAAGCCTCGAAAACCGGATGCGCTTTCCCTTGGAGGTGTTCGACGCGATGCGGGCTGCCTTCCCGGCGGACAGACCGGTGACGATGCGGGTCTCCGGCACCGACTGGGCGGAGGGCGGCTGGGACGTCGAGCAGACCATCGCCTTCGCCCGGGCGCTTGAGGCGCGCGGCTGCGGCGCGATCCACGTCTCGAGCGGCGGCCTCACGCCTGCGCAGAAGATCCCGGTCGGCCCGAGCTATCAGGTGCCGCTGGCGCGGGCGGTGAAGCAGGCGGTGGGGATGCCGGTGGTCGCGGTCGGCCTGATCACCGACTTCGACCAGGCGGAGGCGATTATCGGCACCGGCGACGCGGACCTCGTGGCGCTTGCGAGGGGGGTGCTCTACGACCCCCGCTGGCCCTGGCACGCCGCGGCGCATCTCGGGGCGCGGGTGAAAGCGCCGAACCAGTATCTGCGCTCCCAGCCGCGGCAGTATTCGGACCTGTTCGCCACGTAGCCGTCATGCCGGGCTTGACCCGGCATCCATGAACACGGTTCCGGTCCAGTTCTCACGGACCTGTGTTCATGGACTCCGGGTCAAGCCCGGAGTGACGAAGGAGAGGTGGAGGCACCGATACCCGACCCGTCATGCCGGACTTGATCCGGCATCCATGAACACGGTTCGTATCCAGTCCGCGCAGACCTGTGTTCATGGATCCCGGGTCAAGCCCGGGATGACGGTTTCTGCCCGTCCCTTAGCGCCGCTCCAGCCGGACCAGCGCCTCGTCGAGCGCGGAGAGGAAGCGGGAGCGGTCCGCCTTCGCAAAGGGCGTCGGCCCTCCCACCACGTCGCCGCCGGCGCGGAGGTCCGCCATGATGGCGCGGGTGGCGATGGCGGCGCCGATGGAATTGCCGGTGAAGGGCTTCCCCGTCGGGGCGATCACCGTGGCGCCCGCCTTCAAGGCGCGGTCGGCGAGGAGGATGTCGGCGGTGATCACCACCGTGTCGGTCGACGAATGCTCGGCGATCCAATCGTCGGCGGCGTCGAAGCCGGAGTCGACGATGACGCGGTTCACGAGCGGATGCTCGGGCAGGCGCATCCGGCTGTTCGAGACCACGTCCACAGGCACGTTCCGGCGGAAGGCGACCTTGTAGATCTCCTCCTTCACCGGGCAGGCGTCCGCATCGACGAGGATGCGGAGCGCGCTCATTTCCGGCGCGCCGCCGGAGGCCCGCTTTTCGCCTTGTAAGGCTTGGCCTGGTAGCGCGGCGCCTGCGGGCCGGCGCGGCGGTTCTCGCGCGCTTCCTGGCGGGGCGTGCCCTGAACTGGCTCGATGCGGACTCCGCCCTCGCCGGCGGGATCGCCGCCCTCGGTCCGCTTCAGCGCCTGGGCGAAGCGCGGCGCGACCGAGCGCGGGATCTCGAACATCGTCTCGCCGGCGGCGATGCGGATCGCTCCGACCTCGTTCTTGGTGATGTGGCCGCGGCGGCAGAGCAGCGGCAGCAGCCAGCGCGGATCGGCATTCTGGCGGCGGCCGATGTCCATCCGGAACCAGACCGTGTCCTCGAAGCCCGCCCGGGGCCCCGCGTTGCGCGGACCCGCGTCGCCGACGCCCGAATCGACCATCTCCTCAGGCGACGGCATCCGCCCGCGATGGGCGCGGACCAGGGCCGCGGCGATCTCCTCGGGGGACTTCAATTCGAGCAGCCGCTGGGCGAGCGAACGATCCTCGTCGTCGATCTCGACTTCCTCGACCAGCGAGGCGAGCAGCCGCTCACGGTCGCTCCGGCGGATGTCCTCGGCGGTCGGGACCTGGATCCACTCGAACTGGATGCGCGCGCCACGAAGCACCTGCTCGACCCGCTTGCGGCGCGGGTACGGCACGATCAGGACGGCAGTCCCCTTCTTGCCGGCGCGGCCGGTTCGGCCGGAGCGGTGCTGGAGGGTCTCCGCGTCGCGCGGAAGCTCGACATGGACGACGAGCGTGAGGTTGGGAAGATCGATCCCACGCGCTGCGACGTCGGTCGCGACCAGCACCCGGGCGCGGCCGTCGCGGAGCGCCTGGAGGGCGTGGTTGCGCTCGCTCTGGCTATGCTCGCCGGACAGCGCCACCGCATCGAAGCCGCGCTCGATCAGGCTCGAATGGAGCCGGCGGACATTCTCGCGGGTCGCGCAGAACAGGATCGCCGCTTCCGCCTCGTGCAGGCGGAGCAGGTTGACGACGGCGGGCTCGATATCGGCGGGCGCGACGGCGACCGCCTGATAGGCGATGTCGCCATGGCCGCGGTCCTCGCCGACGGTGGAGATCCGCACCGCGTCGCGCTGGTAGCGCTTGGCGAGCGCAACGATCGGCTTGGGCATGGTCGCGGAGAACAGGAGCGTCCGCCGCTCCGCCGGGGTGGCGTCGAGAATTTCCTCGAGATCCTCGCGGAAGCCCATGTCGAGCATCTCGTCGGCCTCGTCGAGGATGACGGCGCGGACGGCGTGGAGGTCGAGTGCGCCGCGCTCGATATGGTCGCGAAGCCGTCCGGGAGTGCCGACGACGATGTGCGCGCCCTGGGCAAGCGCCCGGCGCTCCTTGGACGGGTCCATTCCGCCGACGCAGGTCGCGATGCGCGCCCCGACCTTGGCGTAGAGCCAGATCAGCTCGCGGCTGACCTGGAGCGCGAGCTCGCGGGTCGGCGCGACGACCAAAGCCATCGGCTCGCGGATATAAGGCATGGAGCCGTTCGGCTCGAGCAATTGCGGCGCGATGGCGAGGCCGAAGGCGACGGTCTTGCCCGACCCCGTCTGGGCGGAGACGATGAGGTCGCGCCCCTCGGCTTCGGCTTCGAGCACCTGGGCCTGGACGGGAGTCGGCGCTTCATAGCCGCGCTCGGCAAGGGCTTCGCCGAGGAGCGGCGGGAGATTGGAAAAAGGCATGATGTGCAAATGGTGTCCGTATAAGCGCCCGCAAGGGCGCGTGGGTGGCGTGCAGCGTCATTGCGGGGAGGGAGGCGAAGCGGCAATCCGGGCTTCCTCGGAGGCCCTCACGGATTGCTTCGGCTCGCTCGCAATGACGGTCAGTGGCGTTCTTTCGTGGCCGTGAATCTGATCTTCGGGTTTCGGCCTTCGTGGAAATTGAGCTCCCACAAATCCTTGGCCATGAAGACGGGGGCGTCGTCGCGGTCGCGGGCGACGGCGCTCGGGTGGGTGTCGATGAAGGCTTTGAGATCCTTCTCGTCGTCGGCGGCGATCCAGCGGGCGGCGTTCCAGGGCGAGGCCTCGAACCGCGCGTCGACCTTATATTCGACCTCGAGCCGGGAGATCAGCACTTCGAGCTGGAGCTGGCCGACGACGCCGACGATCCACTGCGCGCCGATCGACGGGTAGAAGACCTGGGTCACCCCCTCTTCCGCCATGTCGTCCAGCGCCTTGCGCAATTGCTTGGTCTTGGTCGGATCGACCAGCGCCACTCGGCGCAGGATTTCGGGCGCGAAATTGGGGAGGCCGGTGAAGCGGATCGCCTCGTCTTCCGTGAGCGTATCCCCGACCCTCAGCGTCCCGTGATTGGGGATGCCGATGATGTCGCCTGGGAACGCCTCGTCGGCGAGCTCGCGATTCTGCGCGAAGAACAGGATCGGGCTGTGCACCGCGATCGCCTTGCCGGTGGAGGGCTGCATGAGCTTCATGCCGCGCCGGAACCGCCCCGAGCAGAGGCGCATGAAGGCGACCCGGTCGCGGTGCTGCGGGTTCATGTTCGCCTGCACCTTGAAGATGAAGCCGGTCACCGCCTCCATGTCGGGGTCGACCGGCCCCGGGCTCGCCGGCTGCGGCAGCGGCGACGGCGCGTGCTCGCCCAGGGCCGCGATCAGCTCGCCCACCCCGAATTCCTTCAGCGCCGAGCCGAAATAGACGGGCGTGAGGTCGCCGTTGAGATAAGCGTCGGAATCGAACGAAGGATAAGCGGCAACGGCGAGCGATGCCTCTTCGCGGAGGCGCGCAATGCCTTCGGCGGAAACGCTGTCGGCGAGCTTCGGGTCGTCCATTCCGGAGAACTGGACGGTCTTGCCCTCGAAATGTCCGCCGTCGTGCGCTGCGGGCAG
>VBAE01000131.1 GCA_005882415.1 Alphaproteobacteria bacterium | reverse complement strand
ACCAAAGCCATCATCGCTTCCACCACCGGCGCACCCCTGATTCCGACGCAGGGGTCGTGCCGCCCCTTGGTCACCGCCTCGGCGGCATTGCCGTCGCGGTCGATCGTCTCGACCGGGGTCAGGATCGAAGAGGTGGGCTTGAACGCCACCCGCAGCACCACCGGCTGCCCCGTCGATATCCCGCCCGCGACTCCGCCCGAATGGTTGGAAAGGAATTCCGGGCCCGGCCGCATCCGATCAGCATTCTCCTCGCCGCTCAGCCGCGCCGCGCCGAAGCCGGCGCCGATCTCCACCCCCTTCACCGCGTTGATCGACATCGCCGCGGCGGCCAGGTCGGCATCGAGCTTGCCGTAGACCGGCGCCCCCCAGCCGGCGGGCACGCCCTCCGCAACGCACTCCACGATGGCGCCGAGCGAGCTCCCGTCCTTGCGCGCCCGGTCGACCAGCCCTTCCCACCGCGCAGCCGCAGCCGCGTCCGGGCAGAAGAAGGGATTGGAGTCGATCTCAGCGTCGTCATACGCGGCGCGGTCGATCGCATACCCCCCGATTTCCACGACGAAGGCCCGGATCCGCACCTCGGGCACCACCAGCCGCGCCACCGCCCCTGCCGCGACCCGCGCCGCAGTCTCCCGCGCCGAGCTCCGCCCGCCGCCCTTCCAATCGCGGATCCCGTACTTGGCGTCATAGGCGTAATCGGCATGCCCCGGCCGGTAAGGTGGCGCCGCCTCGCCATAGTCTTTCGACCGCGCATCGACATTGTCGATCATGAGGCTGATCGGAGTCCCCGTCGTCCGCCCCTCGAACGTCCCGGACAGGATCCGAACCAAATCCGGCTCCCGCCGCTGCGTCGTAAACCGCGACTGCCCCGGCCGCCTCTTGTCGAGCCAGGGCTGAATATCCCCCTCGCTCAGCGCCAGCCCCGGCGGACACCCATCCACCACCGCGCCTATGGCAGGCCCATGGCTCTCCCCCCAGGTGGTAAAGCGGAAAACCCGGCCGAAGCTGTTCAGGCTCACGCCGCGGGAGCGGAGGTGATGTCCCCGCGTCCTGCGAGGATGCCGGCGACGGAGATGTCCTCATCCAGCTCGTCCCAATGCAAGCCGCTGGGAGACATCCACAATTGGCTCCGCTCGTCTGCGGAAGCATGCAGAAGCCGCGGGTACCAGGCGAGCGGGACGCCGACCACGCGACCATCGTCGAGGCGGACCCACATCCGATCTTCGTCAAACTCGACGTTTGTCGCTTGAACCGAGGTGCTCATTCCATGCGCTCTCGACTTGCCTGCCATTCCCTCACCCTCCCACACGCTTTGCGGGCGGGCCCCTCCCTCTCCCGTAAAGGGAGAGGGGAAAGTTCAAGCAACATTGATGTCCGGCGCGTCTTCGGCTTTCATTCCGATGACGTTGTAGCCGGCGTCGACATGGTGGATCTCGCCCGTCACCCCGGAGGCGAGGTCGGACAGCAGATACAGCCCCGCGCCGCCCACATCGTCGATGGTCACGTTGCGCCGCAGCGGCGAATTATACTCGTTCCACTTCAAAATGTAGCGGAAGTCGCCGATGCCGCTGGCGGCCAGGGTCTTGATCGGGCCCGCGGAGATCGCGTTCACGCGGATATTCTCCGGCCCCAGGTCCATCGCCAGATATTTGACGCTGGTCTCGAGCGCCGCCTTGGCGAGGCCCATGACATTGTAATGCGGGATCACCTTCTCGGCGCCGTAATAGGACAGGGTGAGGAGGCTCCCCCCGTTCGGCATCATCTCCCGCGCCCGCCGCGCGACGGCGGTGAAGCTGTAGGCGGAGATGTTCATCGACATCAGGAAATTCTCGAGGCTCGTGTCGACATATTTCCCGCGAAGCTCGTTCTTGTCCGAAAAGCCGATCGCGTGGACGACGAAGTCGATCGTCTCCCACCGCGCCTTCAGCGCTTCGAACGCCCGGTCCAGATCGGCCATGTCGGAGACGTCGCAATCGATCAGGAAGTCCGAGCCAAGCTGCTGTGCCAGCGGCCCGACCCGCTTCAAAAGCGCATCGCCCTGATAGGAGAAAGCCAGCTCCGCGCCCTGTTCGCCGAGCTTCTTTGCAATCCCCCAGGCGAGCGACTTGTCGTTGGCGAGGCCCATGATCAGCCCCCTCTTGCCCGCCATCAGCCCGTTCATGTCGCCTCCAGTTCCGCCTTGGCCTCGCGCACGTCCTTTACCGTGGGATCCGGAGGTTCCGCCAGTGCCGCGTTGAGCTGCGCGCCGATAACCACGCCGAGGCCGATGATGAAGAAGAAAATCAGCGCGATGATCACCCCGGCCAGGCTCCCGTAGGTGAGGTCGTAGCCGCCGAGGCTGGAGAGCACGACCGGAAGCAGCGCCGTCGTCGCCAGCCACCAGAGCGTCACGACCAGCGCCCCGGGCCATTTGCGGCACTTCATCCGCCTGTATTTGCGCGGGGTCAGAGAGACGAAGATCAGATAGACCGACCCGAACAGCACCAGCCCCGGCACGATCCGGAACAGGGAGACGATGCCGATCACGTCGTCCGCCGCCGGGACGAGCTGGCTGATGAACTGCTCGACGCTGGAGAGCAGGATCGAGGCGCTGAACGACATCAGCATCAGGATCACCGCCGCGACGATCAGCCCGATCGAGCCCAGCCTATACTCCCAGAAGGGCGCTCCGGACGTCACCCCATAAGCGCGGCGGAGGATGTCGCGGATCGTCTCGATGAAGCTCCCCGTCGTCCACAGTCCCACCAAAGCGCCGAGCCAGAGCAGGCTCCCCGACCGCGCCAGCAGAACGTCGCTGATCGGCTTCCTCAAGACATCGGCGACGTCGGGCGGCATCGTCTGCAGCAAGGCGATGACGGTCTGCATCCCCCCTTCCGTCTGCCCGAACAGCCGCGCCACCGCAGCGGCGACGATGACGAAGGGGAAGAGCGTCATCAGCGCGAGGTAAGCGAGGTTCCCCGCATGGATGAAGCCGTCCGTATAGACGCCGATCGCTACCCGTTTCATCACTTCGAACGGGTAGGCGCCGGGCTTCATCCCGCCCCTGATCTTGCCGAACCGCGCCTTGGCGCGCGCCAGCCTTTTCTGTCTTGCCTCTGGCGATTCGGGGGAAACGTGCGGGTTCACAAGCCCCTAGACGCCCAAGGACGCCCGCGGGTTTCCTTTGCCCTTCCGCTTCCAGCTTTCGACGAAGGCCTGCAGCTCCGCATCGTCCCCGGGCACGTCGACCATCAGCGTCAGCAGTTGGTCGCCCCTGAGCCCCGTCCGCCCGGTGAAGCCCTTGCCCTTCAGCCGAAGCGTCTTGCCGGACGATGTGCCTGCAGGAATCGACACCATCACCGGTCCGTCGACGGTCGGCACCTTGATCTTGGCGCCGAGCACCGCCTCGTCGAGCGACACCGCCACTTCCACCCGGATATTGTCGCCGTCGCGCGTGTAGAAGCGGTGCGGCGTGATATGGATGGTGACGATCGCGTCGCCCGGCCCCGCCGGTCCGGGCTGCCCCTGGCCCGAGAGCCGGATCTTGGCCCCGTCCTCGACGCCCTTGGGAAGCTTGATGCTGATCGTCTTGCCGCCGCCGAGGGTGACGCGCTGCTCCTTGAGCGCCGCCGCGTCCTCGAACGACACCGCCAGCCGATAGCCGCCCCGCGCCCCCGCCTGGAGCCGCCGCCGAACAGCCCCTCGAACAGGTCGGAGAGGTCGACTTCCTCGCCCCCCGCCTCGAACCCGCCGCCCGGCGCCCTGCGAAACCCGCCCGCCGGCCCAGCGCCGGCCCCGCCGCCGCCATAACCGAACGGCATCTTCGGATTGCCGTCCTCGTCGATCTCGCCGCGGTCGTACCGCGCCCGCTTGTCCTTGTCGGTGAGCAGGTCGTAGGCCTGCGTCACCTTGGAAAAGCGCTCGGTCGCCTTGGGATTGTCCTTGTTGCGGTCGGGGTGAAGCTCCTTGGCGAGCTTGCGATAGGCCTTTTTGATATCGGCCTCGCTCGCGTCGCGCTTCACGCCGAGCTGTGCATAGAGATCCGCCATAGCGCGCTTCGTTCTCCACCCGTGATCAAATGTCTACTGTTTTAACCAGGCAACGCACTTCGACATGGGAAAGGATGAAGCCGCGTGCAAGCGTTCCGCTTGTGCGAAGCGCGCCGCGGCGGCAAAGGTCCGCCATGGCCGCCGATCCCCACGCCCCGGATCCCCACGCTCTTTTCGAAGAGTGGCTGGCCGAGGCGCGCCTCTCGGAGCCCAACGACCCCGTCGCCATGGCCCTCGCCACCGCCGACGCGGAAGGCCGCCCGTCGGTGCGCATGGTGCTGATGAAGGGCCATGACGAACGCGGCTTCGTCTTCTACACCAATATGGACAGCCGCAAGGGCGCCGAGCTCGCGGCCAATCCACACGCGTCCCTCCTCTTCCACTGGAAGTCGCTCCGCCGCCAGGTCCGCGCCGAAGGGCCGGTGGAGCCGGTCTCGGCCGAGGAAGCCGACGCCTATTTCGCCAGCCGCGGCCGCGATTCCCAGCTCGGCGCCTGGGCCTCCGACCAGTCGCGAGCCCTCGACGCCCGCTCCACCTTCGAAGCGCGCTACGAAGAGGTCCGCGCCCGTTTCGAAGGCGGCACCGTCCCCCGCCCGCCGCGCTGGTCCGGCTACCGGATCCGCCCCGAGCGCATCGAATTCTGGTCCGACCGCCCCCACCGCCTCCACGAGCGCCGCCTGTTCGTCCGCTCCGGCGACGGCTGGAGCGAAGGCCTCCTCTACCCGTGAGCGCGCCTCATGATCATTCCCCCACCCATAATGGGGGCGCCAACCTCAACTCCCGAGCCGCGCTGGCCAGCGTCGCGACCGCCACCTTCCTGCTCCTGCTCAAGGCCTATGCCGCCTGGACGACCGGCTCCGTCGCCATGCTCGGCTCCCTCGCCGACACCGGCCTCGATCTCGTCGCCTCGCTCATCACCCTCTACGGCGTTCGCTTGGCCGCAATGCCCGCCGACCGGGACCACCGCTTCGGCCACGGCAAGGCGGAAGCGATCGCGGCCCTGTTCCAGGTCGGGATCATCAGCTTCTCCGCGGTCGGAATCGGCTGGCGCGCCGTCGACCGCCTTCTCCACAACCAAGCCGCCGCCGAAGCCGAATACGGGATCGCAGTCTCGATCGTCGCCATCGCCGCGACTTTCGCTTTGCTCTGGTACCAGCGCCGGGTCATCGCCAGCACCGGCTCGGTCGCGATCGAGACCGACCACGTTCACTACCAGAGCGACCTCCTCTTGAACCTGTCGGTGATCGTCGCCCTCGTCCTCGACCAATATCTCCACATCTCCGGCGCCGACCCGATCCTCGGCCTCGCCATCGCCCTCTGGCTCGGCTGGGGCGCGTGGAAGGCCTCCAGCCGCGCGATCGACCAGCTGATGGACAAGGAATGGCCCGAGGAGAAACGCCGCCGCTTCGTCGAGATCGCCGGCCGCCACCCGGAGCTCAAAGGCATCCACGACCTCCGCACCCGAACCAGCGGCGCCCGCGACTTCGTCCAGTTCCACGTCTGGGTCGACCCCGCCATGACCGTCGCCGACGCCCACGAAGTGATGGACCAGGTCGAGCAAAAGCTCGAAGCGGAATTCCCGGGGTGCGAAGTCCTCATCCACCTCGATCCCGAGGGCCATATCGACCAGCCCGGCAACCCGCTGGCCGAGACGGATCTGACTCAGGGGGAGTGACCAATGCCTGATTACCGCATCTTCCAGGTCGACGCTTTTGCGGACCGTCCCTTCACCGGGAATCCGGCGGCGGTCATTCCGCTCGAAGCATGGCTTCCGGACGAGACCCTCCAGGCGATCGCGATGGAGAACAACCTCTCCGAAACCGCCTTCACCGTCCGCGCCACCGATGGAGAAGCCGATTATGACCTCCGCTGGTTCACCCCCACCACCGAGGTGGCGCTCTGCGGCCACGCCACCCTCGCCAGCGGCCACATCCTCCTCGAAGGCGACCGAATCCGCTTCCGCACCCGCAAGGCCGGAATCCTCAAAGTCGGCCGCGACGGCGACGCCCTCACCCTCGATCTCCCAGAAACCCTGGTGAAACCCGCCGAAGAACCCGCTCTTCTCGACGCTCTCCGCACCCCCCAGGGCGAGGTCTTCCTCAGCTGGAAGGGCACCGAGGCCACGGCCATCGTCCTCCTCCCCGACGCCGCCGCAGTCCGCGCCTGCGCCCCCGACATGGCGGCCCTCGCCAAGATCGACCTGATGGCCATCGTCACCGCCCGCGGCGACGGCGCCGAGGACGTGATCAGCCGAGTCTTCGTCCCCGCCTGGGGCGTCGACGAAGACCCCGTCACCGGCTCCGCCCACGCCGCCTTGGCCCCCTTCTGGTGCGACCGCCTCGGCCGCGACTCCTTCACCGCCTGGCAGGCCAGCAAGCGCGGCGGCCGCCTCGAATGCCGCTACGCCGGCGACCGAATCATCCTCGGCGGCCGCTGCGTCACCGTCATCGAAGGAACGCTCCGGATTTAGAGACTCACCCCGTCATGCCGGACTTGATCCGGCATCCATGAACACGGATCGAGTCCAGTTTTCACAAACCTGTGTTCATGGACTCCGGGTCAAGCCCGGAGTGACGAGGAAGAGGCGCGGCCGTCCGTACCAAACCCGTCATGGCGGACTGATCCGCCATCCATAAACACGGACCGAGTCCAGTCCTCGCAAACCTGTGTTGATGGATTCCGGGTGAAGCCCGGAATGACGAAACAGGCCTCCGCCTAAGGAATCGGCTGCACCAGGTCGGGCAACCCGAACGCCCCAAGCCGGGCGTGGGAGCGGCGGAACCACTCGGTCCAGAAGGCCTGGAGCGCATTCAGATTCTGGATCGTGCGCCCGGCATCCTTGCTCTGAGGCGGAAGCACGCCCGCGCCGATGACGTAGAGCCGCGCTCCCCCGAACTCGGCCAACAGGGCATTGGCCTCAGCCTTGGCGAGCTCCGCGCGCGGATCGATCCTGCGCAGCCCCTGATGGGCGTAGAAGCTGGTCGCGCTCGAATGCTCCAGCATGTCGGAGGCGAGGATCACCACCTTGTCCCGCGCCGCCAAAGTCCCGATGGGCGCCGCGAGCTGCTTCAGGCTCGCCATGATCTCGCTCTGGGAGAAGGAGCCGCCGCCGGTCGCCTGCGCCCGCGCCAGCCCGGCAAGCGCCGCCCGCACCCCATAGCCCGCCTGGGCGCGGAGGCAGGCGTCGAGCTGCTTCAGGGCCGGGACGGAGACCGAATTGCGCACCCCGGCGGGAACCGCGGGCTCGACATAGCCGGACGCGACCACGCTCGCATGATGTCCGGCCTGGAAGGCCGAGAAGCTCGCGACGGTGAAGGCGGTGCCCGGCTGGACCAGCCGCGCCACATTCTGCCGAAGCGTCCTGGTGAGATCGGGGTCGAGCGACGTCGTCTGGTCGACGATGACGTAGAGCCGCCGCACCGGAGCCGCCGGCCTCAGGTGCGCTGCGGGCACGCGGGCGTAGCAGCTCGGCACCGGCGCTACGCCCTGCGCCGCCGCCGGCGCGACCCCGAGCAGGAGAAAGAGGAGGGCGGCCGCCGCCGTCCGGATCACGCCTGCCCCTCCGGCTGCTGCGCTTCGTCGAGGGGGTCGGTCGCGACCGGGATCTCGCCCGGCGCATCGCCCATCCCGTCGGGAGCATGGCCATTCGCCTTGGCAGCCGGCGCGGGCGCCGCCGCCGTCTGCCCGCGGTCGGGGGGCGGCATCTGCAAATAGCTTGCGCCCCGCGCCTTCTGCTCCTGGACGAAGTGGAAGAAGTCCTTCGGGAAATCGATTGGCGTCGGCGAATGCTTCTCGAGCAGCTGGTGGAGCTTCAGCAGCCGCGCATTGGCGATCATCATCTTCTGCTCGACCGGCGCGAAGTAAGAGCCATATTCGGCATGGCCGTTGGTCGCCTTATGGGCGAGCTTGCTCTGCTTGCCAGCAAATCCGTAGCGAAGGCCCACCCCCACCCCCACCATCTGGGTCACCACGAAGATGATGGCGAGCATGATGAAGCCCATCAGCGCCGCATTCTCCTTGGCCGCGTCGGGGCCCGCCGGCTTGGGCGCGGCCGCAGCGGGCGCAGCCGCCGGAGCCGCCGCGGCATCGGGCATGGCCGCCGCCGCCGGGTCGGGCATCGCCGCCGGATCGGCGAGGGCGGGATCGGCCGCCGCGGCGTCGCCGCCGCCGGGCATGGCCGCGACCGAGGCGTCGGCCATCTCCGCCTGGGCGACGTGCATCGCGTCGACCCGAAGTACGATCGAGCCGATCGCGATGGTGACGACCAATACGCCGGCGATCCACGCCCAGGCATGGTTGCCGACATCGCCGGGCTTGCTGATCACCCGGTTGACGCACTGGACGTGGGTCGGCTGCAGGTCGTCGACATGCTGGTCCTGGTCGAGCGACACGATCTCGGAGCTGAACGCGCGGTCGGCGCGCTTGTCCTTCTGGAATTCGCGGAAGCAGTGGCGAAGCAGGCTCGTCCGGAAATATTGATGCCCCGCCTGGTGAGTCACCCAGATGAGGATGGTTGCGAGCACCAGCACGATCCCGACCATCAAGGCGGTCCGGATATTCTCCGATGCCTCCGCGGCCATCAGCCCGCCCAATATGTAGGAGAAGCCGAGCGCCTCCATGATCACCAGCAGGCCGAGCATGCAGATCACCCACATCGGGATCTCGCGCCGGCCGTGGTCGTAGGTCTTCTTGAGGTACAGGATGTTGTTGTCGAACTCCTCCTGCGAGATGGCGGTGCAGTGGCGCGCATAGTCGCGGCAGAGCGTATTCTCGACATTGAGCCAGCCGGCCTGGCTGTTCGACTCGGAATAATCCTTGGAGAATCGCGCAAGGCGTCCGATCAGCGGGAAGGTGTAGAGGAATTCGGTGACGCCGAAGCTGTGGCGGTTCAGATAGACCAGGGCTCCCGCCGCTGCGGCGACGAGCATCCAGATCCACCAGGCCGCCGCCAAAAACAGATAGTTGAGATATTCCATCGCCCACCCCCCGGATCGCGCATCCGGCCAGTAAGCCCCTCATCCGACTCGGTTTCCCACAGAAACCCGGTCCGATTCGGAGGATGTGGAAGGGGGTTTGATCCGATTCGGATGGAACGGGTCAGGCCCGGGATGACGAGGGACGGGCGAGGCGCCCGTACCCAAACCCGTCATGCCGGACTTGATCCGGCATCCATGAACACGGATCGGGTCCAGTGCGCATAGACCTGTGTTCATGGATCCCGGGTCAAGCCCGGGATGACGATGGAGAGGCGAGGCGGCCGTACCAAAACGTCATGCCGGACCCCGATCCGCCATCTATGAACACGGTTCGGGTCCAGTTCGCATAGGCCTGTGTTCATGGATTCCGGGTCAAGCCCGGAATGACGAGCAAGTTCTAGCCCCCGACCATCCCCTCCAGCGCGTCGAGCAGCGGCGACTGGCTGTTGAGGATCATCGCCCTCGCCTCCGAAAGCGCGAACCAGCGCGCCTCCTCGACCTCCGGGAAGTCCTGGAAGCGGCCGGTCTTGGGCGGATATTCCAGGCTGAAGCGGTTGCTGACGATCGCCGCGGCATCGAGGTCGCCCTCCAATGCGAACGCCTCCACCCACTTCCCGCCGGTCTGACGTATAACCGCCAGCGGCACCGGCGTTCCCCCCGGCCGCGTCCCCAGCTCCTCCTCGAACTCGCGCGAGGCCGCATCCAGCGCCGCCTCGCCGTCCTCGATCGCCCCCTTGGGGATCATCCAGGCGCCCTGGTCGCGGCCGCGCCAGAAGGGGCCGCCGGGGCGGATGAGGAGCACTTCCAACCCCTCAGGCCTGCGCCGGTAGAGGAGGATTCCGGCGCTCCTCGGCGCACTCACCGGGGGAGGGGGACGCTGATGCTGTGGGTGGTGCCTTTGCCCGAGGATTCGACCTCGCTGGTGCCGCCGACGCGCTGGACGAAGGCGCTGACCAGCCTCGTGCCCAGGCCCCCTTTGCCCTTGCCGCCCGCGCCCGGGGCATAGCCGATGCCGTCGTCGGCGACCTCGATATGGGCCGCCTCGCCGTTGCGGACGGCGCTGATCCTGATGCTTCCCTTGCCGTCCGGGAAGGCGTGCTTGCAGGCGTTGGTGACGAGCTCGTTGACGATGATGCCGATCGCGACCGCGGTGTCGGCGGGGACCAGCACCGCTTCCAGCTCCGTTTCGAGGCTGATCCCGTCCGGGAGGATTCCGCGGCGGATCTGGTCGCACATCTCCTGGAGCTGGTCCTGGAGCCGGACCGCGGCGAGGCCGGCGCTGCTCGGCCGGAGCGAGGCATAGACCGCCGACACCGCCTGCAGCCGGTCGGCCGCTTCCCTGAGCGCCGCCTGCGCCTCGGGGGTCGAGGCGCGGCCCGCCTGGAGGGTCAAAAGGCTGGTGACGATCTGGAAATTGTTGCGGGTGCGGTGGTCCATCTCGCGCAGCGCATGGCCGAGGAAGTTGATGCGCCGGGTCCGCTCGATCCGCCCGCGCCGGACCTCGCTTTGATAGAGACCGAGCGCGGTCAGGATCAGGCCTTCCGACAAGGTGGTGATGAGGAGGCCCCAGGCGAGGCTTAAGGTCGGAACAGCGAAGCTGCCGTGCGGCGGAAGCACGAAATACCAGATGAGGATCTGGCCCAGCACCAAAGCGACCAGCCCGGCGCGCCACCCGGCGATCAGCGTCGACAAAGCCAGCGAAACGAAGGCGAGTGCGAAAGGGGCGGCGTCCGCGGGGAGCGGGGAGAGCAGGCGGAGCAGCACGAACAGCGCGGTGATGCCTGCGCCGACCGCGACCTCGGTGACCGGCCCGGGCAGGCGCTTGGACAGCCTGCGCGGCAGGTCGATGGCAACGAGACGTCACGGGGCACAGCACTCCCGCTTTGACATAGATCAAGTCGCCGCGAGAGAATTGTTGGCCGGGCCGCAGCTTAGGCGGCCGCGCGGGCCTCGTCGAGGAAGGGCAGGGTCTCCTCGATCCAGCCGCCGCCGAGCACCCGGTCGCCCTCGTAGAGCACCGCCGCCTGGCCCGGCGCGACGCCGTACTCGGGCGCGTGGAAGCGGAGCAGGCTGCCGTCGAACGAGGCCGGCGCCGGCCGCGCCATCGATCGAACCTTGGCGCTCAGCCCGTCCCTCTGCCCCTCGCCGAGCCAGTTGAGGCCCGAGAGGATCGCGCCGCCGACGGCAAGCGCGCTCTTCGGCCCGACCACCACCCGCCGCGCCTCCGGCTCGAGGCGGACGACGTAGAGCGGCTCGGCCTGGCCGCCGATCTCCAGCCCGCGACGCTGGCCGACGGTGAAGTGGATCAGGCCCTTGTGGCGGCCGAGCACCGCGCCGGAGAGGTCGACGATCTCGCCTTCCTGCGCAGCTTCCGGCCGCACCTTCTTCACCACCGCGGCATAGTCGCCATTGGGGACGAAGCAGATGTCCTGGCTGTCCGGCTTGTCGGCGACGACCAGCTCCAACTCCCGGGCGATGTCGCGCACGGCACTCTTGGGAAGGTCCCCGAGCGGGAAGCGGATGAAGTCCAATTGCTCCTGGGTCGTCGCGAACAGGAAATAGCTCTGGTCCCGCGCCGGGTCCGCCGCCCGGTGAAGCTCCGCGCCCGCAGGCCCCATCACCCGCCTGACATAATGGCCGGTGGCGAGGCAGTCGGCGCCCAGGTCGCGGGCGAGGCCGAGCAGGTCGGTGAACTTGACGCTCTGGTTGCACGACACGCACGGGATCGGCGTCCGGCCCTTCGCATATTCGTCGGCGAAGCGCTCGATCACGCTGTCGCGGAAGCGGCTCTCATAATCGAAGACGTAGTGGGCGAACCCAAGCTTCTCCGCCACGGTGCGCGCGTCGTAGATGTCACGGCCGGCGCAGCAGGTCTTTGAACGCCCGACCGCCTCGCCATGGTCGTAGAGCTGGAGGGTCACCCCGATCACCTCGGCGCCGCTCCGGGCGGCGAGCGCGGCCACGACCGAGCTGTCGACTCCGCCCGACATGGCGACGACGATTCGGGCCTCTGACGCCGGCTTCGAGAGCTGGAAATCCACGTTCATTGCCGCGGCTACATAGGGCGAGGAAGCTCTTAAGCCCACCCTAAAGCCGCTTTTACCGGACCTTCACGGCCGTACGGCTCGATTACGGCCTGCTGGTAGCGATGCTGCGCGCGCAGCAGACGGGCAATGCCGCCGCAAGGGAAGCGGCTGCGCCTGCGGGGCCCATCGCCGCGATTCGCCAGCCGCTCGCCGAGATCCTGCTCGGCGGCCCCAACTGGCGCGAAGCGGTGCTGCTGCGGCGGGGGTCCTTCTATCCGGGCCGGACCTTCGCCGGAAACGCGGCGTAAACGCAAATGACCAGCGCGTTTACCTTCGCATTTCAGGCTTCTTTCAAGGCCCGGCGCGTACAGGCTGGGAAGGGGAGGCGGCTTTCGGGCCGTCAGCCGGCGACATTTTTGAGGTGGGAATGATCGAGAATCAGAAAATCAGGCCGGCACAGGTCATCGGTCCGTTGGGGGAACCGCTGACTTTGGACAGCCTGCCGCCGAGCTCGACGAGCCGGTGGGTCGTCCGCCGCAAGGCCGAGGTTGTGGCCGCGGTGAACGGCGGGCTCTTGAGCGTCGACGAGGCGTGCGAGCGCTACGGCCTGACGCTGGAGGAGTTCGCCTCCTGGCAGCGCGCGGTCGACCGCTCCGGCATGCCCGGCCTCAGGGTCACGCGCATCCAGCACTACAAGTCGCTGTACGAGCGCCAGCAGAAATACTGACTTTCTCCGCCCGGTCGGCGGGAACAGGGGAGGGCGGCTCGAGGGGATCGGGCCGCCCTTTCCCTGTTCACTCCAGCTCGAAGCTGACCGAGAGGCTGACCGAAAGCGTCTGCTCGCCGGGATCGATCGAGGTGTCCGCGCCTTTTCCAACTCGTGCCATCGACATCATCGGCATCGGGCTGCCGCTATAGCCGCCGCCTTCCGAGACCGAGAGGATCTTGCCGACCCTTTTGCCGAGCGCCCGCGCGTAGAGGTCGGCGCGCTTGCGGGCGGCGTCGAGCGCCTTGGTCCGCGCCTCGTCGAGCGCCGCTTCGGGCTGGTCGATCGACAGCGCCGGCCCGTTGATCTGGTTCGCACCCTGGGCGACGAGGGCATCAAGGATCTTGCCGGCGTTGCGGATGTCGCGGAAGCGGACGCTGACGTCGTTGGAGGCGCGGTAGCCGACGATCTGCGGCGGCGCGGTGCCAGTCTGGTCCTGGCGGTAGTCGGGGAAGAGGTTGATCGAGCTGGTCTGGATGTCGCGGTCGGCGATTCCGGCGCGCTTCAGGGCGGCTCGGACCGACTCCATCTGCCGCGCATTCTGCTCCAGCGCTGCCGAGGCGGTCGGGGCGGCGGTGACGACCCCGGCGCTGATCCGGGCGACGTCCGGCACCCGGCTCACCTCGCCGGTGGCGACCACGTCGAGCCTCGTCCCCGCCAGCACGGGTGCGGTCTGTGCGATGGCCGGCACGGCCGGAACGGCGAGCGCAAGGGCCGACGCGATCGTCAGGAAGCGTGTCATTATAGTCTCCATGTCATGCAACTAAGCCGCCGCGGACCAACGCCGCGGCGGCTGCATCGTTGCTGAACGGAAACGAGTTGTCAGCGGCGGTTGGCGACGAGCCTGTAGATGAACAGGATGACGATCGCCCCCAATATGGCGGCGATGAAGCCTGCGCCCTGGCCCTGCTTGTACCAGCCGATCTGGTTGCCGATCCAGCCGGCCAGAACCGCGCCGGCGATTCCCAGCACGATGGTGATGAGGCAGCCGCCGGGGTCGCGGCCGGGCATGATGAACTTGGCGATGGCACCGGCGATCGCGCCGATGATGATCCAGCCGATGATGCCGTGGTCGGTAAGAATGTTCATGGGACACCTCCCCTTGCGGCCCGCCGGGTCAGGGGGCGCGTTCATCCATGGTAAAGCCGAAACAAAGCTTGTACAGAGCGGTTCCGCTGCCGCCCGGGGGATGACGGGCGAGAAAGCGGCTTGAGCCAAGTGATATATTCGGCTAACACAGTTGCCGAAGCGGTGCGTGTGCCGCCCTTGCCGGTGTGGGGAATATGAAAGCGATGAATGTCGAATCGTCCAGGTGGAGCCGCGGAGCGCTCGACAGCACGATAATCGTAGACGACGAAGGCGCGGCGATCGCCCGCCGGAGGCGCCGGATCGTCATCATAGTGGTCGCCGCTTTGCTTCTGCTCGCGGTCGCCGCCTACTTCATGATGAGCGGCGGCAAGGAGGCAGCCCCGGCCGAGAAGGCCGGCGGCGACGTCGCCCCGTCCGTCTCGGTGATCGTCCCCGGCCGTCAGGAAGTCCCCCGCAACCTCTCCGCCACCGGCTCGCTCGCCGCCCGGCGGGACATGCCGGTCGGAATCGCAGGCGAGGGCGGGATGGTCTCGCGCGTTCTGGTCGAGGCCGGCCAGTGGGTCGGTGCCGGCCAGACGCTGGCGGTGATCGAACGCTCCGTCCAGTCGCAGGAAGCCCAGCAGCTCGCTGCCTCGATCGACGTCGCCAAGGCCGACGCCCGCCTCGCCCAGCAGGAGCTGGTGCGCGCCCAGTCGCTTGTCTCGCGCGGCTTCGTCTCCAAGGCGGATGTCGAGCGCAGGATCGCCACCCGCGACGCCGCCAACGCCCGCGTCCGCGTCGCCCAGGCCCAGCTTGGCGCCAGCCGCGCCCGCATCGGCCGCCTCGACGTCCGTGCGCCCGCCGCCGGCCTGGTCTTGAACCGCAACGTCGAGGCCGGCCAGATCGTCAGCGCCGGCTCGGGCGCCCTGTTCCGGATAGCGGAAGGCGGCCAGATGGAGCTGGTCGCCCGGCTCCCGCAGACCGACCTCGCGGCGCTCTCGGTCGGAGTCCCGGTTACCGTCACTCCGGTCGGCTCGGCGAACAGCTATCAGGGCGTGGTCTGGCAGATCATCCCCTATAATAAGGAGCTTCGGCCGGGCGGCTTCGCGACCGCTCAGGTCCGCGCCGGATCGACCACCGCTCCGCTGCTTCCGGAATCCTCGGTGCTGACCGACGATGCGGGCAATTATGTGCTGATCGTGCTTCCGAACAACACGGTCCAGCGCCGTGCGGTCAAGATCGGCACCGTCACCGACAAGGGCGTCGTCATCGCCGAAGGGCTGAACGGGACGGAGCGGGTGGTCGAATCGGCCGGCGCGTTCCTCAACCCGGGCGAGAAGGTCCGCCCGACCCGCGCCGCGGTCCGCCGCTAAGCCAGGCATCCGATTGGAGTCGACGAACGATGCGTAACATCTCGGCCTGGGCGATCCGCAATCCGGTCATTCCGATCGTGTTGTTCACCTTCCTCCTCGCAATGGGCCTGCTGGCCTTCAAGCGGATGGACGTGAACTTGAACCCGGACGTCAGCATCCCGGCGGCGATCATCTCGATCAGCCAGCCCGGCGCCGCCCCGCCCGAGCTCGAGATCCAGATCACCCGCCGGGTCGAGGCGGCGGTGCGCAGCATCAACGGCGTCACCGAGATCAACTCGACGATCCGCGAGGGCAACAGCTCGACCTTCGTGATGTTCGAGATCGGAACCCCGATCGACCGCGCAGTCACCGATGTGCGCGATGCAGTCGCCCGGATTCGCGGCGACCTTCCCGAGGGCATCCTGGAGCCGCAGGTCCAGCGGGAGGAGAATGACGACTATCCGGTCGTCTATATGTCCGCCGAAAGCACGGCGATGACGGTCGAGCAGCTCAGTTGGTTCATCGACGACACGCTCAACCGGCGGCTGATGGGCATCGAGGGCGTGTCGATCGTCAGCCGGACGGGCGGCGTCAGCCGCGAAATCCGGGTCGAGCTCGATCCGGCGCGGATGCAGGCGCAGGGCATCACCGCCTCGCAGATCAACCAGCAGCTCCGATCGATCAACATGAACGCGGCCGGCGGGCGCGCCGAGATCGCGGGGTCGGAGCAATCCGTTCGCGTGCTCGGAAGCGCGCTCACCGCGCATGACCTCGGCGAGACCCAGCTCTCGGTGGGCGGCGGCCGGACGATCCGGCTGAACGCCATCGCCAGCGTCCGCGATCAATGGGCCGAGCAGACATCCTACGGAATCCAGAACGGCCGGCCGACGGTCAGCTTCATGGTCCAGAAGGGCAAGGGCCATTCCGATGTCACCGTCTACAAGGACGTGATGAAGGAGCTGAAGGACATGGAGGCGGAGGATCCGCGCGTCCATTACAACCTGCTCTTCACCCCGGTCCAATATATTCAGGGCCAATATACCTCATCGATGCGAGCGCTGATCGAAGGCGCCTTGCTCGCGGTCGTCGTCGTCTTCCTGTTCCTGAGGGACTGGCGGGCGACGCTCATCTCCGCGATCGCCATCCCGCTCTCCGCCATCCCGGCCTTCTGGTTCATGCACTTGCTCGGCTTCACCCTGAACATGGTGACCTTGCTGTCGCTGAGCCTGGTGGCGGGCGTCCTGGTCGACGACGCGATCGTCGAGATCGAGAATATCGTCAGACATATGCGAATGGGCAAATCCGCCTATCAAGCCTCGATCGACGCCGCGGACGAGATCGGCCTGCCGGTGGTGGCGACGACTTTCTCGATCGTCGCCGTGTTTTTGCCCGTCGCGATGATGGGCGGGATCATCGGCCAATATTTCATCAGCTTCGGCCTCACCATCGTCGTCACCGTGCTGATCAGCCTTGCCGTTGCCCGCATGATCACGCCGATGGTCGCGGCCTATTTCCTCCAGTCGCACGGCCAGGCCAAACATGGCGAAGGCTGGCTGATGGACCGCTATATCGGCATGCTGAAATGGACCCTGGTCAACCGCTGGAAGTCGGTCCTGATCGGCGCCGTCTGCTTCGGAATCCAGATCTTCGCCTTCGCGACTTTGCCCTTCACCTTCCAGCCCAATACGGACGAGGATACGGTTCAGGTCGCGGTCGAGATGCCCCCGGGCGTGACTCTCGAGCAGACCCGCGCGGTGGCCGATCATGCCGCCGCCGTGGTCCGCGCGCAGCCGGACGTGAAGTCGGCGTTCGAATCGATCCGCGCCGGCAACGGCACGATCTACGTCTCGCTGAAAGACAAGGCGGAGGGGCGCCATCGCACCAGCACCGATTTCCAGCGCGAGGTGGCGCCGCTGCTCCAGGACATCCCCGACGCGCGTGTGACCTTCCGCAACCAGAACAAGCCCGGCGGCCGCGACGTCTCGGTGCTGCTCGCCGGCTCCGATCCGGAGAAGCTGCAGAGCGCCGCGCTCATCCTGGTCGACCAGATGCGCAAGCGGCCGGAGCTTCGCACGCCGCGAATCGCCGGCGACCTTCGCAGGCCGGAGATCACGATCAAGCCGCGCCTCAACCTGATGGCCGACCTCGGGGTCACCACCTCGGCGTTGAGCCAGGCGATCCGGGTCGCGACCCAGGGCGAGATCGACCAGGCGAGCGCCCGCTTCTCGCTGTCGGACCGCCAGGTGCCGATCCGAGTCCAGCTTGAGGAAGGCTCGCGCCACAGCCTCTCGACGATCGAGAATATGCCGGTCCCGACCACCAGCGGCTCCTCGGTGCCACTGAAGGTCGTCGCCGACATCAGCTTCGGCGCAGGCCCGTCCATCATCCAGCGTATCAACCAGGAGCGCCGGATCATGGTCGGTGCCGACCTGGCGCCGGGCGTCGTCGACAGCAACGCCATCATCGACAATCTGCCGATCATGAAGAACCTTCCCGAAGGCGTGGAGCGCGCGCGCTCCGGCCAGCAAAGGGAGGAGGCCAAGCTGATGACGGAGTTCCTGACGGCTCTGATCTCCGGCACCTTCCTGGTCTTCGCGGTGCTGGTGCTGCTCTACAAGCGCCTGATGGCCCCGTTCGTGAACATGGGCTCGCTTCTGCTCGCTCCCTTGGGAGGCGCGCTCGCGCTTCACCTCTGGGGCATGGCGGTGTCGATGCCGGTGATGATCGGCATCCTGATGTTGTTCGGCATCGTCGCCAAGAACTCGATCCTGCTGCTCGATTTCACCATCGAGGAAATGGCCAAGGGCGTCCCCAAGGACGAGGCGATCATCGACGCCGGCCACAAGCGCGCCCAGCCGATCGTCATGACGACGATGGCGATGGTCGCCGGCATGGTTCCGACCGCTCTGTCGCTTGAAGGCGATGCGAGTTGGCGGGCGCCGATGGCGGTGGTGGTGATGGGCGGCCTATTGCTGTCGACCCTGCTGACCCTGGCGCTGGTGCCGGCCTCGTTCAGCCTCGCCGACAGCTTTGAGCAGTGGCTCGTCCCCAAATTCCGGCGGATCATCACCTACCGGGGCAAGGGCGATCACGGCACCGCCGAGCCCGCGCCCCACGCCGCCGAGTGAACCAAATGCGGTGCGGGCCATTTCAGGGGGCATGAGCCTCCCCGAAAGGTCCGCCCGCAGCGTGGCGCAAGGCGGCGCGCGCCGGATGCGGATCCTCGCCACCCTGATGCTGGTGGCGATGGCCGCGATCTTCTTTGCCGCCGACCGCTTCGACGAGCACTACCTGTGGGCCGGCTTCGTCCGCGCCTTTGCGGAAGCCGCCATGGTGGGCGGCCTCGCCGACTGGTTCGCGGTCACCGCTCTCTTCCGCCACCCGCTCGGCCTGCCGATCCCGCACACCGCGATCATCCCGCGCAACAAAGACCGGATCGGCGACACGCTCGCCTCCTTCCTTCGCGACAATTTCCTCACCCCGTCCGTCGTCGCCCGGCGGATGCGGACCGTCGACGTGGCAGGGGCGCTGGGCCGCTTCCTCGCCAATCCGGCGCCGGAAGGGCGGCTGAAGGAGGGCGGCTCGCGCCTCCTGGCCCAGTTCCTCGAATCGCTCGACAAGGAGCGGTTGGGCGGGATGGTCACCGGGGCGGTCTCCTCGCGTCTCAAGACGCTCGAAGTGTCGCCGCTGATGGGCCGCTCATTGGACGCCGCGATCACCGAGGAGCGCCACGTGCCCATCCTCGATTCGATCGTCACCTGGGCGGGGCGCACCCTGGATGCGAACGAGGATCTGATCCGCGAGATGATCCACAAGCGCGCGGGCTGGATCATGCGGCTGGCCGGTCTGGACGAGAAGCTCGCCGACGCCATCGTCGACGGCCTCCGCCGCCTCACCATCGACATGGCGGTCGACCCGCACCATCCCTTGCGCTCCAAGGCCGAGGAGGCGCTCGCCAACCTCGCCTGGGACATGCAGCACGACCCGGAGATGCGGCTGAAGGTCGAGGGCTGGAAGGCCGAAATCCTCGGCAACAAGGCGGTCGGCGCCTGGGTCGGCGAGATGTGGGAGAACACCCGCGCCGCTTTGCTCCGCGCCGCCCGCGACCCCGACCGGGCGCTCGCCGGCAAGTTCGGCGAGACCTTGAAGCAGATCGGCGCCTCGCTTCAGGACGATCCGCGTCTGAAAGGTGCGATCAACCAGTTCGCCCGCCGCGCCGCCGTCGGCGCGGTGGCGACTTATGGCAGCGGCATCGTCACTCTGGTGTCGGAGACAGTGCGTGGCTGGGACGCGAAGACGGTGACTCTGCGCCTCGAAGGGGCGGTAGGGCGCGACCTGCAATATATCCGGATCAACGGCACATTGGTGGGCGGGCTGGTCGGCCTGGCCATCCATACCATCGAGGTGCTGTCATAGCGGCTCGACCGCCCCGCGCGCCGAAGCTAAGGCGCCCGCAATGAGCGCCAAAGGCAGCAACCGCACCCTGATCATCGCGCTCGCCGCGAACATGGGCATCGCCGTGTCGAAGTTCGTCGCGGCCGGTATCACCGGTTCGTCCGCGATGCTGACGGAGGGCGTGCACAGCGTCGTCGACAGTTCCAACCAGCTCCTTTTGATGTGGGGCCGGCGGCAGGCGGAGAAGCCCGCCGATGCCCTCCACCCGTTCGGCTATGGCCGCGAACTTTATTTCTGGAGCTTCGTCGTCGCCGTGCTGGTCTTCGCGCTCGGCGCCGGCGTGTCGGTCTATGAGGGAATTCTCCACATATTGGAGCCCGAAGAAGCGCAGTCGCCGCTGATCGGCTATTCGGTCCTGCTCGTCGCCTTCCTGCTCGAAGGCTGGTCGACGGTGGCGGCGTTCAAGGAATTCCGCGAATCGAAGGGCAGCCTGAGCTGGGTCCAGGCGATCCGCCGCTCGAAGGACCCCCCCGGCTTCATCGTCCTCCTCGAGAACGGCGCGGCGATGGTCGGGATCGTCGTCGCGGCGATCGGCCTTGCCCTCTCGCACGCCACCGCCAATCCCTTTTTCGACGGCGCCGCCTCGGTCGTGATCGGCATCGTCCTCGGAATCACCGCCTTCATCCTGGCGGTCGAATCGAAGGCGCTCCTGATCGGCGAGTCGGCGGACCCGGAGCTGATCGAGGGCCTCCGCGCAGCCGCCGCAGGCCGCGCCGGGGTCAGCGGCGTCGGCCAGATCCTCACCGTCCATTCCGCGCCGGATCAGATCACTGCGATGATGAGCATCGACTTCGTCGACTCGATCACCGCCGCCGATGTCGAGCGGATCGTCGCCGACATCGAGGCCGCCGCGGCGGAGCGCTGGCCCGAGGTCCGCCGCCTGTTCATCCGCCCGCGTCAGGGCGCAGTCGACCGCGCCTGAGGCGTCTTTACGCGCGCTCCCCGCCATGCTCTTTACGGCGGCCATGAACCGCCTCACGCTCGCCGTCGCCGGCCTCCTCGCATCGATCGCCCTCCAGCCCCTCGCAGCCGCCGAGACCGAGAATTTCTCGGTCATCGTCGGCGGCCGCAACGTGGGGCATCTGAACGCCGTCACCGACGGCGCGAAGACGGTGATCGATTACGACTATAAGAATAACGGCCGCGGCCCGACCATCGCCGAGGTGGTCACGGTCGGCCCGGACGGGCTCCCGCGCGAGTGGAGCGTCAAAGGCGCCACCACTTTCGGCGGCAAGGTCGACGAGCGTTTCTCGCTCCAGGGGAAGAAGGCTAGCTGGACCGATTCCGCGGGCACCGGCAGCGCCACCGCATCCGAACCCGCCCTCTACGTCGTCCAGAACGGAAGCCCGTGGAGCCTCGGCCTCTACGCCCGCGCTTTGCTCAAGGACTCGGACGGCCAGATGCCCGCCTTCCCGGGCGGCACGCTGAAGCTCGAAAAGCGCGACAGCTTCACCGTCAACGGCGCCGGCGGCCCGGTCCAGGTCACCGCCTACGCCCTCTCGGGCATCGACTATAACCCGACCTACTTCCTGCTCGACGAACAGGGCCGGTTGTTCGCCACCATCGGCCGCGGCATCGTCGTCCGCAAAGGCTATGAAGGCGAGGACGCCCGCCTTCGCGCTCTCGACGAGAAGATGTCGGCCGCCCGCTACGCCGAAATCCAGCGGGCGACCGCGCACAAGTTCGACGCCCCCGTCCGGATCCGCAACGTCCGCATCTTCGATCCGAAGACGATGGCTCTGACCGAGCCGCGCTCCGTCCTCGTCTATCGCAACCAGATCGCCGCGGTGGAGCCGCTCGACAGCCCCGCCACCCCCGGCGAAGTCACCATCGACGGCGCCGGCGGCACCCTCGTTCCGGGCATGACCGAGATGCACGGCCACGTCTCCGAAGACGATGCCGTCCTGAACCTCGCCGCCGGAATCACCACCATCCGCGACATGGGCAACCGCAACGAGGATCTGCGCGCGATCATGGACCGGATCGCCGCCGGCCAGTCCGCCGGATCGCGCATCGTCCCGAGCGGCTTCATCGAGGGCCGCAGCCCGTTCAGCTCGAACAACGGCATCGTCGCCGAAAGCGAGGCGCAGGCGGTCGACGCGGTGCGCTGGTACGCCGCGCGCGGCTTCCCGCAGATCAAGATCTACAACAGCATCAACCCGGCCTGGGTGCCGGCGATGATCGGCGAGGCCCACAAATTGGGCATGCGCGTTGCCGGCCACGTCCCCGCCTTCGCCACCGCAGACCAGATGATGGAAGCCGGCTATGACGAGATGACCCACATCAACCAGTTCGTTCTGGGCTGGATCCTGAAGCCCGGCGAAGACACGCGCAACCTGCTCCGCCTCA
>VBAE01000130.1 GCA_005882415.1 Alphaproteobacteria bacterium | reverse complement strand
AGCGGGATCGCGATCACCTCCGCGATGAGGTAGGCGGTCTGCACCCAGCTGATCTCGTCGGCCGAGGCGGAGACCCCGGCCTGGATCTCGCGCAGGCTCGACGCGACGATCTGGATGTCGAGGATCGCCATGAAATTGCCGAGGATCATGGCGAGATAGCCCGCCCAGATCGCCCGGGCCTGCAGCTGCGACATGGCTTTATGCCTTCGTCTCGACCGTCGCCTCGACCGACAGGCCGGGGCGCAGCAGCTGGGCGGCGAGACCCTTGGCTTCGACCCGGATCTTCACCGGCACGCGCTGGACGATCTTGGTGAAGTTGCCGGTCGCGCTGTCGGTCGGGATCAAAGCGAATTGCGCGCCCGAGGCGGGAGCGAGGCTGTCGACGACGCCTTCGATCTTGACGTCCGGATAGGCGTCGATCCTGACGTCCACTTTCTGCCCGACCCGCATGTCGGCGAGCTGCGTCTCCTTGAAATTTGCGACGACATAGGCCGCCTGCACCGGCACGACGACGAGCAATTGCTGGTTCGCCTTGACCAGCTGCCCCTCCCGCACCGAGCGGTTGCCGACGACTCCGTCCACGGGGGCGCGGATGACGGTGCGGGCGAGGTCGAGCTTCGCGGTTCTCAGCGCCGCCTCGGCGGCCTGGACCTGCGCCTGGCCGGCGACGATCGCAGCGCCGGCGCCGACGGTGCTCGCCTGGAGCGCTCCCTCCTGCCCGCGCTGGGCGGAGACGGCAGCCTGGGCGGCGGCGACTTCGGCGGCCGCGGAGCGGGCGTCGGCGCGGGCCTGGTCGAGCCGGGCGCGGGTCGTCCAGCCGCGGCCGGCGAGGTCCTCGTAACGCGCCTGGTCGGCGGCGGCCCGAGCGGCATTGGCGCGGGCGGCGGTCACCCGCGCGGACGCCTCGCCGATCGCCCCGCCTTGGGCACCGACCCGCGCGACCGCCGAGCCGCGGGCCGCCACCAGGCTGCCGAGATTGGCCCGCGCCTGGGCGAGGTCCGCTTCGGCCTTGGCGACCCGCGCCTGATAGTCGGCCGGCTCGATCACCATCAGCACGTCACCGGCCTTCACCGACTGATTGTCGGCGACCATCAGCTTCGAGACATAGCCCTCGACCTTCGCCGCCACCGGGGTGATGTCGGCCCGCACGTAGGCGTTGTCGGTCGACACCTGGTGCGACCACACCGTCTGATATTGATAGCCGAGCGCTCCGCCGGCGATCAGCAGCAGCCCGCCAAGACCGCCGACGATCCGTCCACGGCGGCGCTTGGGCTTATCCGGCGCGGCATCGGCCGGCGGCGCCGGAGGCGCGTCCACCGTCTCGGCAGGGCGGCTACGCGCTTCCACCGCGGGAGCGTCGTTGCGGGCGACCAGAGCGAGCTCGGCCATGAGATGCGTTCCTTCCTGAAACCTAATTTCGTTCGCTTCCCCTATGGCGATCAAGAGACCCTTCCAGTAGCCACCCAAAATGGGATACACCGTTCCAGAAATGGAACGCTCGCTCCGCCACCTCCAGGAAATGGCGATCTTCGCCAAAGTGGGCGAATTGGCCTCCATCTCGGCCGCCGCCCGCGCGCTCGGCCTGCCGAAATCCACGGTCAGCCGCGCCGTCGCCAAGCTCGAGGCCGGCTTCTCCGCCCGCCTCGTCGAGCGCACCACCCGCAAGCTCGCGCTGACCGAGATCGGCCGCGCCTTCCACGACCACTGCCTGAGCCTCGTCGCGGAAGCCGAAAATGCCGAGGCCGAGGTCGCCGCCTACCAAGGGAACCCCTCCGGCCTGCTCCGGATCGCGTCGCCGAACATGATCGGGCGCCACATCGTCGGGCCCTTCCTCGCCGAATTCCTCGACCGCTATCCGGACATCGACCTGCAGATGCAGCTCACCGACCGGCTTCTGAACCCGGTCTCGGACGGCTTCGACGTGGTGATCCGCTCGGGCTGGCTGGAGGATAGCGGAGTGATCGCGCGCAAGATCACCGACATCGGCATCATCCTGGTCGCGAGCCGCCGCTACATCGCCGCCCGCGGCCTCCCCGCCACGATCGACGAGCTCGCCGACCATGCGGTGATCGGCTTCCCACTGGAAGGCGCGCCTGCGCTGGAGCTGGTCAGCGGCAAGGAACGGGTGAAGGTGCCGGTCTGGCGGCGCTTCGCCTGCAACGATCCCCTGCTCAATCTGGAGTTCGTCCGCCGCGGGCTCGCGATCGCGCCGATGTCGGCTTTCTTCGCCGCGGAGGAGCTTCGCGGGGGCGAGATCGTGCCGGTGCTGCCGGAATGGCGGCTCCACGATCCGCCGGCCCTCTACGCGCTTTACGCGGGGCGGACGGCGCTTTCGCCCAAGGTCGGGGTGTTCCTGGAGTTCCTCAGCGAGCTGGCCCGGCGCCTGACGGCCGATCCGACGCTGATCAAGGTTTGAGGCAGACGCTCTCCAGCAGTGGCCGGGGATCGTAGCGCTTGGGCAGCGGGCCCGTCGCCACCGGCGGCGATGGCGGCAAGGTGGGATCGACATCGGCGCGGTAAGCCGGGTCCCGCTCCGCCTGCGCGAGCGTCACGAAGCGGAAGCCCTGCGCCTTGTAGTAAGCCAGCACCTTCGGGAACATCCGCGCATTCATCGGGCTGATATGGGTGAGGAGGACGTAGGGAATATCGCGTCCGTAGGCGGCCCGTGACGCCGCGCGGGCGTAATCGACCGCCGAGCGGACGCTCTCCATATACCCGGCTTCGAGGCGCTTCAGCCCGTCGGCGTCGGGCGCGGTAAGGCAGCGGGCATAGGCCTCGTTATATTCATAATCGCCATAGCTCATCGTCACCTGGGCGATGCGGTAGCCGTTCGAGGCGAGGTAACGCCGGACCTCCGCCCGCTTGGCGGCGTCGGCGCCTTCGTCGAGGAAGGGATAGCGATACCAGCGCCAGTCGCTCCCATTGGCCAGCCGCTTCAGCAGAGGCTCGTCGCGGGCGATCTCCGCCTCGTAATCGGCGACGCTCAGCGCCCCAAGCCCCTGGTGCGACCAGCCATGATTGCCGAGCGGATAGCCCGCCCGCCGCCACTCGCGGAGCACCGCCTCCGTCTCCGGCTCGCTCTCCAGCCAATGGGCATTCAAGAACCCGTACACCTCCGGCACCCGCGCCGCCCTCAGCGCCTTGAGGATGCGCCGTGCCACATCGAGCCGGGTCTCGCCCGGTGGAAGCGGCCCGTGGACCGGCAGATCGTCCATGGTGATCGCCATCTGCAGCGGCGGCGCCGCGGGTGCGGGCGCGGCGGCGAGGAGGGCGAGGATCGGGAGGAGGAAGCGCTTCATGGCCCCTGCTCTACCGGATTTTCGCGCATTTCAAACCGCCCCCAACCCGCTGTGTTATGCAAATAATACAGTTTTCCTCTTGCGCTCCGCAGCCCCCCTGCCCCATTTACGCGCTGAGGCAGACGGGAAGGGACTGAAATGGCCACCGAGACGAAGCTGAAGCTGGAGGCGCCCGAGGCGTTGGCGACGGTCGCTCCGGAGCAGGCGGCGGGCCTCGTCCCGATCGAGGACAGCGTGAAGTCGAAGCTCGAGACGGTTGTCGACAAGTTCGTCGGCGAGCTCGTCGCGGCCGACGCCAATTCGCCCGAATTCGGCGCCAAGGTCGACGAATTGACCAATATGGGCCGCAAGCAGATCGCCGAGGCCGCCGGCCATTCCAACCGCTTCCTCGACCGGCCGGTCAAAGCCATCGACAGCGACACCGGCATCGGCGCGGATTTGACCGAGCTCCGCCGCACCGTCGAGGCGCTCGATCCCGGCCGCCAGGGCAATCTCTCCACCCCGCGCAAGATCCTCGGAATCATCCCGTTCGGCAACAAGCTGGGCAATTATTTCCAGAAATATCAGTCGTCCCAGACCCACATCTCGAAGATCCTGGGAAGCCTCGCCTCCGGCAAGGATGAGCTGCTGATGGACAACGCCGCCATCGACACTGAACGGAAGGGCCTGTGGAAGGCGATGGGCGCGCTCGAGCAGATGATCCACATCTCCAAGGTGATGGACCAGCGGCTGGAGGACAAAGCGAACGAGCTGGACGCGACCGATCCGGCCAAGGCCAAGGCGATCCGCGAGACCGCGCTCTTCTACACCCGCCAGCGCACCACCGATCTCCTCACCCAGATGGCGGTGACGGTGCAGGGCTATCTCGCCCTCGACCTCGTCAAGAAGAACAATGTCGAGCTGGTGAAGGGCGTCGACCGCGCGTCCACCACCACCGTCTCCGCGCTCCGTACCGCGGTGACCGTCGCCCAGGCGCTGACCAACCAGCGGCTGGTGCTCGACCAGATCACAGCGCTCAACACCACCACCGCCAACATCATCGACACCACCGGCAATCTGCTGAAGAGCCAGACCGGCGACATCCATCGCCAGGCGGCCTCCTCGACCATTCCGCTCGAGACCCTCCAGCGCGCCTTCCAGAACATCTACGACACGATGGACATGATCGACCAGTTCAAGCTCGAGGCGCTGGGAAGCATGAAGCAGACGGTCAACACGCTGACCAGCGAGGTCGAGAAGAGCCGCGGCTATATCGCCCGGGCGGAAGGCGTGGAGCAGAACCGGCTCGCCGCCGGCGGAGGCGCTGCGAACTCGCCGCTGCTGGCGCCGATCGAGCGCTGACATGGCGCAGGCGCCGCGCAGCGTCGACGATGCCATCGCCCGCTTCGACGAGGTCGTCGGGCGGTGGGACGGCCGCACGTCGACCAACTCCGCAGCGCGGAGACGCTATTATGGGCGGGCGGCAAAGTCGGTGGGTAAGCGGCTGGCGAACATCGGCGTGGCGCTTGCCGCCTTGATCGTCGCGACCCTGATTTTCGCGAAGATCGTCGGGCCGATCGGCCTCACCGGCCTGTTCGTCGTGTCGTTCCTGACGCTCGCCATCCTGCTCTTCTTCTCGGTCTGGGGCGGTAATCCCGCGGTGCCGAAGCGGGTCGCCTATAGCGACGATCTGCCGACCACCCGCGTCGTCCAGCAATTGGAGGGAATGCTGGAGCAGCGCCGCAACGCCCTCCCCGCCCCCGCCGCCCGCCGCGCCGACGCCATCGCCTCGCAGCTGCCGCTGCTCGAATCCCGCCTGGGCGAGCTCGACGCGCTCGACCCCCTCGCCCAGGACGCACGCCGGCTGATGGGCAAGCACCTCCCCGACCTCCTCGACCGCTACGAACGCGTGCCCGCGGACTATCGGCGCGAAAAAGACGGCGACGGCCTCACTGTCGACGACCGCCTCGCCACCAGCCTCGACGCCGCCCGCGAAGCCCTCGACGACATCGCCGCCCGCCTCGCCCAAACCGACCGCGACGCGTTCGAGACCCAGGGGCGCTTCATCGAGAGCCGCTATAAGGACGGCGGGCCGAGTTAGGGGCGACCCCGCTGGAGCCTACCTCCGGACGGCGGTGTTCATGGACCCGGTCAAGCCCGGGGTGACGACGGAAGGGGCGACGGCGCCCGCACAACCCGTCATGCCGGACTTGATCCGGCATCCATGAACACGGTTTTACGAAGCTTGGTCCCGCCGCCTCATGGATCAGCCTCTAAGGCTTATTCGCCACATGCTCCCGACCGGCCAGCACGTCCTTCACCTCGGCATAGGCAGACCGCCAAGCCGCATCCGTCTTGAACAGGATCATGCCCCCCGCCGACTCGATTTCCTCCGGCAGCAGGTCGCTGTGATCCGGCCTATCCTCGCACCAGCGCAGGCGCTTCAGCCGCGCGAGCAACGCGCCGGTGGGGAGATTGGCGAGTTCGTCCCGCCCCATCGGCGCCACCGCCCGTGCGAGGCCATGCCCCTTCTTCATCGCTACTGCGGAACCGCCCCATCCGCCGGGGGAGCGACCACAACATCCCCCGGCTTCGCCACCACAGGCGGCACGGTCCCGAGATAATCCCGCACCAGTTCGTCCAAAGTCGGCTCCCTGTTCGGGTTCTGGCTCAATTGCTGATCGCGGACGTAATTGTAGCGGCGTTCGGCGATGGTGCGGGCGTCGCTTGCGGAGCGCAGGATAGTCGGGCGGATGAAGACCATGAGATTGGTCTTGGCGCGGGAGCGGCCGTGGGATTTGAACAAATTGCCGAGCACCGGAATGTCGCCGAGGAAGGGGACCTTCTCGAGCGTGCGGCGGTCGTTATCGTCGAGAAGGCCGCCGATGCCGACGATCTCGCCGTCGTCGACGGTGATCGTCGTCTTGATCTCGCGCTTGTTGAGGATCAGGTCGGACGCCGCCGCCGAGATGGGCCCCGCGATCGAACTCACTTCCTGCCTGAGCTCGAGCTTGATCGCGCCGCCGGCGTTGATCTGCGGCTTCACCTCGAGCGTGATCCCGACATTCTGGCGCTGGACGGTGCGGAACTGGTTGTCGAAATTCTGGCTCAGCGCCTCGCCCGTCGTCACCGGCACTTCCTGGCCGACCAGGATCGACGCCTGCTGGTTGTCCAGGGTCATGATCGAGGGCGTCGACAGGATGTTCGAGCGGCTGTCCGATTTCACCGCGTTGACGATGGCGCCGAAGATCGCGTTGCTGTTGCGGATCACGATCCCGCCGATGCCGCCGGTCGCCCCGACCGCCGAGCGGATCGCCGCGTCGCGAAGATCGTCGGCGAGATCGGAGCCGGGCGACACCTTGTCCGCCGCGATCGCGCCGGCGACGCTCAGCATGCTCGGCGAGGCGTTGGAATAATTAGTGACGGCGAAGGGGATGTTCGAGCCCTTGAGGCCGGAGAGGAGGAGCTGGACGCCGAGCTGCTTCGCCGCCGTGTCGGAAATCTCGACGATGATCGCCTCGACCAGCACCTGCTCGCGGCGCGTGTCGAGCTGGCGGATGACCTCGCCGATCTGGCGCTGGACGTCGACCGGCGCGGCGACGACGAGGGCGTTGGCGCCTTCGAAGCGGGTGACGAGGGCGCTTCGATAGCCGAACACGCTGGCGCCGGAGCCGGCGGAGGCGATGTTGGCGGCGGCTGCGGCGGTCGCAGGCGCGGACGTCGGAGCGGCATTCGGCCGCATGCTGGTCGACTGCACCGGCGGCGTCTGGCTCGGCGGCGGGGTGACCGGCTGGCCGAGCAGGAGCTGGAGCACCGGCAGCAATTGCGCGGCGTCGGCATGTTCGAGGAAGATGACCCGGATTTCGGTGCCGTTTGCCGCGCGGACGTCGAGTTCTTCGGCGACTTGGGCGAGCCGCGCCACCGCGGCGGCGTCGCCGCGCAGGAGCAGCGAGTTCGAGCTGTCCACGGGCACCACCGACACGTCCGGCCGCCCCTCAGCTCCCCCTG
>VBAE01000129.1 GCA_005882415.1 Alphaproteobacteria bacterium | reverse complement strand
TCGCCTCCTTCACCGACGAGGAAGGCGCGCCGAGCATGCAGCAGCTCGGGGATCCGCTGCTCGAGACCCCGAACGTCCGGGTCTACGACTTCGTCCGCGGCGAGACCGCCAACGTCACCATGATCACCGGCGGCAACCCCACCCTCGCCGCCGACCATCGCCGGGTGTTCAAGGTGGGCGGGACGCTCCGGCCCTTCACCAAGACCAATTTGTCGCTGACCGCGAACTACACCAACACGCGGATCACCGACCCGATCGCCTCCTTCCCCACCGCCACGCCCGAGATCGAGGCGGCCTTCCCGGAACGCTTCCAGCGCGACGAGAATGGTCGGCTGCTCCGGATCGACAGCCGGCCGGTGAACTTCGCCCGGTCCGACCGGTCCGAGATTCGATGGGGCGTGAACTTCTCCAAGCCGATCGGGCCGCAACCGCCCGCCGGCGGCTGGCGCGGCCGTCGCCCCGGCGGTGACGCTGCGGCAGGCGGCGCGACGCCCAGCGCTGCCCAGGCGGTCGGAGCAGCCACTCCCCCCGGTGCCGCTACGGGAGGCCAGGTTGCAGCCGGTCAAGGTGGCGGAGGCCAAAGCGGCGGCGGCTGGCGCGGCGGTGCTGGCGGCGGCGGTGCGGGCGGCGGCGGTGGCGGCCGCGGAGGCTTTGGCGGACGCGGCGGCTTCGGCGGCGGCGGAGGACGCGGCGGCGTGCTCAATTTCTCGATCTACCATACGTGGCGGCTGCACGACACGGTGCTGATCCGCCCGGGCGTTCCGGAGCTCGATTTCCTCAACGGATCGGCGGCCGGCAACAATGGCGGACGGCCCCGCCACGAGGTCGAGTTCCAGGGCGGGGTGACCAAGAACGGTCTCGGCGCCCGCCTCTCCGCCAATTGGCAGAGCGGCACCACGGTCAACGGCAGCCTCAACCCAGGCGGCGGAAGCACGGACGACCTGTTCTTCTCCGACCTGCTGACCTTCAATCTGAGGCTGTTCGCAGACCTCGGCGCCCAGCGCAGCCTGGTCCGCGAGCACCCCTTCTTCCGCGGCAGCCGGGTGACGCTTTCGATCAACAACCTCTTCAACAACCGCCTCGACGTGCGCGATTCGAACGGGGTGACGCCCTTGAGCTACCAGCCCGGCTATATCGACCCCCTCGGCCGCTCGATCCGGATCAGCTTCAGGAAGATGTTCTTCTAGAGGTTTGCCGGAGGCCGGACTTGTGGGAAGGGGGGCGATGGCCGATCCCCTGGACACGCCCTTCGACCGGCGCCTGAGGCGCATCCGGCGCGACCGGGCGCGCTTCGCGGACGCGGACTATCTGATCCGCGCCGCGTCGGACGAGCTGGTCGAGCGGCTCGACTTCGTCACGCGCAAGTTCGAGCGGGCGCTGGAGGTGGGCTCGACCGGCGGCTATCTCGCGGAGCGCCTTCGCGAGCGGGGGATGTCGGTGGTCACCGCCGATACGTCCTCTGCGCTCGCCGGAAGGCACGGCGTGCAGGCCGACGAGGACCGCCTGCCCTTCGAGCCGGCGAGCTTCGACCTCGTCGTCTCTGTCGGGGTGCTCGACAGCGTCAACGACCTTCCCGGAGCGCTGCTCCTCATCCGCCGCGCGCTCCGGCCCGACGGCCTGTTCCTCGGCGCCTTCGCCGGCGCGGGGAGCCTGCCGCGCCTCAGGAGCGCGATGATGGCCGCCGATTCGGCCGAGGGCGGCGCCTCGCCCCACATCCACCCGCAGATCGACGTCCGCGCCGCCGGCGATCTCCTGACCCGCGCCGGCTTCGCCCTCCCCGTGGTCGATTCGCACGAAGTGACGGTGCGCTTCCCCAATCTGATGGCACTCGTCGCTGACCTTCGCGCCATGGCCGGCACCAACGTCCTAGCCTCGCGCCCGCGCAGCCTCGGCAAGCCCGGCCTCGTCGCCGCCCTCACCGATTTCGCCGACGCCGCCGATCCGGACGGCAAGACCTCCGAACGATTCCAGATCGTCCACTTGCTCGGCTGGTCCCCCTCCCCCGACCAGCCCCAGCCGGCCCGCCGGGGAAGCGCCACTGCCTCCCTCGCGGATGTGCTGGGGAAAAGGGACTAGCCCTCCAAAGCGTCGATCAGCGGCAGGTCCGCGGGCGGCATGGGCAGGGTGCGCATTTCGGCGGGGGTCGCCCACTTAAGGGCGCTGGCGTGGAGCGCCTGAGGCTCGCCGCTCCACTCGCGGCAGCCGTAGAGCAGGAGCAGAAGGTGCCTTTCCCCCAACGGCGCGCTGGCGAAGGTGAGCGGCGTCAGAGCCCCCTCCTCCACCCTTATCCCAAGCTCCTCCGCCAGCTCCCGGACCAAAGCAGCCTCCGGCGTCTCCCCCGCCTCGATCTTGCCGCCCGGGAATTCCCAAAGCCCCGCCATCGCCGTCCCCTCCGGCCGCTGCTGGAGGAGCACCTTCCCATCGCCGCCCAAGAGGGCCGCGGCGACCACCAGGAATGTCGGATTTTTTTCCATATTGGTGGCCGATGCTAGGAAATCGTTAACGACGCGGGGCTTAATCTGCCCCCGGACTGGGCGATGGCCCCCGTGGGGGATTAGAAAAAATGAACCGCTTTTGGAAGATGATCCGCGAAACGCGCGGAGCCACCGCAATCGAATATTCGCTGATCATCGGCCTCATCGCCTGCGCGATGCTGGTCGGCCTGTCGAAACTGGCGAGCGCTAAGGACGGCCTGTGGAACACGGTTCAGGGCACCGCCGAAAATTCGATGTGAAGAAATCTGGCAGCTTAAACTTTTGGAAACTTCCTCCCCCTAGAAATTAGATTGCTGCCTGAATTGGACAAGGGGGCGGCATGGAAGTGTGGACTTCCAAAGCTTTGGAAACAGGAGACCGGACATGAAGATTTTCCGCAAGATGCTGAAGAACGAAAAGGGCGCCACCGCAATCGAGTACGGCCTGATCGCCGCCCTCATCGCCGTCGCCGCCGTCAGCGCCATGGGCGCGCTCGGCAACACGCTCAGCACCACCTTCAACAACGTCTCGACCAAGATGAACGGCTAAGCCTTCATCTGAACGAACGTGAAGAGGGGCGGTGGAACCTGGTTCCGCCGCCCTTTTTCTATGGCTTCAGCCTAAAGCGAGGAATTTGGAGCGGCGCTCGGCGAGGATCCGCTCGGGCGGCATCGAGTCGTAAGCGGCGAGCTCTTCGTCGATCGCGGCCCCGACGGAGGCGATCGCCTCGGCGGGGTTGCGGTGGGCGCCGCCGACCGGCTCGGTGACGATGCGGTCGACCACGCCCAATTGCTTGAGATCCGCGGCGCTGATCCGCATCGCCTCGGCAGCGTCCGACGCTTTATCCGCGGTCCGCCACAGGATCGAAGCGCAGCCCTCGGGCGAGATCACCGCGTAAATCGAATGTTCGAGCATCAGCACGCGGTTCGCCGCGGCGAGCGCGATAGCTCCCCCCGACCCGCCCTCGCCGACGATGACGGCGACCAGCGGCACGCGAAGCGCCAGGCAAGCCTCGGTCGAGCGGGCGATTGCCTCGGCCTGGCCGCGTTCCTCCGCCTGCACGCCCGGGAAGGCGCCCGCAGTGTCGACCAGTGTGACGACCGGAAGCCCGAAGCGGTTGGCGAGCTCCATCAGGCGGATCGCCTTGCGGTAGCCCTCGGGCTTGGCCATTCCGAAATTGTGCTTGAGGCGGCTGGCGATGTCGTCGCCTTTCTCATGGCCGATGACGACCACCTTGCGCCCGCCCAGGCGACCGAGCCCGCCGACGATCGCCTCGTCCTCGCCGAACTTGCGGTCCCCGGCCAGCGGCACGAAATCTTCGACCAGGGCAGCGACATAATCGTGGAAATGCGGCCGCTCCGGGTGACGGGCGACCTGGGTCTTCTGCCACGGAGTCAGCTTGGCATAGGTGTCGCGGAGCAGCTTTTGCGACTTGGCCTCGAGCCGGTCGATCTCGGCGTCGATGTTGAGATCGCCCGACTCGGCGGTCTCGCGCAGCTCTTCCACCCGCGCGTCGAGCTCGGCGATGGATTTTTCAAAATCGAGGAATGTGGGCATCGGCGGCGGGGGTTAGGGCGCGGCGGGCTTCGCGTCAACGCGGGAGGCGTCCGCCAAGGGATGGCGGCTGTTGACCAGCTCGACCAGGCGGCGGCTGTCGACATGGGTATAGATCTGGGTGGTGGCGATGTCGGCATGGCCGAGCAGCATCTGGAGGGCGCGCAGATCGGCCCCGCCTTCGAGGAGGTGAGTGGCGAAGGCGTGGCGCAGGACGTGCGGGCTGATCCGGTCCGGCGGGATGCCCGCGCCTGCGGCAAGCTCGCGGACCAGCTGGTAGAGGCGGACGCGGCTGAGATGCTTCTTCCCCGAGGGGAAGAGCCAGAGCGAGTCGCGCGGGACGTGGGCGCCCCATTCGGCCACCGCGGCGCGGGCGCGATCGGAGATGGGGACCAGCCGTTCGCGACCGCCTTTGCCCTTCAGGATCAGGAAGGGCTTGTCGCCGACGATGGCATTGCGTGGGAGCGAGACGAGTTCGGTGGCGCGGAGGCCCGAGCCGTAGAGCAATTCGATCAAAGCGGAGAGGCGGATGGCGAGAGCGCCGCCTTTCTCGCGGCACCGCTCGATCTCGGCGAAGAGGGCGTCGACCGCCTTGTGGTCGAGGATCTTGGGCAGCGGGCGCTCGCCGGCCGGGCGGGGGAGCGAGGAGGACGGGTCGTCGGGCCGGTGGCCTTCGTCGGCGAGGAAGCCGAAGAAGCGGCGAAGGGCGGCCGCCTTGCGGGCGAGGGTGGCGCGGCTGAGCGGAAGCCAGGCCTCGCCGAGGCGCTTCAATTCCTCCGACGAGGCGCCCGCAAGCGCCCCTTCCATCAGCTCGGAGGCGCCGCGGAGGTCGCGCTCATAGGCGAGCAGGGTGTTGCGGGCGGCTCCGGCTTCGGCGGCCATCATCTCGAGGAAGGCGGCGATCAGCTGGCGGTCCTCGCCCGCGAGCGCGGTCACAGCCGGCTCAGCGCCTCGGCGGCGATCATCCGCGCCTCATATTCGCGGCCGACCTGGCGGAGGGCCCGGACGATGTGGAAGAGATGCTCGGGCGGCACCCCCGCCCAGTCGCCGGTCTGCATGCCCACCGCGGCGAGCAAAGCGACGGTGCCCTCCTGGCCCTTGGCGGCGGCCGAATCGATGATCCGGGTCCAGGCATTGCTGGCCGCGAAATTCACGCCGAGGTCCGCGCCCAGATCGTTGGCGCCGCCGCCCTGGATGCGGTCGAGCCCGGCCAATGCGGCGAGGAGCAGGCGGGAGCGGACCTTGTCCTTGCTGTCGTCATTGCCGGCGAAGGTGGAGATTCGCCCCGAACTGGTGTCGACCTGCACCCGCGGCGCGCCCACCGCGAGCAGGGCCCAGGCGCGGTCGTTTCCAGCCGACTCGACCACCGGCGCCCAGCGCGCCGCCTGCCGGTCGAGGCCTCCCGCAAGCATCGAGGCGATCAGCTCGGCCGAAACGTCCTTGCGGTCGTCGGAAGGCGCCACCAGCGTCGAGGCGACCGCGGTGAGGATCGAGCGCGCGTGCTTCTGCTCGGGCGTCTTGGCGCCGTCCCAAAGGTAGCGGAGCGCCGACATCCGGGCGTCCGGATCGGCGGCGGCGTAGGCTCGGCGCAAACGTCCGGCGAGTGTGTCGTCGAGGTCCGAAGGATCGGTCGAATCGGCGACGAGACTGTAGAGCTCGACCAGCGATTCGGTGGAGAACACGCCGAGCGACGCGGCGGTATCGGCAGCGGCGAGGCGCTGGTCGAGCGGCACCATCGGCGCCCGCGCCTGCCACGCCCTGACCTGCGGGCCCGCCGACGCCATCAGCGCGGGCGGGATTGCGAGGCCGGTGGCGCTGGCCAGGCCGAAGCGCCAGGCGTTGATCTGGTCGACGCCGTCCCACTGGATGTTGACCGCGCGGCGGGTGTTGGTGCCGGCGCCGATCACCTTTTCGGCGAGGAGGAGGTCGATCCCCCCTGCCCCGCTCCGCCGCCGCGCCTGGTCGACCAGCGCGCTGGCCCGGCCTGCTTCGCCTTCCAGAGCGGCGCACATCGCATCCGCGAGCGGCCACACCGCCTCGTCGGAGACTTCGCGCCCGCCGGCGACGAGCGGGCAAAGCGCCGCCGGGTCGGCCGTGGCGAGCGCGGTCTGGACACCCACGGTGTACATGCGCGGCGTGAAGCGGTCGACGTCGACCGACTGGACCAGCATCCGCGCCGCGTCGGCCTCGCCCATGCGGAGCAGAAGCCAGGCGCGCTCGGCGACCCAGTCCACAGGATCGATATTGTTCGGCGCCTGCACCTCGGACATCAGCACCCGCCGAAGCAGGATCGACGCCCAGCGCGACGGCAGAGGCGCATCGAGGCGGCGCATCAGGCCGGAAAGGAAGCGCCCATCGGCCTTGCCGAAGCCGTCGACTCCGACGCCCCAGTCGGCGGGTCCGATGATCCCGACCACGTCCACCGGCCGGCGGGCGCTTTCGGGAATTTCGATCGGCTTCACCGGCGTCAGATCCTCGCCCAGCGCCGCGAGATCGGCGTCGGCGCTGTTCTCGATCACCGTGCCGACGTCGGCGAGGGCCGAGGGCGGCGGCGGCGGCGCTTCCGGTGCGGCGGCCGTATCGGGCGCGGGCGGAGGCGGAGGCGGAGCGGGCGCGGGCGTGCCTGGGTCGCCGAAGCCGGGGGGCAGCTGCGACTCGGGCTGATCGGCCTGGCCGAAAGCGGGGATCGCGGCCAGGGCTGCCGCGACTCCCGCCGTCAGAAGGAGTTTAGTGCGCCAACGCTGCATTCGTGACGTCCTGCTCGACGCGCTGCTGCGGCACCTCGGTGCTGCGCGTAGAGAGCCAGACGAGAAGCCCAACGATCGCCACGAGTAAGACGATGAGGATGATGGGAAGCGGTGAGCGGCGGCGCCGCGTGGGGGAAGCATAGGTCCTGCGCATGGCCGGCCTTTTGCCCCACCGGACGCCCCGATGTATAGCCCCCGCCGCAATGATCCAGACGCTTCCGAACCCGGACCGTCCGATCGTCCTCGTCGGCTTGATGGGGGCGGGGAAATCGACCGTCGGGCGCCGGCTTGCGAAGCGCCTCGGCCTCCCCTTCACCGACAGCGACAGCGAGATCGAGAGCGCCGCGCACCGGACGATCGCCGAGATATTCGATTCCTACGGCGAATCGGGCTTCCGCGACGGCGAGCGGCGGGTGATCGCCCGGCTCCTCCACGGCCCTGTGAAGGTGATCGCGACCGGCGGCGGCGCCTTCCTCGACGAGCGGACCCGGGCGCTGATCCTGGAACGCTGCACCGCGATCTG
>VBAE01000128.1 GCA_005882415.1 Alphaproteobacteria bacterium | reverse complement strand
TCGATGACCGATCACGGCCTGAAGAACGTCCCGGCTGGTCGGCAAGCGCTCGAGAAGAAGGCTCAGCGGTCCGAGGCTCGCGAACGAACGGCATTCCGCCATGAGGATGCCGAAGCTCTCACAGCCGGACCTCGAAGCCGAGTTCTCCAGAAGATCCACGATCGGGCCGGCGGCCCAGCGGGTCTCCGGGTCGCCGAGCAGGCCGGGGCTGATCCCCGCCTCTTTCAGCAACTGAAACGGATCGAGGCCGACGAAATGCGCAACTTCGAGGAAGCTGGTCAGGGTCACGAGGCGCATTTGAGGAAGCACGATTTCCTCCTAAGCCCAGCAGGATTGCACTGGGTCTTGATACCCCGGATGCGCAGCGAGCATAGCTGAAAAAACGGACAAATCGGAGTGCCCTTCCGGGATTGGGCACTGCTTTGCCGCTGCGCTCCATCCACCGCATTTCGACGCGTCTTTAACCATCCATCAAGCCTCTCGGAATAGGAACAGGGCTCCCGTCGAGAGGTGTTGGAAATCGATGTACCACGCTCCAGTGCCATTGGACTCGGACAGCCAGGAAGAGGAACCGATCGACACCGTCGACGATTCCGTTGGTCCCGAGGCCGGCAGCCAGCGCCTCCGCGAAGCGCATCTTCATAACGGGCAAGCCCAGACAAGGGCCCTGTTCGCCCCCTATTTCGCAGCAACCAATGTCGGCGCGGCTTTGCTCGTCGCCTGGGGCATGGTCGGCGCGACCCGACCGGAGCTGATCGTCTCCTGGCTCGCCGTCGTCGCTTTTGCGAACTGGGTCTATTTCCGCCACGCGCTGCGCGAAGGCGCGGTCGCCTCCAGCCGCTCCAACGAGGGCCGCTCGCATTACCGCGCGATCGTCGAGGCGATCGGCCTCGCCGCGATCTGGACGGCGCTCCCGACCTGGGCCTTCGCGACCCAGACGCACGAAGTGCAGGTGGTGATCGGCGGCGCGATGGGCGCGATGATCATCGCCGCGATCGGCCTCGCCTCGGTCCCGTCCGCCTCCATGGCGTGGATCGCGACGATGACGGCGGCGCTGTGCATCGCTTATTATTTCGGGAGCCCGCGGCTCGATCCGACCGTCGGCGCGACCATCATCGGCGTGGCCGCGGTCGCGATCTTCGGCGTCGCGCGCCTGACTCGCCTCATCTTCGGCCAGCTCCAGATGATCGCGAGCGTCCGCACCCAGGCGGAATCGGTCCGCCTGCTGCTCAAGGAATATGAGCATCGCGGGGTCGGCTGGCTGTGGCAGGTCGATAGCGAGAACCGGGTCGTCTACATCTCCTCGCGGATGACGTCGCTGCTCGGCCGCTCGTCGAGCCAGCTGATCGGCCATTCGCTCCCGGCGGCGCTCGGCGGCAACAGCGCATTGGGCCGCACCCTCCTCGCCCGCCAGCCCTTTGCCAGCCTGGAGATGGAACTCAAGACCCGGCGCGGCACCCGCTGGATCAGCCTCGCCGGCGATCCGATCATCGACATGGCCGGTCAGTTCCAGGGCTTCCGCGGCGTCGGCTCCGACGTCACCGAGGTCCGCAAGACCCAGGAGCGGCTGACCAACCTCGCCAATATGGACGTGCTCTCAGGGCTCCCCAATCGCGGCCGGGTGCGCCAGCTCCTCGGCGAGGCTCTGTCCAACTCGACCTCGTCGAATGTGCCCTGCGCGATCATGTTCCTCGATCTGGACGGTTTCAAGCCGGTCAACGACACGTTCGGCCACCCCAAGGGCGACGCGGTTCTGAAGAGCGTGTCGCAGCGGCTGGTGCGCGAGGTCGCCGACTGGGGCCATGTCGGCCGCATGGGCGGCGACGAGTTCGCCATCGTCATGCGCGACGCCCAGAGCCGCAAGAAGGTGGAAGACCTCGCCTGCAGGATCATCGAGAGTGTCGCCGAACCCTATCATATCGACAAAGCGGAGATCCGCATCGGCGTCTCGATCGGCTGCGCTTTCGGACCGATCGACGGGCAAAGCGTCGACGATCTGATCCAGAAGGCCGACCTCGCGCTCTATCAGGCGAAGGCCCAGGGCCGCGGCACCTGCTGCTATTTCTCGGCCGACATGCAGAACGAGGCCGAAGACCGGCTGCGGCTCGAGCAGGACCTCCGCCAGGCGATCTCGCTCCGCCAGTTCCGGCTCGACTACCAGCCTTTGATCAACGCCGCCGACCAGAGCCTGATGGGCTTCGAGGCGCTGATCCGCTGGCACCACCCGACCCGCGGCATGGTCTCGCCCGCCGAGTTCATCCCGCTTGCGGAAGACACGGGTCTCATCATGGACCTGGGCGACTGGGTGATCGACGAGGCATGCCGCGCCGCGGCGGCCTGGCCGGACTATATCCATGTCGCTTTGAACCTCTCGGCCCGCCAGCTCATCCTGCCGGCGCTTCCGAACACGGTCAGCGAGGCGCTCGCCAAGTATCGGCTGAAGGCCAACCGGCTGGAGCTGGAAGTCACGGAATCGGTGTTCCTCGGCGACAGCGAAGGCTCGCTCGACGTGCTGAAGCGGCTTCGGACGCTCGGCGTCGGCATCGCGCTCGACGATTTCGGCACCGGCTATTCGTCGCTCGGCTATTTGAACAAGGCCGTTTTCCATAAGCTCAAGATCGACGGCAGCTTCGTCCGCGAGGCGGGCAACAACCGCGAGACGGTCGCGATCATCCAGTCGATCGTTCAGCTCGCCAAGAGCTTCCGGATGACGGTGACCGCGGAAGGCGTCGAGACCGCCGACGATTTCACCCGCATGCGCGATTTGGGCTGCCACCAGATCCAGGGCTATCTGTTCGGCCGGCCGATGAGCTTCGAGCGGGCAAGCGACCTCATCCACGGAACCCAGACCCGCCTCATTGACCCTCGCTTTGTCGCTCGCCGCCTGCTCGGACGACCCGGCTCCACCCGCGGCCAATATGCACGTCACTGTGGCGAATACCGCGCAGCCGGAGCCGGCGGCCGGGAACTCGGCGGCGGTGAAAGAGGAGGACGACGACTCCTCCGCCGACGCGGCCGGCGTGCTCCGGCGCTATTACGGCTTCATCGCCAAGGGCGCCTGGGAGGATGCCGCCCGCCTCCGTGCCGACCCGGACGCGGCCAAAAGGCTGGAGGAGAATTTCCGCGCCTATTCGCGCTACGCCGTCGAGGTCGGCACGCCGTCCAAACCGGTCGAGTCCAAGGGCTTCCTGTTCGTCGAAGTGCCGGTGATGATCACCGGCGAGTTCCGCGGCGGCAAGCCGTTCGGAAGCACCGGCAGCGTCACCTTGCGCCGAGCCAAGGATGACGGCTGGCGCGTCTACACGGGATAATTCCTCCCCATCGGTGATGGGGAGGGGGACCGCGCGTAGCGGGGTGGAGGGGTAAGTGGCTGGGCCTTCGCGATTCTCGCGTGAACCTCAGACTTCCCCGCCTTCTACCCCTCCACCAAGCTTCGCCTGGTCCCCCGTCTTCGACGGGGAGGATTTGGGAACCGTTGCCGCCCCCTTCCGTTCATGCTATGTCATATCATAACATCAGCAGAGGAGAGCCCGTCATGCGCCGCCGCCCCGCCTTCGCGATCCCCTCGAGCCAGCCGATCGACACGATCAACATCACGCCGCTGATCGACGTGATGCTGGTGCTGCTGATCATGTTCATCATCACCATCCCGATCGCCACCCACAGCGTGAAGATCGACCTTCCCAGGGAAGGCGAGCCGCTGACCCCACCGCGCGTCTTCACCCTCGGGCTCGATTCGGCGGGGCGGGTGAGCTGGGACGGGGCGCCGCTGGCCGAAAGCGCGCTCCCCGCCAGGCTCGCGGCGGTGAAGGCGGAGCGCGACGCGGCGCTCCAGATCCGCACCGAAAGCGAGACCCGTTACGAGGATTTCGACCGGGTGCTGGCGATGGTGAAGGGCGCCGGGATCGAGCGGCTTGGGTTCGTCGACAATGGCCGCTACGTGGATGCCGTCCGCTAGCGAGAAGGAGTCGGCGATGCTGCGCAGCAGGAGTCTCGGAACCGCACTGGCTTTGGCGCTGCTGGTGGCGGGCTGCGGCGATGGGGGGGGCGATAAAGGCCCGGGCAACGCCGCCGCCCCGGCGATCCGCGCCACCAACACCTATAGCGACGGCCTGAAAAATCTGAGCGAGCTCTACCGCTATCTCGGCCTGCGCCGGGCGATCGTCGACAATGGCCGGCGCTGCAAGAAGGTGATTCTGGGCGCCTATCAGGAGGAATATAAGTCGATGGCGTTGTGGACCGCGCGCTGCACCGACACCGGCGACTGGTCGATCTTCCTCGCCCCCAACGGCCAGGTCCAGGTCAGCCCCTGCGCCGACGCGGCGACCTTGCACCTGCCGATATGCCGGCTGCCGAAGGATCAGGGTTCGGCGGAGGCGCCCGCGACGAAGGGGTAATGGCCGCGGATTCGGGCGTTGAAGTGGCGGCCCTTGATACGGGCGGCGCGGAACGCCTCAGCGGCCTCCGGGGGCACGTCGCGGTAGAGATAGACCCGGCCGGTGGTGAAGGCGACTTCGAGCTCCCGCCGCTCCGGCACGTACGCGATCGAACGGATGATCGTCGACGGCATCGGCTTGTCCTTTCGGCTCCACAACGCTTTCTGATGGACTGGGTGCCGCAAGGTCTTGGGGCCGCTGCAAATCTGCGATATGCCCGTGCGCGTTGGGATCTACCGCACGAGGAAAAGGATGAGCGACGAGCGTGAGGACACGACCGTTTACGAGGTCGTGGTCAACCATGAGGAGCAATATTCGATCTGGCCGGCGGACCGCGAGCTTCCGCTCGGCTGGAATGCGGTAGGCAAGCAGGGCTCGAAGCAGGACTGCCTCGATTATATCAAAGAGGTATGGACCGACATGCGGCCGCTCAGCCTTCGCCAGCGCATGGAAGGCTCAGGCCAGGCGTGATCCGGCGGGGCGTGAACGGGGCCGGCACGAACGCCGCCGGCCCCGCTCCCGTTCAGTAGCCGTAGCCGCGGCCGTAGCGGTCGTCGCGATCCCGGTAGCGGTCGCCGCGATAGTAGCGCGAGTTCCTCTGCGCCTCGCGGATCTCGCGGCGGCATTCGCGAAGCTCGCGATTATATTCGTAGCGGCTGCGCGCATGGGCGAACTCGCGGCGGCATTCGCGCTGCTCGCGGGCGACGCGGCTGTTGCCGTAGCGCGAGCCATAGCCCTGGCCATAACCCTGGCCGTAGCCATAGCCGCCGCCATAACGCTGGGCCGAGACGGCACCGGCAGGAAGAACGACGGCAGCGGCCGCCGCGGCGAGAAGAAGAATACGCATTTTACACATCTCCCGACACTTGGTCCCGCGTCTGGCGGGTACCCGTTGCAAAACGAGCCGAGGCTAAATGATGTTGCATGAACCCCAAACTACGCCCCGTTCACGTGCCGTTTAGCTTCCGGAACGGATGGAGCGGGATGCGAATTGCAATCCTCGTCTTCGCCCTCGCCGCCGCAAGCTGCGGAAGCCCGCCCGCTGCGAACGAACAGGCGCCCGTCAACGTGGTTGAGACGGTTCCCGAAAACGTAGCCACGGCTGCCCCGCTCCCGCGGGTCGAGCCGGCCGCGCCCGGGACGCCGGCCGGCCTGCCCGACGACCGCACCCCTGTCTCCGAAGCCCCCTTCACCGAGACCAGCGCCCAAGGCGCGGCGAACGTCGTCCAGACCTATTTCGCGCTGATCGAAGAGAAGAAGTACGATCAGGCGCGCGCGCTCTGGGGGCCGAACGGTCCCAATGCGGCTACCTTCGAGAAGAGCTTCGACGCCTACACCGAATATCACGCCCAGGTCGGCGCCCCTGGTGCGATGGAGGGCGCGGCGGGCTCGTCATACGTAGAAGTGCCCGTCCAACTCTACGGTCGCCGGTCGACCGGCGAAGCCTTCCGCACCCGCGCGACGGTGACGATGCGGCGGGTGAACGACGTCCCCGGCTCCACCCCCGCCCAACGCCGCTGGCACATCGAGCGGATCGAGCCTTAGGACCGTCATTGCGAGGAGCGAAGCGACGCGGCAATCCATCCCACGTCCGACGCCGCACTGGATTGCTTCGCTTCGCTCGCAATGACGGATGGGGGGCGCAATGACGAGTGGCTGGACAAGCCCGCGCCGCCCCCGCAAAGCTCCACCCCATGTCACCCTCCGACGAGATCGTACCGGACAGCGAGCGGCGGGGGCTGGTGGGGGGGCTTCCGGCGGCGCTTCGGCCCTACGCTTCGCTGATGCGGCTCGACCGACCGATCGGGGCGTGGCTGCTGTTCTGGCCGGGGGCGTGGAGCGTCGCGCTGGCCGGGCTCGGGCATAGGGGCTGGGTGCTGATCGCTCTGCTCGCGCTGGGCGCCTGGGCGATGCGGAGCGCGGGGTGCGTCTGGAACGACATCATCGACCGCGATCTCGACGCGAAGGTGGAGCGCACGCGGCTGCGCCCCCTCGCCAGCGGCCGGGCGAGCATGAAGGGCGCGCTCCTCCTCCTCGCCGCCCTCTGCCTGATCGGCCTCGGCGTCCTGCTCCAGCTCGGGCGGACCGCGCAGATCGTCGCCCTCGCCAGCCTCGCCCCCGTCGCCGCTTACCCTTTCATGAAGCGGATCACCTGGTGGCCGCAGGCCTGGCTTGGCCTCGTCTTCTCCTGGGCGGCTCTGGTCGGATGGCCGGCGGTGACCGGGGAGCTCGATGCGACTCCGCTGCTCCTCTACGTGGGGTCCATCGCCTGGGTGATCGGATACCTCGCGCTGGGCCGCCACGCCGGGCTCGGAATCCTGATCTTCTACGTCGTCGCGCTGGCTTTCTGGGCCGCGGCGATCTGGCGGGTCCGCGCGGACCTGCTCGCCCTCCTCGCTCTGCTTCCGATGGCGCTCCACCTCCTCTGGCAGGTCGCGGCGCTTCGCCCGGAGGACCCGGCGGACGCGCTCGCCAAGTTCCGCTCCAACCGCTTCGCCGGCCTGCTCCTCTTCCTCGCCTGCCTGGTGGTCGGCACGAGTTAAAGGACCCTCCGCTTGCTTTTGACGGCGGGGGCCTTACCTCGCCGCCATGCTTTCAGTCACAGAAGCCGAAGCGCGCGCCGCCGCGCTGGTCGAGGCCGCAGTCAAGGCCGGGGCCGATTCCGCCGACGCGCTCTACGCCGCCAATGCCTCCACCGGAATCCAGATCCGCTTGGGCGCGCTCGAGGATGTCGACCGCTCGGAAGGCGAGGAGATCGGCCTTCGCTTCTTCTTCGGCCAGCGTTCGGCCAGCGTCTCCTCGTCCGACCTCTCCTTTGATGCTTTGGCAGCCCTGGTCGAGCGCGCCTCCGCCATGGCCCGCGAGGCGCCGGAGGACCCCTATGCCGGCCTCGCCCCCGCGGACCGGCTGCTGCGCGAAGGCGGGCCCGACGTGGACGGCGACGATGGCCGCGACCCCGCTCCGACCGAACTCAAGGCGCTCGCCGCGGCCATCGAGGACAGCGCCCGCGCAGTCCCGGGAATCACCAACAGCGAAGGCGCCTCGGCGAGCGCGTCGCGCACCGTCGTCGCGCTGGCCACCAGCCACGGCTTCTGCCGCGGCTATACGAGCAGCGGCTATTCGGGCGCGGTCAGCGTCATCGCCGGATCGGGCGGCGGCATGCAGCGCGACTACGCCCATCACAGCGTCCGCCATTTCGAGGATCTGGATGCCCCCGAAGCGCTCGGCCTGCGCGCCGCCGAGCGTGCGGTGAAGCGGCTCAATCCGGGCAAGGTCCCGAGCGGCACCATGCCGGTGGTCTTCGACCCGCGCGTCGGCTCCAGCCTGATCGGCCATCTGATCGGCGCGATGACCGGCCCCTCCATCACCCGCCGCACCAGCTTTCTGCTCGACCGGCTCGCGGAAGAGCTGTTCCCGAGCGACATAATCATCCGTGAGGACCCCCACCGCCGCCGCGGCCCGAGCTCGCGCCCGTTCGACAGCGAAGGCGTCGCCACCGCGCCGCGCAATCTCGTCGAGGGCGGCCGTGTCACCGGCTGGCTGCTCGACAGCGCCTCGGCGCGGCAGCTCGGGCTCGAGCCGACCGGCCACGCCGTTCGCGGCATCGGCGGTCCGACCGGCGCGGGGCCCTCGAACGTCCATCTCGAACCCGGCCGCGAGAGCGTGGCGGACCTCCTCTCCGGAATCGGCCGCGGCCTCTATGTGACCGAGCTGATCGGCCAGGGCGTCAACCCGGTGACCGGCGACTATAGCCGCGGCGCCTCGGGCTTCATCATCGAGGATGGCGAGATCGCCGGGCCGGTCGCCGAGATCACCATCGCCGGCAATCTGATCGACATGTACCGCACCCTGCGCGCCGCCGACGATCTCGAATTCCGCCGCGGCCTCAACGTGCCGACTTTGCGCGTGGAAGGGCTGACGGTCGCCGGTGCTTGAGGCGCTCTCCGACATCGTCCGCGAGGCGGGGCGGATCGCCGCCGCCCGCTCGACCGGCGCCTTCGGCCGCTGGGAGAAGTCGCCGGGCAATCCGGTGTGCGAGATCGACCTCGAAATCGACGCGTTCCTGCGCAAGGAGCTCAATGCGCTCGATCCAGCGGCGGGCTGGCTGAGCGAGGAGAGTGCCGACGTCTCCGACCGAATCGAGCGAAGCCGGGTCTGGGTCGTCGACCCGATCGACGGCACCCGCGACTATATACGCGGCCGAACTGGCTGGTGCGTCGCGGTCGCGCTGGTCGAGGATCGCACGCCCGTTCTCGGGGTGCTCGCCGCTCCGGCCCGCGGCGAGCATTGGACGGCGGAGAAGGGCAAGGGCGCCTTCCGCAACGGCGAGCGCCTCCGGGTCAGCGGCCGCACCGAGCTCGCCGGTGCCCGCATCGTCGCCGACGGCCTCGGCGGCTCCGAGCTTGATCTCGTTCTCGCCCCGAAGCCGAACTCGATTGCACTTCGCATCGCCGTCGTCGCGGCCGGGGAGGCGGACCTCGTCGCCACCGCCAAATGGGGCTATGAGTGGGACGTCGCCGCCGCCGCGCTGATCGCCGCCGAGGCGGGTGCGACGGTGACCGGCGGCCTCGGCCAGCCCTTCGCCTTCAACACCCCCGACGCCCGCGCCTTCGGAGTCCTGGTCGCCACCCCCGCCATCCACTCCGCGATCGCCGACCGGATGCGCGACCGCGCCCTCGCCCACGTCTAGCCGGCGAACTCCATCAGCATCAGGCCGGCGGCGAGCGCTGCCGCCGCGATCAGGCGGCGGCGGCCGAAGCTGTCGCCGAGGAACAGGCTGCCCATCAGCGCCGCGAACAGCACGGAGGTCTCGCGCAGCGCCGACACTTTCGCCGCCTCGATCAGGCTGAAGGCGTAGACCGCCGAGCCGTAGGAGAAGACCGACAACGCCCCCGCCGCCGCCCCGAACTTCCAGTGGAGCGCCAGCGTCTCGCCCATCTCCCGGCGGCGGAAGACGAGGGCGGTGAGGACGATGCAGATGCAGTCGAGAAGGAAGATCCAGACGATGTAGGTGAACGGCTCCGCCGCAAGCCGAACCCCGCGCGCGTCGGCGACATTGTAGAGGGCGATTCCGACCCCCGTCGCCGCAGCCCAGCCGAGCGCCGCCCGGTCGGGATGGGCGGGCAGCTTCACCCCCTTGGGCGGCCATGCGAACGCCGCCACCGCCGCAGCCGCGATGGCCAGCCCGAACCAGGCGAGGGGCGACAGCGCCTCCCTCAGCACCGCAAAGGCGAACAGGCCGGTCAGCAAAGGCGCCGCGCCCCGCATGATCGGGAAGACCAGCGACAATTCGCCCCGCTGCAACGCCCGCACCAGGCAGAGCTGGTAGGCGAAATGCGCCGGGATCGCGATCGCCAGCGCCCCCCACACCCGCGCGTCGGGGAGCGGCACGAAGAACACCCCCGGCAGCACCATCGCCGCCGCGCTCGCCGACAGGATCGCGCGGCCGGCAAGGATATCCCCACCCATCTTCACCGACATATTCGCCGCCGCCAGCGTGACGGCGGAGAACAGGCCGAGGATGATTGCGAGAGCGGCGGGGTTCACAGCGGCGATGAAGCCGGTGGAGGGCTCTGCGTCAAGAAGCCCCTCCCCTTTAGGGGAGGGGTTGGGGGTGGGGGAGGTAGAGGAGAAAAGGCGCTGGCTTGGTCGCAGGGACAGGCCCCACCCCAACCCCTCCCCTGAAGGGGAGGGGCTATTGGGCGACCGAGTCCAATATGTCCCGAACCCGGGAAGCGAGGTCGGAGTAGGAGAAGGGCTTGGTGATCAGCTCGACGCCCGGATCGAGGCGCCCGTGGTGCACGATCGCATTGCGCGCGTAGCCGGTCGTGAACAGGATCTTGAGCCCCGGCCTCAGCCGCACCGCTTCCTCCGCCAGCACCGCGCCCGTCATCCCGCCGGGCAGCACCACGTCGGTGAATAGCCGAGCTCGCGGAGCACCTCGACCGAGTAGGCGCGGACGTCGTCGTCGTCTTCGCAGACCAGGATGGTCTCGTCGCGCGTTCCCTCGGGCACCGGCGCCTCGTCCGCCTGCGCTTCCTCGGCGAACACCCCGTGCAGGCGCGGCAGGTAGATTTTCACCGTCGTGCCCTCGCCGGGCTCCGAGTAGATTTTCACATGGCCGCCCGACTGCTTGACGAAGCCGTAGACCATCGAGAGGCCGAGGCCGGTCCCTTTGCCGACGTCCTTGGTGGTGAAGAAGGGCTCGAACACCCGCTGCACCGTCTCCGCATCCATGCCGCTCCCCGTGTCGGAGACGCACATCGCGACATATTGGCCGGGGAGGACCTCGGCATTCTGGGCGACATAGCCCCGGTCGAGATGGGTGTTGGCGGTCTCGACGGTCAGACGGCCGCCCTCGGGCATCGCGTCGCGCGCGTTGACCGCGAGATTGAGGATCGCGTTCTCGAGCTGGTTGGAATCGGCCTCGATCTGCCAGAGGCCGGGGGCGAGCACAGTCTCGACCTCGATCGTCTCGCCGAGCGTGCGGTGGAGAAGCTCCGACATTCCGGCGACGAGCTTGTTCAGGTCTACGGGGCGCGGCGTCAGCGGCTGACGGCGCGAGAAAGCGAGAAGCCGCTGGGTGAGCAAGGTCGCCCGCTCGGCACCGCGGATCGCATTATCCGCCGACCTGCGCAGGCGAACGGCGTCGGGCGGCAGGTTGCGCTGGAGGATGTCGAGGTTTCCAGTGACGATTTGAAGCAGATTGTTGAAGTCGTGCGCGACTCCGCCGGTGAGTTGACCCAGAGTCTCCATCTTCTGCGCCTGGCGAAGCGCTTCCTCCGCATCGGAGCGGCGGCCGATCTCTTCGGCGACGCGCTGCTCCAGAGTCTCGTTCAGGCGCCGAAGCTCCGCCTCCGCCCGCATCCGCTCGCCGAGCTCCTTCTGCGCGGCCTGGTAGAGCCGGGCATTGTCGATCCCGACCGCGGCCTGGGCGGCGATCCCGGTCATCAGCCGCTCGTGAACCTCGGTAAAGCGGCCGGGCTCGGGATGGCCGAAGAACAGGCCGCCGATGATCTCGCCCGAGCGGCCCGCGACCGGCACGGCGAGATAGGAGGTCACCGGCAGATGCCCTTTCGGCATCCCGAAATGCGGCTCCATCTGCCCGTAGCGCGGGTCCTCTTTGATGTCGTCGGATCGGATCGAGCCCTCGCCGACGAAGGTCGGGTGGAAGACCGGCGTGGCGCGCGGCATCCCGAAGCGCTCGAACTGCGACCGGTCGGCGCCCGACAAAGTGTAGAGCATGTAGCTCTCGCCTGCGTCGTTCAGCACATTGTAGAAGAAGGCGCCGAACTGGGCCCCGGTCAGCTCCACCCCCGCGTCGGTGACAAGTTGGACCAGGCGGTGGAGGTCGAGCTCCGCCGCGACCGCCTGGCCGGTGCGGTTCAGCGTCTCGAGGATCCGCCCCTGCTCGCGCCGCGCCTCGTCGGCGGCCTTCAGATCGTCGATGTCGGTGCAGGTGCCGTACCAGCGGACGATGGCGCCGTCCGGCCCGCGCACCGGCTGGGCGCGGCCGAGCACCCAGCGATAGGCGCCAGAGCGGTGCCGCAGGCGATATTCGATATGGTAAGGCTCGCCGGTCTCCAGGCTGTGGCGCCACACCGCCCAGGCGCGGTCCTGGTCCTCGGGGTGGAACATGCCGTTCCATTCGGCGCCGTCGGTCGAGCCGTCCGGCACCCCGGTATATTCGTACCAGCGGCGGTTGAAATAATCGTGGAAGCCGTCCGGGCGGGTCGACCAGATCATCTGGTCGATCGACTCCGCGATGGCATGGAACTTGTCCTCGTCGCCCGCCGGCAGCGAGGCTCCCGCCATGGCAAGGCGCGCCTCCGCCGAGGCGAGCTCCGCGCGGAGCCGCGCCACCTCCGCCTCCAGCCGAGTCAGTCCGTCATCGTTTCCGGCAACACTGCCGTCCTGCTCCGCCACTTGGGGCAAGCCTCTCATGAAATGGATTTGAAAAGCCCCATGGCGCAAAGTCGCTTGATGCTCAATGCTTGCGCCGAAACGAGGCGGCCGCGGCCCGCGCTCTGGTAAAGCCTCGCCATCTCCGCGCCTTATGTCCTTAGCGCTTCGTAGAGCAAAGCTTCGGGCGCACTCAAGAAATCATGCAGCTTTCGAGCCCAACATATGATAATCTTCTCCCCTTCTGACGTAGGGGGGAAGTCATGAACAAGATCATCATTCGCACTGCCATGCTCGCCGGAGCCGTCTATGCCATCGCCGGCGCCGCGACGCCCGCATCGGCCCAGGCGACACGCACCTGGGTCTCCGGGGTCGGCGACGACGTCAATCCGTGCAGCCGCACCGCGCCGTGCAAGACCTTCGCCGGCGCAATCTCCAAGACCGCGATCGGCGGCGAGATCAACTGCCTCGATCCGGGCGGCTTCGGCGCCGTCACCATCAACAAGTCGCTGACCATCGACTGCCATTATACCGAAGGCGGCGCTCTGGCGGGCGGCAACGGCATCACGATCAACGACAGCCTGTCCGCAACTCCTGGCACGGCCGTCGTCTATCTGCGCGGCCTCGACATCTTCGGCGTCAACCCGCCGACCAACGGCGTGCGCTTCGTCTCGGGCGCGGAGCTCCACATCCAGCAGTCGGTGATCCGCCGCTTCAACGCTGCAGGAAGCTTCGGCGTGTCGTTCCAGCCGAGCGGGGCCTCGCGCCTCTTCATCACCGATACGACCATCGCCGACAACGGCAACGGAGCCACCGGCGGCGGCGTCCTGATCCAGCCGACAGGCGCCGGCGGAAGCGCGCGCTTCGCCTTGCGCAACATCAGGATCGTCAACAACGCCGCAGTCGGCCTGCAGACCAACACGACCGGCGCGACCTCGCCGACGGGGGTCGCCGGGGTGATCGAGGACAGCCTGATCTCGGGCAACGGCAACGGCATCCACGTGCTGGTCCCGGCGGGGAGCCCGGGGACGACGCTTACGGTCGTGAACAATGTCGTTGCAGTGAACACCGCCACCGGGATCCTGGGCGATGGCGCTTCCGCCACGATCCGCGTCTCGAACACCACGATCACGGGCAACGTGACCGGCGTCAACCGGGCGAACGGCTCGACGATGAACACCTATGGCGACAACCGCAACAAGGGCAATTCGAGCTCTGAAGGGACCTTCACGCTGCCTGCGCTGAACAAGGACTGACGGAGGCTCGGGCGGGCCTCAGCGCCCGCCCGCCTTCACTCCCACTCGATCGTGCCCGGAGGCTTCGACGTATAGTCGTAGACGACGCGGTTGATGCCGCGCACCTCGTTGATGATGCGTGTGGCGACCCGGCTGAGGAAGGTCGAATCGAAGGGGTAGATGTCGGCGGTCATGCCGTCGGTGGAGGTGACGGCGCGCAGCGCGCAGACATAGTCGTAGGTGCGGCCGTCGCCCATCACGCCCACCGTGCGGACCGGGAGCAGGACCGCGAAGGCCTGCCAGATCGCGTCGTAGAGGCCGGCGTTGCGGATTTCCTCCAGGTAGATGGCGTCCGCTTTGCGCAGGATGTCGCAGCGCTCCCGGGTCACCTCGCCCGGGATCCGGATGGCGAGGCCGGGGCCGGGGAACGGGTGGCGGCCGACGAACGCGTCGGGCAGGCCGAGCTCGCGGCCGAGCTCGCGCACCTCGTCCTTGAACAGCTCGCGCAAGGGTTCGACCAGCTTCATGTCCATCCGCTCGGGAAGGCCGCCGACATTGTGGTGGCTCTTGATCGTCACGGACGGGCCGCCGGTGAAGCTGACGCTCTCGATCACGTCGGGATAGAGCGTCCCCTGGGCTAGGAAATCGGCGCCGCCGATCTTCCGTGCCTCCTCGTCGAACACGTCGATGAAGGTCTTGCCGATGAACTTGCGCTTCTCTTCCGGGTCGGTGAGTCCGCTCAGGCCGGAGAGGAACATCTGCTCGGCGTCGACGTGCACCAAGGGGATATTATAATGGCCGCGGAACAGGGAGACGACCTGCTCCGCCTCGCTCGCGCGCATCAGGCCGTGGTCGACGAAGACGCAGGTCAGCTGGTGCCCGATCGCCTCGTGGATGAGGACCGCGGCAACCGCGCTGTCGACCCCGCCGGACAGGCCGCAGATGACGCGTCCGTTGCCGACCTGCTCGCGGATCTCGGCGATCTTGGTCGCGCGGAACTCGGCCATCGTCCAGTCGCCGGCGAGGCCGCAGACGTGGCGGACGAAATTGGCGAGCAATTTGCCCCCGTCCGGCGTGTGGACGACCTCGGGGTGGAACATCAGGCTGTAGAAGCGGCGGCTCTCGTCAGTCGCGGCGGCGTAGGGCGCGCCTTCGGACCGGGCGACGACGCTGAAGCCTTCGGGCAAAGCCTCGACCCGGTCGCCATGGCTCATCCACACCTGGTGGAGCTCGCCCGGCTTCCACAGGCCTTCGAACAAAGCCGATTCGGCGCAGACCTCGATGAAGGCGCGGCCGAACTCGCGGCTGTCGGACGGCGCGACCCGGCCCCCCAATTGATGGGCCATGGTCTGCTGGCCGTAGCAGATGGCGAGGATGGGGACGCCCGCGTCGAAGAAATGCTGGGGAGCGCGTGGGCTGTCGTCCCACATGACGGAAGAAGGCCCGCCCGACAGGATGATGCCCTTGGGCTTCAACCGCTCGAAGGCGGCGTCGGCGGCGTTGAACGGGGCGATCTCGCTATAGACCCCCGCCTCGCGCACGCGGCGGGCGATGAGCTGGGTCACCTGGCTGCCGAAATCGACGATGAGGATGGTGTCGGAAGGGTGCGCGGTCATGCCTGAAAGCCGATAGCAGCCCCGCCACGCGAGTAAAGGCGGGGGTTGTCCTCCCCATCGCCGGATGGGGAGGGGGACCACCCGAAGGGTGGTGGAGGGGTAACTGGCTCGGCCAAGGAGGTTCGCGCGAGAACCTCGCAGTCCGCGACACCTACCCCTCCACCACATTTCATGTGGTCCCCCTCCCCCCGAGCTACCGCTCGCGGGGAGGATTAGGGGTTCAGGAGGAAGACGACGTAGCCACCGAAATTGGGGTCGTGTTCGAGGTGGGCGGGGGCGTGCCATTGGCCGCCCTGGACGAGGCCGACCTTGAACGGGATCGGGAAGCCGCGCATCCGCCGGAACCAGGCTTCGTAGCCGGGGATGGTGGAGCGGCCCTGGTAGGTCTGGACCACGACCTCGTCGACCGTGCCGGCGAGCGCGCTGAGCGTCTCGGGGCTGCCGTTGGCGCTCCAGTCCATCAGACCGGTGATCGACAGGCGGTAACGGCTGGGGAGGCGGGTGCGGACGTCTTTCAAGAATGCCGCATAAGCGCCGAGGCCGCGGGTGCGGGCGTCGAAATCTAGCTGGATGCCCTGGACGCGGTTGCCGGCGGCGGCCCAGCGGTCGAGGCGGACTGTGAGGGCAGGGAGCGCCGGCTCCGACCAGGCGAGCGTATCGGTGCGGACCACCAGCCACAGGTCGCGGCCCGGGAGGTGCGGGATGCCGGGTCGGAGGGCGGTGTAGCGCCCGGGATTGGAGGCGCGGATTTCGCCGTCGAGGAGGTACAGCGTGCGCGCCCGGCCGAGCACGGGCTGCGGCTTGACCCCGGCCCACAGCCAGAAGCTGTCGTAGCGCTCCGCTGCCACCGTCTCGGGCTCGGCGGGGCCGCAGGCGGCGAGCGCCAGCAGGAGGACGAGTGCTCGCACCTACCAGTAGAGCTTGAGCGTCTGCGCCCAGCGCGACTTGGGATAGTCGCGCTTCAGCCGCTGGAACCAGGCGCGGCGCTGCTCGACCGGGACGTCGGTCCCGCCGCAGCTGTTGGCGCCGCCGGGGGCGTAGCAGCGGATCGCCCGGTTGAGCGCCCAGGCGCGCTGCTCCGCCGTGGCGTCTGCGTTCCCGACGATCGCTTTATAGACCTCCAGCCGAGCGTAGGGCCGGTTCGGAAATTGCGACGCGGACGAGCCGAGGCCGGTGCCGCGCTCCGGCCAGGCGATCTCGAAATCGTCGAAGCCGTTGCTCCGGAAATATTCGGCCAGGCAGAGGCGGGGGCCGATCGCCTGCGGGGCTTGGGCGAGTTGCGCGACGGTGGCCTTGAGCGCCGGGCAGCCGCCCTCGCCGAGCGGCGCGGAAGCGAGGAAGCGCGCCAGCGGCGGCGGATCGAGCTTCGGATTGTAGCGCGGGTCGTAGCTTCGCGCGCCGCCATACCAGCCCGGCTCGCGCACACTTGCCGGCATCAGCGGCAGGTCGCCCAGGAAGTCGCGGTAGAAGCCGCCGCGAAGGTCCTTCGACAGCAGGACGAAGGCCGCGACGTCGCGCTCCTGCTTCGGCGCCTTCGCGTCGCGTGCCTGCTGGCGGAGCAGCTCGGGCCCAGCCACGTCCTCGATCAGGATCTGCCGGATGACGGGGTGGCGGACCTTGGAATCGGGCGCGAAGACGCGTTCGACATGGCCGCTGCGCTCATCATGAAGCGCCAGCGCGAGCTCCAGCGCCTCTCTCTGATAGGGCTGGACGGCGCCGCCGAACAGGCTCAGCCAGAAGCCGCGGGTGTTGCGGTCCTTGCTCGCCTCCAGCGCAAAGCCGCGCAGCATCTGGCGGCTGAATTCGAGATAGGTGAAGCGGCGCTGGTGGGCGGCGTCGGGGATCAAAGCCAGCACCTCCTTTGGCGCGTGGCGGCCATAATAAGCCTCGCTGTACCGAGGTGGGCGCAAGAGCCGTCGGTCGAATCGCCTTCGACGGGGCAGCGCATCCGGCTGAGGTCCGCCACCGCGACGAGCAGTGGATCGCGCGCGGCGGTGCCGGAACCCGGGATGAGCAAGGTGGTGTCGATCTCCTGCGCGAGCTGCGCCGGGGAAGGAGCGCCGTCATACGCCTCGGGCGCGGCCACTTCGCGGTCGAACGCCGCGGCGAGGGCCGGCTCGTCGCCGGCGAGCCAGGCGACCCGGCGAGTGAGGCCGCGCGCGGAGGGCGCGTAACGGCCCTTGGGATAGGCCTTGAGATAGGCCTGGAAGCCCTCCCTGGCGGCGGCGATCGCTGCATTGTCGCGCTTCTCGGGCGGTGCCAGCGATCCATATTCCTCGAACGAGCCGGCAAGCGCGCGGTTGAGCTCGGTCCGCGCCACCATGTAGAGCGCGGTCTCGCGAAGCCACGGGTCCTGCGCCTTGGCGAGGGCGGCGAAAGTGGCCCGCGCCGGCGCGAACCGCTCCCCGTAGAAATCGGCCGCGGCGGTGAGATAGTCGGCAAAGGCCCGCCCGGCCGGAGACGCCGCAGCCACCGCCGGGGACGCTGCGCCCTGTCCCGAGCAATCGGGCACGAAGGCGGTGCGCGCCGCGACCAGCCGCGCCTTCTCGGCCTCGGGAACCTGGCCATCGGCGCGCACGGCAGCGACGAACGCCGCGCCGCCGCCGGCATTGGACTGGCACCGCGTCGGCGACCATTCCTGCCACTGCTCCGATTCCGGCCTCGCCGGCTCGGTCGCAGCGAACATCACGGACCAGGGGAAGAGGATCGGCGGCAGCCCCTCCTGCGTCGCCCCCGCCAGCCGCGGCGGCTTACCATGACGGTCGGCGAGGAGCAGGAGCAGGTTGACGCGGGTGTCGTTGCCGGGGGTCAGAACGGCGCTGCTCCCGCCGGCATCGTAATTATCCTTGGCGACTTCCCAATTGGGCGGCTCGGAAGGATCGGCGCAGGCCCAGGCGGTGACCCCGGCCGCGAATGCAGCCGCGGCGATGAGCGTGAACCTCTGCTTCCTGCCGATCATAAGCGACCTCCCCGTCGCGCCATTTCTATCGCTTCCGCAGCGCTTGTCACCAGCATTGCCGCGCGTTAGTTAAGTACATGCTTAACGATTCGGCCAAGCTCGACACCGCCTTCCAGGCGCTCGCCGATCCGGCTCGGCGGGGGATGTTGGCGCGGCTCAGCCGCGGGCCGGCGAGCGTCAGCGAACTCGCCCGGCCGCTGCCGATGAGTCTTCCGGCCGTGCTCCAGCATCTGAAAGCGCTGGAGGCGAGCGGCCTCGTCCGGACCGAGAAGAAGGGGCGGGTGCGCACCTGCCGGCTGGAGCCGAAGGCGCTGGCCGCCGCGGAGGGCTGGATCGCCGAGCAACGGGCGCTCTGGGAGGGCCGGCTCGACCGCTTCGAAGACTATGTCCAGACACTGAAAACGGAAGGATGAACTATGGCCGATCACGACCTGGTCCTTGAACGGACCCTCGATGCACCGCGCGACCTCGTCTGGCGCGCCTGGACGAGCCCGGAGCATGTCAAGAAATGGTGGGCGCCGAGGCCGTATCAGACGCCGGAATGCGAGATGGACCTTCGCCCGGGCGGCAAATTCTACACGCGGATGACGGGGCCTGACGGGTTCGACTTCAGCGGCACCGGCTGCTTTCTGGAGGTGGTCGAAGGCGAGCGGGTGGTCTGGACCAGCGCCCTCGGCGAGGGCTGGCGGCCCAACGAGACCGCGAAGCCGACCGCGAGACCCACGCCAAAATGGGCTTCCACGAAGGCTGGGGCACCTGCGCCGACCAGCTCGGCGAGGTCGCGGCGGGGCTCAAATGAAGAAGGGGGCGGCCACTTGCGTGACCGCCCCCCTCGCATCGTTCAGCGATTACCAGCCGTTCCGGGCGGTGTCGCGGACCCGGAAGTCGGTGACCCGGCCGTTGCCGCGGACCGTGCAGACGAAGCCGTCGCGGTCGTAGGCGTCGCCGCGGTCGTAGCGGCCGTAATCGCGCTCATAGCGCTGGTCGACGCCGCGATCGTAGCGGTCGTAGCCGCCGCCGATCACGCCGCGCACCCGGAAGCGGTCGTTGCCGGTCCGCTCGACGTCGGTGACCTGAACGCCGCCGCGGCCGTAGCGCTGGGCCTCATAGCCGCAGGCCTGGACGGCCGCATTGTAGCCGCCGCGGTACTGGTTGCCGTAGGACGAGCCGTAACCGTAGCCGTAGCGGCTGCCGTCGCGGCCGATGGCCGAGGCGATGGCTGCGATCCCGCCGACGATGGCCACTCCAGCAACCACGTCGCCGGCGTCGATGCCGTTGTCGTGGTGGCGATAATTGTTGCGGTACTGCGCCTCGGCCGGGGCGGCCAGCGAGACGGTGAGCAGCGCGGCCGTGGCGGCGCCGGCGATCAGCTTGGTGACGGATTTCATGGCGGATTTCCTCTCTCAACCTGCCCGCGATTCGAACGGGCTATGGAGTGAGGATTAGGCGAATCGCCGTGAGTCGCCGCTGAACCGGTCCGTATGCTGAGGTTCAGCTAGACGGGCGAGGAATTCGGCGGCGCTGGCGGGGCGCCCGATATGATAGCCCTGGGCGATGTCGCACTTCATCGAGGCGAGGAGGCGAAGGGTCGCCTCGTCCTCCACCCCTTCGGCGACGGCCTCGAGGCCGGGCTCGTGCGCCATGGCGATGGTGGAGCGGACCATGATCGCATTGCGCGGCTCGCTGCTCAGCGTCGAGACGAAGCTCATGTCGATCTTGAGCTCGGTGGCGGGCAGCTTCTGGAGGTAGGAGAGCGACGATTGGCCGGTGCCGTAATCGTCGATGGACACGCCGACGCCGAGCGAGCGGAGGGTCTCGAGCGCGCAGATCCCCGCCTCCGGGCTCGACATCGCCGCGGTCTCGGTCACCTCGAACGTCACCCGCTCCGGCGGAAGGCCGGAGGCCTCCAGCACCCGCGCCAGCGAGGCGATGAAACCGCGCTCGTGGAGCAGGCTCGCGGAGATGTTGACCGCGACGTGGAGCCGGTGCCCGGCTTCCTCCCACGCGTGTGCGTCGGCGAGCGCCTGGCGGGCGATATGAAGTGTGAGGTCGCCGGCGCGCTTATTCTCCTCGATGAGGGGAATGAAGCTGTCGGGCGAAAGGGCGCCGAGCTCGGGATGGTTCCAGCGGACCAGCGCCTCGGCGCCCGCCACCTCGCCGGTGCGAAGGTCGAGCTTGGCCTGGTACGCGTTCCACAATTGCCCTTCGGCGATCGCCCGGTCGAGCTCGGCGAGGAGGCCGAGATTGCGCTTCACGGCCTCCGACTGGTCGCCGCTGAAGGCGAGCCAGCGGAGCCCGCGCCGGGCCGCCTGCAGCGCGGCGTGGGAGGCATCGGCGGCGGCCTGGCGGGCGGCGTCACCGCGCCCGGCGGCGACCCCGAAATGCACCGCGACATCGACGACCGGGCCGCATTCGACCGGAGCGCGCATGACCGCGGCCAGTGCTTCCATCTCGCCGTCCGAGGGCTCGCTTTCTTCGAGCCAGGCGAGGGTGCCGTCCTCGATCCGGTAGATGGTCCGCTCGCCGGTGGCGAAGCGCAGCCGGTCGGCGAGGCGCAGGACCAGCGAGGCGGTCGCCGCGGGGCCGAGGGCTGAGGCGACCGCGGCGAACTCGTCGAGGCGGGCGGCGTGGACGCTGATCGCGCCGAGCCCCGCGCTGTCGGCTTCGAGGCCGGAGAGGTTGGGGAGGCCTGTCAGGCTGTCGGTGCGGACACGCTGGCGGTGGCGTTCGGCGACCAGCGCCGCCGTCTCGCCCAGCGCCGCCGCGGCGAGGCCGGCAAGGGCGGGCGCGACTGCAAGGGTCGAGCGCAGCGCCGTCTCGCCGATCAGCGGGAGGAAGAGGATCGTCGCTGCGGCGCCGCCGATCCAGCCGAGCCGCTTCGGCCCCGTGCGGGCGCGTGTCGCGGCAAGGAGGAGGAGCAGCGCGATGGCGAGGCCCCAGGCGCCGCCCCATTCGGCCGCCGGAGGCCCGGCGAGCAGGGTCTCTCCGCCGAGCGCCTGGACGACGACTCCGTCGGTGATTCCGTAGCGCGGCACCAAATAACGGTCGCCGAGCTCGACCGCGGTCGAGCCGACGATCACGCGCTTGCCCTTGAGCACGCGCGGATCGACCTTGCCGCGGATCAGGTCGATCAGGCTGTGGCGGGGGATCGACTTGGGATCGATCGAATAGTCGATGGCGAAGCTGGTGCCGGCGGCGCCGGTCGCTTCGGCCAGCATCGCGGACAAGGAAGGCCGGGGAACGCCGCCGGTGTCGATCCCAAACGGCATGCGCCTCAGATAACCGTCGGGATCGGTCGAAACGTTGGCGCCGGCGAGGAAGGCGTGGTCGGCGAATATGGAGAGGGGCTGCGCCTCGACCGTCGCCATGTCCTGCGACGAGGCGTGCTGGCGGAAGGCGGGGAGGACGACGGTGCCGCCCGCCCGCTTCAGCGCCGCCGCCATCGCCGCGTCTTGCCTGGCGTCGGAGGGGCGTGAGAAATCGACGTCGAAGGCGATCGAGCGGACTCCCGCCTCGCGCAATTTGTCGATCGCGGCGCCGTGGATGCTGCGCGGCCAGGGCCAGCGGTCGAATGTGTCGATGCTTCGAGCGTCGATCTCGACGATGTGGATCTCGCCGCTCGCGGGGTGGAGGCGGGCTGCATCGCGCAGGTTGCGGAGGCCATGGTCGAGGCTCTCGCCCGCGCCCGCCGAGATCGTCGCCAGCCCCGCCGCCGCGGCGATCAGGAGCACGGCCGCGGCCCGGCGGCGCGACAGGAAGGCGGCGAAGCGCATCAAAAGGCCCGCGACAGGCCCAGGCGGAGCCGGTGCCGGTCGGAATCGTAATAGTCGACCGAGCTTCGGGTGCGGTTGTAGGTGTAGGTGAGCGAGGGATAGATTCCGAGGAAGAGGGGCCGCCGGGTGGTGAGGAAGGTGCTGGCGTAGAAGCGCCAGTCGTCCCGCGCTTCCGGCGAGAGGAACAGGATCGGCGCGTCGTAGCCGACCCGGCTCACCCCGCCCGATATGCCGCCGGTCAGCCAGGGGCTGAGGAAGCGGTTCAAGCCGCCGTAGAGGCCCGCCTCCCGGCTGGAGTAAGGATCGCCGCCCAGCCATTCGCGCCGGACGTAGCCGCCGAAGGAAGAGGAGGTGTTGGGGTCCAGCACCGCTTCGTAGGTAAGGTAGACGCTCGCCTGGGTGCCGCCGAAATCGTCGCCGAAGCCGGACTCGAAATGGCGGGCGTCGGCGTAGAGGGTGATCGCCCGGCCGGGGCCGACCGGCTGGCGGACATTGCCGCGGAGGCCGAAGCCCTGGCTGACGCTGGTCCCGCCATACCAGCGGTCGAAGACGATCCCCTGCAGCCAGCCGGATGTGCCGCCCGCCGACTTGAAGTTGAAGCCGGCGGCGCCGAGCAGCGAGGAATCGTCGTTCCTGCCGCCCTCATAGTCGATCGCGGAGGCTTCGACGCCGGCGGCCAGTTCCGTCTGGGGCGAGACCTGATGCCGAACGCCGCCCGAAGCGGAGGCGGCGAAGCCGGCGCCGGACTGCTGGCGGAGGGTGGGGTCGAGCGGCACCGGCAGCACCACCCCGCCAAAATCGATCGGCACCTCTCGCGCATTGGTGGCGTTGTTGACGTTGCTGTCCGCCACCGCGCTCACGTCCGCGTTGAGATACCAATTCGTCCGCTCCGGCGCCGCCTGCGGTTGTTCAGGCTCGATCGGAGACGGGGAGGGGATGGCCCGGTCGCGGTCGTCGGCCGGATATTGCTCGCCCGGCTCGACCGGGGCCTTGGTCCCGGCGGTGACCTGCGCGGAGTAGACCAGCTTGCGCAGATCGTATTGTAGCGTGTTCGGCGGGGGCGGAGCGGCCCCGGACAGGGCCAGGGCTGCGCAAGCCAGTCCGCTGGAAGTTGCAATGCGCCGCCCGGGCCTTTTCGTCTTGGTCACCAACCGTCTCCATGGTTGGCGTCTTCTTTACCAAGCGTCTGTTGAAGAAGGGTTTCCGCCGCTCAACAAAGCCCGTGGCCGCAATGTCCGCCGCCGTGTGCGGTGACCGGGGGCGCGGGCGGCGCCGGAGGGCCGCCGGCATTGCCGGGTCCGCCGGGGTTGCCGTTGCCGTTCCCCGGTCCGCGCCATTGCCGGGCCCACCGGGGTTGCCGTTGCCATTGCCGGGTCCACCGGGGTTGCCGTTGCCGTTGCCGTTGCCGTTGCCGGGTCCACCGGGGTTGCCGTTGCCGTTGCCCGGGCCGCCATTGCCATTGCCCGGGCTGCCATTGCCGTTGCCCGGATTGCCGGCATTGCCGTTGCCGTTACCCGGGTTGCCGTTGCCGTTGCCATTGCCGGGGTTCCCGTTCCCAGGATTTCCGTTCCCGTTGCCGGGATTGTTGGGGCCGGGAGGGGTGTCGGTCTTGTGGCTCAAGGCCACCCAATTGGCGCGTTCGGAGGCGTGGTCGGCGGCGGCCGGGGCGGGGCCGGTGGCGGCGGGTCCGGCGGCGGGGTTGGCGGGCGGCGGAGCGGGCCTGCCATGCTCTTCGGCTGACTTGCCGTGCGGTTCAGTGCTTTTGGCCTCAGGGGCGGCGGCCTGCTCGCTGGGCCGCTTCGAGGCCGGCTCGCTCCGCTCCAGCGCCCGGACTTCGCGGGCGGCCGCTGCCGCTTCGGCGGCGGCGGTGGGGGCGACCCGCACCGAGGCCGGATCGAGCGACGAGATTTTCGCGGTCAGGCCCGGGGGGACGAGCTCATGGGCGCCGCCGTTTGGGGGGGACACGTCGACCCGGCCGTCGCTGACTGCGACCGAGGCGCCGGCCTCCCCGCTGTCGACGGTGAAGGTGGTGCCTTTGACGAGCGCGACCAGATAGGGGGTGCGCACTCCGAAATGGGGCGTCTCCTTCTTCTCGATGCGGAACATCGCCCGGCCGAAATCCTGGACGATCTGGACGATCCCGCCCGGCTGCTCCGCCGCGGTGGGGAGGCGGAGCCGGGTCTTGGGCGAGACGACGACATATTCCTGGCCGCGGACCAGCACCGCGCGTCCGTTGGTCCCGGTGGCGACCGCATCGCCCGGAGCGAGGGTGGCGCCGCGCACCGCCACGGTTCGGGAAGCGCCCTTCTGGATCTGGACCGCGCCTGCGGTTTCGGTGATCGTCCATGCGGGGGTCGCGGCCAGTGCCGGGGTCCCCACGAACAGCGCCAGCAGCGCGAACATCCAAATCTTCATCGGCACGAGCCCCACCTCAGCGCGCCCGAAGGGGCGGCAGGGTGCCCGCTCTAGCCGCTAAGGCGTTGAGATCGCATGAGGCGGCATAGTTAACGCCGCGCTTAGTATTCAGGCCGCTTCGGCGGTCCGGAAGCTGTAGATGGTGCCGTTGCGGACCGTGCAGGTGAAGGGAAGGGTGTTCCGCCGCCCGTCCGCCACCCCGTCATCGGGCCCGCCGGCCTCGAGCAGGCCTTCCACGGTGTAATAGCCCTTGCTCTTGCCGATATGGTTGATCTCGGCGACCCGGCCGCCTTCGCGCGCCTCCGCCTCGCGCGAGCAGCTCTCCACCGCGGCGTCCTGCTTGGCGGTGTTGCCCGCGCTGATCGCCGAAGCGATGGCCGCGATCCCGCCGACGACCAGCGCGCCCGCGACCACGTCGCCGCCGTCGATGTCGTCATGATGGTGCCAGTGGTTGCCGCCCCGCGCATCGGCCGGCGCCGCAAGCGCCCCCGCCAGCAAAGCCGCCGCCGCCAATCCCGCAATCGCCCGCATCTCAACCCTCCCGTAGGTACCGGCCGTTCGTTACGCAGCCGGTCCTGACGCGGGGATTAACGGCTCACGGCATCCATTCGCCGTGGCCGAGGGCGTGGCCGTGATTTGGGCCATCGAAGCTCATCGCCGCCGCCGAAGCGGAGGCAACGCCGAAGTCGAAGTCGGAAGCGGAGAGCTGCTTCGGCTTCGTCCCGTCGACCGTGATCGAATCCCCGGTGCCCCAGGTGATCAGCGTGTCCTTGCCGACCGCGGTCAGCGTCAGGTCGGAGAAGTCGTCGACCCCCGCTACGCCGTCGAAGGCGATCACGTCCTTCTTGGCGAAGTCGGTGATATGATCGTCGCCGGACGCGGGTCCGAAGACGAAGCGGTCCTGCCCGGCGCCGCCGGTCAGAGAGTCGTCGCCGCCGCCGCCGTTCAGGACGTCATTGCCCTTGCCGCCGTTGAGGGTGTCGTTGCCGACCGGCTCGCCCAAGGAGCCGACGTCGCCCGTCGTGACGATCGGACCCGAGCCGCCGGTGCCGTGGACGTCCACATAGACCCGCCCGTCGCCGAGCAGGGTGTCGTCGCCGTCGCCGCCGTTCAGCACGTCGTTGGCGGAATCGCCGGCGAGCAGGTTGTTGCCTGCATCGCCGGTGACGAGGTCGTCATATTGGGAGCCGGAGACGTTCTCGAAGCCGGTGAGCAGCATCATCCCCTGCTCGGTATTCTGCGCCGCGCCCTGGAGGAGCAGCGACAGGGTGATGCCGGCCGCGGTCACGTCGGTGCCGTTGCCCGACAGCGAGATGGTGTCGACGCCGAGCCCGCCCGCCAGCGTGTGGGTGCCGGTGCCGACTTCGACGAGGTCGTTGCCGCCGCCCGCGGAGATGGTGTCGTTGCCGGTCACCCCGCTCCCGTCCGATCCGCCCCACAGCCAATTGTCGCCATTGTCGCCGGTCAGCGTGTCGTTGAAGCGGGTGCCCGAGACATGCTCGATCCCGACCAGCGTATCGAAGCCCTGCGACCCGGTATTCTGCGCCCCGGCGATAGTGAGGTTCACCGTCACGCCGGCGACCGCGCCGGTGCTGTAGGCCGCGCGGTCCCAGCCGGCGCCGCCGTTCAATGTGTCGTCGCCATTGCCGCCGTTCAGGAAGTCGTCGCCGAGCCCCCCTTCCAGAATGTCGTTGCCGTCCCGGCCGCGAAGCAGGTCGTGGCCGTCCAGACCCTGGATCCGGTTGTCGAATTGATTGCCGTTCATCAGGTCGTTGAAGCCCGATCCGATCAGATTCTCGATGCTGATCAGATTGTCGTTGCCCGCGGCACCGCTCGCGCTGCCGTTGCCGGACGGGCTGAGGACGACCTGGACCGCGCCCGAGGCGTGCTCGTAGCTCGCCGTATCGGAGCCGCCGCCGCCGTTCACTATGTCGTCGCCGTCGCCGCCTTCCATGACGTCGTCGCCCGACGGCGCCGCGAAGATCGGCGCGGCGTCGGTATAAGTGACGATCGGGCCGGAGCCGCCGGTGCCGTGGGAGTCGACATTGATCATGCCGTCGCCGAGCAGAGTGTCGTTGCCCGCGCCGCCCGACAAAGTGTCGTTGCCGAGGGCGCCTGCGAGGACGTTGTCGCCCGCATTGCCGGTCAACGTGTCGGCGTAGAGCGAGCCCGACAGATTCTCGAAGCCGTTCAAGGTCCACATCCCCTGGCCGCTATTCTGCGCCGCGCCCTGGAGGGCGAGGGACAGGGTCACGCCCGCGGCGGTGATGTCGGCGTCGTTGCCGGCGCCGAGCGTGTCGGTACCGAGGCCGCCGTCGACCTGATGGTTGCCGTTTCCGACCCAGATCAGATCGTTGCCGCCATTGCCCAGGATGGTGTCGTTGCCGGTGACGCCCGAATTGTCGGATCCGCCCCACAGCCAATTGTCGCCGGCATTGCCGATGAGGGTGTCGTCGAACCTGGTGCCGGACAGATTCTCAATATTGGCGAGGCTGTCGCTGCCCTGGCCGGTCGCCTGGGGCCCGGCGATGTTCAAGTCGACGGTGACCCCGTTCAGCGCATTGACCGCATAGGACACCCGGTCGATGCCGTTGCCGCCGTCGAAGACGTCGTTGCCGAGGCCGCCGTCGAGATAGTCGTCGCCGTCGCCGCCGAGCAGGGTGTCGTCGCCCTCGAAGGCGCGGATGAAATCGTGGCCGCCGCCGCCGGCGATGACATTGTCGCCGGTATCGCCGCGGAGGAGGTCGTCGAAGCCCGAGCCGGTGATGTTCTCGATCGAGATGAGGCTGTCGTTTCCGTCCGCGCCGCTCGAGGAATGGCTGGTCAGGTTGACCGCGACCGCGCCGCTTGCCCCGGCATAGCTCGCCGTGTCGGACCCGCCGCCGCCGTTCAATATGTCGTTGCCGGTCCCGCCCTCGAGCACGTCGTCGCCCGACACGAAGTCGCCCGGGAAGGTCACCGCGCCGTCTGGGTAGAGGACGATCGGCCCTGAGCCGCCGGTCGAGTGGGTGTCGATCGTGAAGCGCCCGTCGCCGTAGAGCGTGTCGTTGCCCGCGCCGCCGGTCAGCAGGTCGTTGCCCTGGTCGCCGGCAAGGACGTTCGCGCCATTGTCGCCGGTCAGGCTGTCATTGACCGCGGAGCCGGAGAGATTCTCGAAGCCGCTGATCGTTATCGTCCCCGGCCCGGCCGCCTGCGCGCCGCCCTGGAGCAGAAGCGAGAGGGTGACTCCGCCCGGATAGGCTTCGGCATTGTTGAAGAAGGAGAATGTGTCGGTGCCGCTGCCGCCGTCGGCGGTGACGTTGCCCGTGCCGACTTCGACCAGGTCGTTGCCGTCGCCGGCCGAGAAGAAGTCGTCGCCGCCTTCGCCCCACAACCAATTGTCGCCGGCATTGCCGGTCAGCGAGTCGGCGAAGGAGGTGCCGGAGAGATGCTCGATCCCGATCAGCGTATCGATCCCGGCCGATCCGGTATTCTGCGCAACGCCCTGGATGGCGAGGCTTACCGTCACGCCGCCAGGGGCGTTGACGTATGCGGCGCGGTCGATGCCGTTGCCGCCGTCGACGATGTCGTTGCCGAGGCCGCCCCTCAGATAATCGTCGCCATTGCCGCCGAGGATCGTGTCGTCGCCGTCCTCGCCGCGGAGGAAATCATGATCGTCGCCGCCGTCGATCAGATCGTTGCCGGCGAAGCCGACGATGATGTCGTTGCCCGCGAAGCCGTTGATCTGATCGTCGCCGCTGGTGCCGCTGAGCGTGTCGGGGCCCGGTGTGCCGTTCACAATTGCCATGCTTCATCCCCTCGCGTGCGATGCGAGCCGCCGAACAGGGGAGGACGAGTGCGCCTCCCCACAGGCGACTCAGTACGGGGCGACACTAACCTATGTCCGGCGCAGTGGCTAATCTGCACGGTTAATCGGCGAGGGGGGAGATTTACTCAAACGATCTCCGTGCCTTCGGGAGAATGGATGCCCGCGCACCGGCGAGGACTCGCCCGCCGGTGCGCGAGGCCGGCCCTCACTTGCCGCAGCGGCAGTCGGCGCCGCACTTGCAGTTCTTGCCGCAGCGGCAGTTGGTGCAGGTGCAGGGGTTGCAGTTGCAGGTCTTCTTCATCGTTCAGCTCCTTCTTCGCTGGTGGAGCCGCTCTTCTAAGCGCGATTCGCGGGCCGCGATTGAACGTAGGGGCTGGTCCGCTTGAGCGCGGTCGCGGGCGCTCCGAAGGTGCGGCGGAAGGTGCGGCTGAAATGGGCACTGTCCGCGAACCCCGCCTCGTGCGCCGCCTCGGTGAGGTTCGCGCCGGCGCCATAGGCCCCGACCGCCTTGGCCAAGCGGAGCCAGAGAAGATAGGATTTGAACGGCAGGCCGGTCTCCTCGGCGAACAGATGCCGGAGCCGGCCCGGCGACAGCCCGGCGGCGGCCGCCGCTTCGGGGAGGCGCAGCGGCTCGTCGAGCCTCGCCGCGGCGGCTTCGATCACCCCGCGCACGCGGGCGTCGGGGAGGCGCACCGGCCCGGCCTCACCGGCAAGCGCTTCGATCAACGCCCGCCCCGCGTCGGCCAGCAATGCGTCGCCGGAGCCATCGTCAAGCGCACTCCGCAGCTGAGCTAATTCGTTATCCGGAAGCGGCATCTCCACTGCCACGATCTCACGCCCGCCGAGCAGCCGCGCCGCGATCTGCCGCCCGGCCCGGCTCTCCGGCTCGACGAACAGGAAGCCGATCAGGCCGTCCGATTCGAAGCGGTGCGGCGCGTCCGGCGCCACCGCGGCGACCGGAGCGGAGACCGTCTCCTCCTCCGTCGCGAGCGTGAACCTGCCGCCGAGCGCGATCGTGACCTGGACGGCGTGGTGGGCGTGGAAGCCGGTTTCGCCGAAGCCCTGCCCGGTCTCGAGCAGCCACAGGCTTCCACCCTCCCAGACCGCGATTCGGGCCCGTCCCCGCCCGCTCATTTCACCGGGCCGACCTCCATCCCGGTGTGGGCGGCGATGAAGGCCCACATGTCGGCATATTCCTCGATCACCTTCTCGGTCGGCTTGCCCGATCCGTGGCCGGCGCGGGTCTCGATCCGGATCAGCTTGGGCTGCGGCCCGGTGTCCGCCGCCTGGAGCGCCGCCATGTACTTGAAGCTGTGGCCCGGGACGACCCGGTCGTCGGTGTCGGCCGTCGTCGCCATCACCGCCGGGTAGCGGACCCCCGAGCGGATATTGTGGTAGGGCGAGTAGGCATAGAGCGTGCGGAAATCCGCCTCGCGGTCCGGATAGCCATAATCGTCGACCCAGTAGCGTCCTGCAGTCCAGCGGTTGAAGCGGAGCATGTCCATCACGCCGACCGCCGGAAGCGCGGCGGCGAACAGGTCCGGGCGCTGGTTGACGACCGCCCCGATCAGCAGCCCGCCGTTCGATCCGCCATGGACTGCGAGCTGCTTGTTCGACGTTATCCCTTGCGCGATCAGATATTCGCCGGCCGCGATGAAATCGTCGAACACGTTCTGCTTGTTCTGGAGCCGCCCGGCGTCGTGCCAGGCTTTGCCGTACTCGCCGCCGCCGCGGATGTTCGGCATCGCATAGACCCCGCCCTGCTCGATCCAGGCGAGGCGCGAGGTCGAGAAGCCCGGGGTCATCGACACGTTGAACCCGCCATAAGCGTAGAGCAGGGTCGGGTGCGGCCGGCCGAGGTCGAGGCCCTTCTTGTAGACGAGGAACATCGGGATCTTCGTCCCGTCCTTCGACTTGTAGAAACGCTGCTCCACGGTGAAATCCGCGGGCGCGAAGGAAACCTTCGGCTCGAACCAGGGTTCGGTCCGGCCGGTCTTCGCATCGTAGCGGTAGACGGTGGTCGGATAGTTGAAGCTGGTGAAGGCGAAGAAGGCCTCGGGATCGCCCGCCTCGCCGCTGAAGCCGCCCACGCTGCCGATGCCGGGCAGCTTCACATTGCCGACCGGCTTTCCGTCCAGCGTAAAGGTCCGGACGTCGCTCTTCGCATCGGCGAGGTAGGAGAGGATCAGCTTGTCGCCGATCGCCGCCGCGCCCTCCAGCGTCGCCGCATTCTCGGCCACGATCTCGCGCGCTTCGGAGGCCGGGCGGTTGACGTCGGTGGCGACCACCCGAAGCCGCGGCGCGCCTTCATTGGTCACCCAGTAGAAAATGCTGCCGACATCGGTCACATAGCTCCAATTATTCTCGAGCCCGGTGATG
>VBAE01000127.1 GCA_005882415.1 Alphaproteobacteria bacterium | reverse complement strand
ACCACCGTCGAGCGTGTCCGCCCCCGCGCCGCCGATCAGCACGTTGTTGCCGCTATTGCCGGTGATGATGTTGTCGAGGGCGTTGCCGGTGCCGTTGATTGCCGCGGAGCCGGTGAGGGTCAGATTCTCGATACTGCTGCCGAGGACGAAGCTGACCGAGCTCCTGACCTCGTCCGTGCCGCCGGTGGCGCTGGTCTCGGTCGCCTTGTCGCCGGCGTTATCGACCACATAGATGTCGTTGCCGAGGCCGCCGAACATCTGGTCCGCGCCGGCGCCGCCGTCGAGGATGTTGTTGCCGGCATTGCCATTGAGGCTGTTCGCGGCCGAGTTGCCCGTGCCGTTGATATTGCCGGTCCCGGTCAAGGTCAGCACTTCGAAATTGTCGAGGAGGGTGTAGTTGAAGCCGGCCTGGACGATGTCGGTGCCCTCGCCGGCGGCTTCGACGAGGATGTCGGAGCCGTCGATCTGGTAGGTGTCGTTGCCGATGCCGCCGACCAAAGTGTCGGCGCCGAGCCCGCCGTTCAGAGTGTCGTTACCGATGCCGCCGGTCAGGGTGTTGGCGCCGCTATTGCCGATGAGGATGTTGTCGGAGGCGTTGCCGGTGCCGCTGAGCGCCGCCGAGCCGCTCAGGGTGAGGTTCTCGATGGTCGAGGCGAGGGTCAGGCTGATGGTGGAGATGATGGTGTCGGTCCCCTCCCCCGCATTCTCGTTCACGACATCGCCCACCTGGTCCACATAATAGACGTCGTTGCCCAGGCCGCCGGTCATCGTGTCGTTGCCCGCGCCGCCGAGCAGGGTGTTGTTGCCGGAATTTCCGATCATGACGTTTCACCGTGTCGTAGCCGCCGGCCGCGCTCACTTCGGTCGCGCGGTCTCCGAGATCCGAGACGATATAGACGTCGTCGCCGTTTCCGCCGAACATGAGGTCCGCGCCGCCGCCGCCGTCGAGGACGTTGGCGCCGGCATTGCCGTTCAAGCTGTTGCCGAGCGCGTTGCCGGTGCCGTTGATGTTCGCGGTTCCGGTGAGGGTGAGGACCTCAAGATTGGCGCCCAGCGTGTAGGTGATGGCCGACTGGACGGTGTCGGTGCCCGCACCCGAGGCTTCGGTCACCACGTCGCCCGCGTCATCGACCAGATAAGTGTCGTTGCCGATTCCGCCTGCCATGTTGTCGGCGCCGAGGCCGCCGTTCAAAATGTCGTTGCCCGCGTCGCCGGTAAGCACGTTCGCAGCGGAATTGCCGATGATGACGTTGGCGAGACTGTTGCCGGTGCCGCCGATCGCCGACGTGCCGGTGAGGGTCAAATTCTCGACGAAGGCACCGAGCGTGTAGCTGATCGCCGAGTCGACGCGGTCGGTGCCGCCGCCTGAGCTTTCCGCGACCACGTCGCCCGCTTCGTCGACGATGTAGATGTCGTTGCCGAGGCCGCCGGTCATCGTATCGGCACCCGCGCCGCCCGAGAGGGTGTTGTTGCCGCTATTGCCGAGAAGCACGTTGTTGAGCGCATTGCCGACGGCGGTGATGTTGCCGGTGCCGGTGAGGGTCAGGCGCTCGACATTGGCGCCGAGGGCGAAGCTCACCGAGGACTGGACGAGGTCGTTGCCGCCTGTCGCGCTGACCTCGTTCGCCTTGTCGCCGCTATTGTCGACCAGGTAGATATCGTCGCCGTCGCCGCCCGTCATGACGTCTGCGCCGAGGCCCCCGTTCAGGACGTTGTTGCCGGCATTGCCGTTCAGCGCGTTGGCGATGTCGTTGCCGGTGGCGTTCAAATTGGCCGTGCCGGTGAGGGTCAGCCCTTCGATATTGGCGCCGAGGGTGAAGCTCACCGAGGACTGGACGGTGTCGGCGCCCTCGCCCGCGTTTTCGGACACGGTGTCGCCGGCATTGTCGACGAGGAAGGTGTCGTTGCCTGCCCCGCCCGCCATCGCGTCGGCGCCGAGGCCGCCGTCGAGGATATTGTTGCCCGCATTGCCGGTGAGGCTGTTCGCCGAGGCATTGCCGGTGCCGTTGATGTTGGCCGAGCCGGTGAGGACGAGATTCTCGAAGGTGGCGCCAAGCGTCCAGGCGATGCTGCTCTGGATGGTGTCGGTGCCCTGGCCGGAGAGCTCGGCGACCGAGTCGGAGAGGCTGTCGATCACGTAGGTGTCGTCGCCGAGGCCGCCGGTCATGCTGTCCGCGCCGAGGCCGCCGTTCAGTATGTCGTTACCGTCGCCGCCGGTGAGGATGTTGGCGGCGGAGTTGCCGAGGATGACATTGTTCAGCGCATTGCCGGTGCCGTTGATCGCGGCGGCGCCGGTGAGGGTCAAATTCTCCAGCTCCGCGCCGAGCGTGTAGGTGGCGGCGGAGACGATGGTGTCGGTGCCCCCGCCCGCGGCTTCGACCACGGTGTCGGATGCGTCGATGACGTAAGTGTCGTCGCCCGCGCCGCCGGTCAGCACGTTGGCGGCGCTGTTGCCGGTGAGGATGTTGTTGGAGGCGTTGCCGGTGCCGTTGATCGCGGCGGCGCCGGTAAGGGTCAAATTCTCGACCTCGGCGGAGAGGGTGTAGCTGACCGAGCTGGAGACGGAGTCGGTGCCGCCGCCGGCGAGCTCGGCGATGGTGTCGCCGGCATTGTCGACGATATAGGTGTCGTCGCCCGCGCCGCCCGCCATCGAGTCCGCGCCTGCGCCGCCGTCGAGCGTGTTCGCCGCTGCATTGCCGGTGAGGCTGTTGGCGAGTGCGTTGCCGGTGCCGGCGATCACGCCTGCGCCGGTCAGGACGAGATTCTCGACCTCCGAGCCGAGCGTGTAGGAGATGGAGGACTGGACGGTGTCCGTTCCGCCGCCTGCCGCCTCGGTGACGGTGTCGGTCGCGTCATCGACAACATAAATGTCGTTGCCCGCGCCGCCGGTCATCGCATCGGTGCCGCCGCCGCCCACCAGCGTGTCGTTGCCCGCTCAACGCGCCGGCGCCGGTAAGCGTCAGATTTTCGATCTCGGCGGAGAGCGTGTAGCTGACGGAGCCCTGGACGGTGTCGACGCCGCCGCCTGCGTGCTCGACGATGATGTCGCCCGCATTGTCGACGATGTAGGTGTCGTTGCCGATGCCGCCCGCCATCGTATCCGCTCCGGCGCCTCCGTCGAGGATGTTGCTGCCGGTGTTGCCGGTGATCGAGTTGGCGAGCGCGTTGCCGGTGCCGCTCGACCCGACGCCGCCGGTCAGGACGAGGTTCTCGACCTCGGCGGTGAGCGTGTAGTTGATCGAGGCGTTGACGGTGTCGGTGCCGCCGCCCGCGGCCTCGGTCACCACGTCGCCCGCATTGTCGACCACATAAGTGTCGTTGCCGAGGCCCCCGGCGAGGCTGTCGGCGCCCGCACCGCCGTCGAGGACGTTGTTGCCGCTGTTGCCGGTGATGACGTTGGCGAGGACGTTGCCGGTGCCGTTGATCGCGCCGGTCCCCGTCAAGGTGAGGTTCTCGACCTCGGAGGCGAGGGTGTAGGTTATCGAGCTCAGGACATTGTCGGTGCCGGTTCCGGCGAGCTCCGTCACCACGTCTCCGACATTGTCGACGATATAGGTGTCGTTGCCGAGGCCGCCGGAGAGGCGATCGGCGCCCGCGCCTCCGTCCAAAATATTGTCGCCGATCGTGCCGGCGATGATGTTGTCGAGGCCGTTGCCGGTGCCGTTGATGTTGCCGGTGCCGTTGAGGGTGAGAAGCTCGATCTCCGCGGAGAGCGTGTAGCTCACCGAGCTCTGCACGGAGTCCGCGGTGCCGCCGCCCGCCGCTTCGACGACGACGTCGCCGGCATCGTCGACGAAGTAGGTGTCGTCGCCGCCGCCGCCGATCAGGGTGTCGGCGCCTCCCAGGCCATAGAGGAGATTGTTGGCCGCATTTCCGGTGATGGTGTTGGCGAGCGCGTTGCCGACCCCGGTGGAGGCAGTGCCGGTGAGGATGAGATTCTCGACCTCCGCGGCCAGCGTATAGGTGACCGACGACTGGACGGTGTCGGTGCCGCCGCCGGCGAGCTCGGTGACCGTGTCGCCGGCATTGTCGACGATATAGGTGTCGTTGCCCGCGCCGCCGGCCAGCGTGTCGGCGCCCGCGCCGCCGTCCAGGATGTTGGCGCCGCTATTGCCGGCGATGCTGTTGGCGAGAGCGTTGCCGGTGCCGTTTATGTCGGCGGCGCCGGTGAGGGTCAGGTTCTCGACCTCGGCCGAGAGGGTGTAGCTGACCGAGGACTGGACATTGTCGGTGCCGCCGCCCGCCGCCTCGGTGACGATGTCGCCGGCGTTGTCGACGAGGTAGGTGTCGTTGCCCGCGCCGCCGGCCATGGTGTCCGCGCCCGCGCCGCCGTCGAGGATGTTGTTGCCGCTATTGCCGGTGAGGGTGTTGGCGAGGGCGTTGCCGGTGCCGTTGAGGTCCGCGCTGCCGGTGAGGGTGAGGTTCTCGACCTCGGTGCCGAGCGTGTAGCTGACGGAGGCGGAGACGGTGTCGGTGGCGCCGCCGGCGAGCTCCGTCACCACGTCCCCGGCATTGTCGACGACGTAGCTATCGTTGCCGCCGCCGCCTGCCATCGTGTCGGCGCCGGCGCCGCCGTCGAGGATATTGGCGCCGCTATTGCCGTTGAGGATGTTGGCAAGCGCGTTGCCGGTGCCGTTGATCGCGCCGGTGCCGGTCAGGGTGAGATTCTCCAGCTCGGCCCCGAGTGTCCAGCTTACCGAGGATTGCACGGTGTCGGTGCCGCCGCCGGCGAGCTCGGTCACCACGTCGAGGGCGTTGTCGACCACATAGGTGTCGTCGCCCGCGCCGCCGGCCAGAGTGTCGGCGCCTGCTCCGCCGTCCAGGATGTTGGCGCCGCTGTTACCGGTGATCGTGTTCGCGGACGCGTTGCCGGTGCCGTTGATCGCGGCCACTCCGGTGAGGGTCAAATTCTCGACCTCCGCCGAGAGGGTGTAGCTGACCGAGGCGGAGACGCTGTCGGTGCCGCCGCCGGCGAGCTCGACGATGGTGTCGGCGACGTTGTCGACGGTGAAGCTGTCGTTTCCGGCGCCGCCGGTGAGCTTGTCCGCCCCCGCGCCGCCGTCCAGCACGTCATCGCCCGCGCCGCCGTCGATCTGGTTGGCGCCGCTGTTGCCGATGATGGTGTTGGCGAGGCCGTTGCCGGTGCCGTTGATCGCGGCGCTTCCGGTCAAGGTGAGGTTCTCGACCTCGGCTGCGAGCGTGTAGGTGACCGAGGTCTGGACCAGGTCTGTGCCGCCGCCGGCGAGCTCGACCACCGAATCCAGCGCATTGTCCACGACATAGGTGTCGTTGCCCGCGCCGCCGGTGAGGGTGTCGGCCCCTGCCCCGCCATTGAGGACATTGTTGCCGGAATTGCCGGTGATCACGTTGACCGAGGTGTTGCCGGTGCCGTTGATGTTGCCAACGCCGGTGAGAGTCAGATTCTCGACCTCGGCGGAGAGGGTGTAGGTGACGGAGGAGGACACGCTGTCGGTGCCGCCGCCGGTCGCTTCGGTGATGGTGTCGGCGACGTTGTCGACGACATAGGAGTCGTTGCCGCCGCCGCCGATCATCGCGTCCGCGCCGGTGCCGCCGTCGATAAGGTTTGCGGCGGCGTTGCCGGTGATGGTGTTGGCGAGCGTGTTGCCGGTGCCGTTGATCGCGGCGATGCCGGTCAGGACCAGGTTCTCGACGTTGGCGCCGAGGGTGTAGGTAATCGAGGACTGGACGGTGTCCGTGCCTTCGCTCGCGGCCTCGGTGACCGTGTCGGAGGCGTTGTCCACGACATAGGTGTCGTTGCCGGTGCCGCCGGTCATCGCATCGGCGCCGAGGCCTCCGTCGAGCGTGTCGTTGCCTGCACCGCCGCTTAGCGCGTTGGACGCGGAGTTGCCGGTGATGACATTGTCGAGGCCGTTGCCGGTGCCGTTGATACCGACGGTGCCGGTCAAAGTGAGATTCTCGACCTCAGCCGCGAGCGTGTGGGTGACGGAGCTCTGCACCAGGTCGATGCCGCCGCCGGCCGCTTCCACAACGGAATCGGCGGCATTGTTGACGACGTAAGTGTCGTCCCCTGCCCCGCCGGTCATCGTGTCGGCGCCGATGCCTCCGGCGATGACATTGGCGAGCGAATTGCCGGTGAGGCTCTGGCCGCTAGTGGCGGTGCCGGTGAGGTTCTCGACATTGGCCACGCCCGCAATGCTGTAGCTGGCGAGGGCGGTTCGGACCTCGTCCGTGCCTTCCCCCGCGTTTTCAGCGACGGTGTCGGAGGCGTTGTCGACGATGAAGACGTCGTTGCCTGCCCCGCCGGTCATCGCGTCATTGCCCAGGCCGCCGTCGAGCGTGTCGTTGCCCGCGCCGCCGTCGAGCACGTCGTTGCCGGAGCCGGTCTCGATCCGTTCGTCGGCCGCTCCGCCGCGGACCGTGTCGGCGCCCGCGCCGGTGACGACCCGGTCGACTCCGGAGACGGTGTCGGTGTGGCCATATTCGTCGCGTGCAGTGCCGGCCGCGACGGTGGCCGGGCCGACGACCAGGTCGCTCGAGCCGAGGTTGACCAGCACCGAGGTCGCTGCGTCGTTGACGTAGCGGATGGTGTCGACGCCGCTCCCGCCGCCGGTGAAGACATCGTTGCCCTGGGCGCCGGTGAAGGTGACGTCGACTCCGGCCGCGGCGCTGTTCACTTCGTTGACGCCGGCGTCACCATTGGCGACCACCAGGGTCACGCCAGTGGGCGCGCCCTGGACGGTAAGATCGGCGCTGTTGACGAGGTTCACGGTCAGCGTCTCGACCGCGGCTGAGGAAACCCGGACGAAGCCGCCGTTGGAAAGCTCCGCCGCTGCGCCATTAGCTGCGAGAGTGAAGTCGTCGTTCGCTGTGTGCTCCCACGTCGCGATGGAGAGAGCATCGTTACCGCCGCCGCCGTCGATGCTGTCGAGGCCGGAAGTGTTGACGTCGACGCTGATCGAATCGTCGCCGAGGCCGCCGTTGACGATGTCGTTGCCCGAGCCGCCGGTCAGGCTGTCGCTGCCGTCATTGCCGCTCAAAGTATCGTTGCCGGCGCCCCCGTCGATGACGTCCGCCCCATCGCCGCCGGACAGCACGTTGTTGCCGCTATTGCCGGTGATGACGTTGGCGAGGGCGTTGCCGGTGACCGCGATCGGGGCCGCGTCGGCGAGGGTGATCTGGGCGACGCCCGCGCCGAGCTGGACGTTGATGCCCGTGGCGGGCGTGGTGCCGCCGGGGGCGGAGACGTTCAGATTGTCGGCGTTGACGGTGACGGGAGCGCCGCCCCAATTGCCGCCGGAGACGATCAGGCTGTCGTTCGCCACGGTGGCGCCCACCGCCTGCGGCAGGGAGGCGTAGATGATGTTGCCGCCCGAGATCCGTGCCCAGCCGTTGGGGAAGCTGTTCTGCGCGATCACCGTGGTTTCGGTATAAGCATTGGCGCCGTCGCGGAAATGCGGGCCGTTTAGCGCCGAGAAGCTGTTGGTGTTGATGTCCGCGCCCGCGCCGAGGATCCACAGCGCCGCCGTGGCGGGCGTGGTGGTGCCGGCGAAGACGTTCTGGCTGATCTCGCCGCCCGTCGCCTCGGAATAGACTCCGGGCCCGCCGTTGGAGCTGAAGCTGTTGCCGGTGACGGTGACGTTGGTCGAAGCATCGCCGCCGCTCGTCGTGCCGAGCACCTCGACGAGGGCGGTGCCGCTGCCCGAGCCCGAGAAGACGCTGTTTTCGACGAGGATGCCGTTCTGGCCGGCCGCGAAGGCGAGCGCGCTGTGTGCGTCGGAAGCGGCGACGGTGATCGAATCCACGTGGCTGCCGCCATTGTGGCCGAGGAAGACGATCACGTCGTGGCCGGCCGAGGCGAGGTTGAAATTCTCGGCCAGGTCGCCGCGGAAGGTCACGTTCACGGCATCGGGAACGGTGAAGGCCGGCCCGGTGGTGCCGTTGACGGTGACCACCGCGCCGGGCTCGTTGATGATCCGGAGGTCGTCCTGACTGACGACAACGCTCTCATTGTAGGTGCCGCCCTTTAGGAGGATCGTCTGGCCCTGGGGAGCGTCGTCGATCGCGGCCTGGATGGTCGAATAAATATGATCGGTGGCGCTGTCGCCGCCATGGACCTGGTCGACGATGTAGGGCGGCGGCTCGAGGCCGGCGCCTTCGAAGCGCTGCATCTGGACGCTGTAGCCGCTGCCGTCCTGGCCCTGGCTGGCCCACACGGCGACGAAGCCGCGGTCGAGCAAGGCAAGGGCGACGTCGCCCTGATAGCCTGCGGAATAAGTGTTGATCTGGAAGTCGTTGCCGAACGGTTCGGTGGCGTGGCCCTGGGCGTCGAAGCGGCGACCTGAGACGCCGACGCCGTTGCCGTCGGCATTGTCGCTGTTCCAGGCGACGATGAAGCCGCCGTCCTGGGTGGCGAGGACCTGCGGAGTGACTTGGTTGTCGCGGCCGATGCCGTTGATCAGGAATTCCGAGCCGACGGCATGGCCGGCGCTGTCGTAGAGCTGGCCGGCGATTCCGTAGCCGCTGGTGTCGTCGTCGAACCCGGTCGCGCTGTTCCAGACGACGACGAAACCGCCGCCGGTCAGCGCCGCGATTCCGGGCCAGGTCTGCTCGCCGTCGGTATAGGTGTCGATCAGGAATTCCGGACCCACCGCGGCGCCCGAGGAATCGAGCGCTCGGCCGTAGACGCCCCAGCTCGAGCCGTCATGGCCGTAGCTGTGCCAGACCGCGACGAAGCTGCCGTCGGCCAGGGCGACGATCTCGGCATCGCGCTGCTCTCCGTCGGTGTTCTGGTTGACGATGTTGTCGGCGCCCGGGGCGAGCTTGCCGGTCGTGTCGACATGGTGGGAGGCGATGCTCCAGGACGAGCCGTCGCGGTCGGACTGGAAGATCACCGTGAAGCTTCCGTCCGCGGCGACCGCGACCCGGCCATTATGGTCGTTGCCGCCCGAGCCCTGGCTGATTGTAAGCTCGGTCGTCGGGTTGCCGGCTGAATCCTTCAGCGGAACGTCGGTGCCGTCGGCGGCGAAGCGGCGGGCCATGATGTCGTAGCCGGTGCCGGTGCCCGTCTGGCTCTCCCAGGTGACGACGAAGCCGCCGTCGGCGAGGCCGTTGCCCGCAACGCCATCGTCGGGGAGCGCGGCTATGTGCGGCACGGACTGGTCCGACGAGGTGGTGAGGTTGATCCGGAGCTCGGCGACGGTGCCGCCATTGCCGTCGTTCCACAGCAAGGGATCGCCGTCCGCGTCGAAATGGCGGGCGTAGACGCCCCAGCTCGACCCGTCCTGACCGGCCGACTGCCAGACGACGACATAAGTGCCGTCGCTCAGCTTCGCGACCTGAGCGCCATATTGGTCGCCGGTGGTGAAGAGGTTGACCTGCTGCTCGAGGCCGGCGCGCTCGACCGCCTGGGGGAGGTTCGCGTCGGGGAGCGGCAGGCGGACGTCATAGACTCCGTAGCCGCTGCCGTCCTGCCCCTCATAAGCGACGATGATGCCGGTGCCGTTCGGCTGCACCGCGATCGCGGGCGAGCTCTGGTCGCCGCCGGTGGCGCGGTTCACACGGAATTCCGTTCCGACCTCGTCGCCGGTGGAATCGTAGCGTTGGCCGTAGACGCCCCATTCCGAGCCGTCCTGATATTGGGACGTCCACACCACCATGAAGCCGCCGTCCGGCAGCGCTTCCACCTGCGGCTCCTGCTGCTGGTCGAAGCTGTAGCTGTTGACCCGGAATTCGGAGCCGGAGAGGGTCCCGTCGGCGTTCAGTATCTGGCCGTAAATGCCCTGGACGGAGCCGTCCTGCTGGTAGGAGTTCCAGACCACCACCGCGCGGCCGTCGGCGAGCGCGGCGATGGTGTTGCCGGAATCGATGCCGTCGGCCGTGTTCTGCTGGTCGAAGGTCGCCGTCGAGCTGATCGCGATCTCGCCGCTGCTGGTTCCGTTGGGGTGGAAGAAGCGCGCGACCACGCCGTTTCCGACTGCATCCGGGGTCGTCCAGGTGAAGACCAGCGAGCCGTCCTCGATCTGGACGACGGACGGGTGGCGCTGGTCGCCGGCGGTTGCGAAATTGACCTGGACCTCGTCGCTGGTCGCGCCGCCGGTCAGCGCGCTGCCGTCAAGATGCACCTTGGCGCCGGAGCTATTGTAGCGCTGGGCGAAGATACCGCCGGAATTGCCGTCGTTGCGGTCGTCGTGCCAGACGACGACCCAGCCGCCATCGGAGAGCGCGGCGACTTCGCTGTCGTTCTGATAGCCGATCTGGGCGGCGTTGACCCAGGCCTCGGCCGCTGTCTCTCCGGCCGAGAGCGCCGTGCCG
>VBAE01000193.1 GCA_005882415.1 Alphaproteobacteria bacterium | reverse complement strand
GGCTCCGCCGCAAACGAGCGCACGTCCTACGTCGCGCTGAGCCTCGTCATCCGTACGCTGCGGGTTCCTTGATGGAGGTACACCTATGCAGTTCAACGATCTCAAGCAACGCATCGACGGCATCGAAGAATCCGCCGATGAAGCCAAGCGCGCGGCCAAGTCCGCGCCGGGCCAGCTCCAGCAGTCCGTCGAGGCCCTGCACCAGCAGGCCCGGCAGGCGCAACAGGCGTGCAGCTCCAGCGGCGGCTCGCAGCAGCAGGGCGATACGTCGAAGCTGCGCGAGCCCGTGCTGCAGCTCGAGCAGGCCGCGGACCGCGCCCTGCAGGCGTGCAAGCAGGCCGGCGGCAGCGTCGACCCGCAGTTGCAGCAGGCGATCCAGCGCGCGCACCAGGAAGCATCGCAGCTGAAGAAACAGATCCAGATGGGTTGATGCGATCCAGCGGCTTCACGCGAGCAGGGCCACGTTCCCGCCCGCCGCGGTGGTGTTGATCGTGAGCGTCTGCTCGGCGCAGAAGCGATAAAGGTAATGCGGGCCGCCGGCTTTCGGGCCGGTGCCCGACAAGCCTTCCCCGCCGAAGGGCTGCACGCCCACCACGGCCCCGATGATGTTCCGGTTGACGTACACGTTGCCGCAGCGTGCGCGGCGCGCCAGTGCATCCGCGCGCGTGTCGATGCGCGTCTGGATTCCCAGCGTGAGGCCATAGCCCAGCGCGTTGATCTCGTCGATCAGCGCCTGCGGGTCGCCCTTCCAGCGCACGATGTGCAGCACCGGCCCGAAGATTTCCTGCTTCACTTCGGCAACGCTCGTCACTTCGAACGCTTGCGGCGCGATCAAGCGCGATGCGGGCGGGAAATTGCCCGGAGGCAGCAAGGCGCGCGCTTCGGCATGCAGGCGCTTGATGTTGCGCATCAGGCTTTCATACGCTTGGCCGTCGATGACCGGCCCGACGTCCGTGCGCAGGTCCGCTGCGTCGCCTGCGACGAGCTCGCGCGCCGCGCCCTGGATCATCTCGATCACGCCGTCGGCGATGCCTTCGTGGACGCAGAGCAAACGCAATGCCGAGCAGCGCTGGCCGGCCGAGCGGAACGCGCTTTGCACCACCGCGTCGGCGACCTGTTCGGGCAGCGCCGTCGAGTCGACGACCATCGCGTTGATGCCGCCGGTCTCCGCGATCAGCGGGACGATGGGGCCGTCCTTGCCGGCGAGCGTTCGGTTGATGGTCCGCGCCACCGGCGTCGAACCGGTGAAGACGACACCTGCGATCCCCGGATGCTCGACGAGCGCGGCGCCGACGGTTTCGCCGGGCCCGTGCAACAACTGCAGCGCGTCGCGCGGCACGCCGGCGGTGTGCAGCAGCCTCACGGCTTCGAGCGCGATCGCGGGCGTCTGCTCCGCCGGCTTGGCCAGCACCGTGTTCCCTGTCGCCAGCGCTGCGGCCACCTGGCCGGTGAAGATCGCGAGCGGGAAATTCCACGGGCTGATGCACACCCACGCGCCGCGCGGCAGCAGGCGCAGTTCGTTGCTTTCGCCCGTCGGGCCCGGCAGTTCGACGGGTTGCATGATGCGCTCGGCTTCACCCGCGTAGTAGCGCAGGAAATCAACCGCTTCGCGCACTTCGGCCACGGCGTCGCCCCAGGTCTTGAAAGCCTCCCTGACGATGACCGCGCACAGCTGCGGCAGTCTTTCGTCCATCGCATCGGCCGCAGCGCGCAGGATGCGCGCACGCGCGGCGACCGGCGTGCCGGACCAACCGCGGAAGGCCGCCATCGAGCGCTGCAGCGCTTCGTCGGCTCGCGCCGGATCGAATTCGGGAACGGCCGGCACCTGCACCTGCGCGTACGCCGCGAGCAGCGGCGCGCGCATCTGCGCAACGGTGAGGTCGACACCCGTGCTGTTCGGACGGATCGCGCCATACAGCTGCGGCGGCAAGGGCAGCGATTGCTTCGTCTCGAGGCGCAGCGGCGAATCCAGCAGTTCGTCCATGCCGACCGATTCGTCCGCGAGCTGGTGCACGAACGAGGAATTGGCGCCGTTCTCCAGCAGCCGGCGCACCAGGTAGGCGAGCAGGTCGCGGTGCTGGCCCACCGGCGCATACACGCGGCACGCGAGTTCGCCGTCCTTCAGGACCTCGCGATAGATTCCTTCGCCCATGCCGTGCAGCCGTTGCAGCTCGAACCGCGCGCCGGACTTGCGCGCCATCTGCACGATCGCCGCGAGGGTCCCGGCGTTGTGCGTGGCGAACTGCGGGTAGATCACGTCCTGCGCCGCCAGCAACGCGCGTGCGCAGGCGAGGTAGGAGACGTCGGTGTGGTGCTTGTGCGTGAACACGGGGTAGTGCGGCAGGCCCATCTCCTGCGCGCGCTTGATCTCGGCATCCCAGTACGCGCCCTTGACCAGCCGGCACATCAGGCGGATGCCGTGGCGCCGCGCGATGCCCGACACCGTTTCGATCAGTTCGAGCGCGCGCGTCTGGTAGGCCTGCAGCGCCAGCCCGAAACCTTGCCAGTGCGGATGGTGCTTTGCCACCTGCGCAGCGAGCGCTTCGAAAACGTCGAGGGAGATCTCCAGGCGGTCGACTTCCTCGGCGTCGATCGTCAGGTTGATGTTGGCGCGTGCCGCCTGCGCGGCCAGCTGCCACACGCGGGGCACGAGCTCGCGGGCCGACAGCTTGATCGAGATGCCGTCGTTGCGCTCGACGGGGCCGTGGACGCTGGCGCGCGACGCAATCGCCTCGATGGCGTGCGTGTAGCTCGCGAGGTAGCGCTGCGCGTCGTGTTCGGTGCGCGCGCCTTCGCCGAGCATGTCGAAGGAAAAGCGCAGGTTCGGCAGGTCGCGGCGCGCATCGTGCGCGGCATCCATCGCTTCGACGATGTCCTGGCCCAGCACGAACTGGCGGCCGAGCAGCTGCACGGCGCGCAAGGTCGCCGCGACGACGGTGCGCGCGCCAAGGCGGCCGAAGACGCCCGGGTGCTCCTCCTGCGGCAGCATTTTCTTGGACATCGTGATCGCGGCTTGCGACAGGCGCGCCAGTGCGCCGTCCGCTGCGCCTTCGAAGTCGGCGCGGCCCAGCTGGTCCGCGGTAAGCGCGATCGCCGTCTCGGCATCGGGCACGCGCAAGAGTGCTTCGGCCAATCGCATGAGCGCCAGGCCTTCGGCGGACGAGATCGGGTACTCCTTGAGCAGGCTTTCCATCGCCCAGAACGGAGGCGGATGCCGGCGCCGCACCACCTCGGCCTCGGGGCGGTACGGGTTGGGCAGGCGCTGGACGTCCGGCGACGCGGGGTCGGTCATGGGGTCACCAAGAGGCGGTTGGGAATATCCGCATCGTCCCGGTTCTTGTGGTGAGTTTTGCGCTAAATTCCGTGAATCGGACGAATGATTCACTACGAATGGCGGCGGAAACCTCTGATCTGGACAAGATCGACCTGAAGATCCTGGACGTCCTGCAGCGGGACGGCCGCATCGCCAACCTCAAGCTGGCCGAGGCCGTCGCCCTCTCGCCGACCGCCGTGCTGGCGCGCGTGCAGCGCCTCGCGCGCGAGGGCTACATCCTGGGCTACGAGGCGCGGCTGAACCCGCTCAAGCTGGGCGCGGGCATGCTGGTGTTCGTGGAAGTGCTTCTCGACCGCACGACGCCGAACGTGTTCGAGGCATTCAATGCCGCGGTGCAGGTGCGCGGCGAGATCATGGAGTGCCACATGGTGGCGGGCGGCTTCGATTACCTGCTGAAGACTCGCATGGCCGACATGCAGGCCTACCGCGATTTCGCGGGCACGGTGCTGTGGCAGCTGCCCGGCGTGCGCGAGACGCGTACGTACGCGGTGATGGAGGAAGTGAAGAACACGACGCGCCTGCCGCTGGCGCGCTAGGCCGGATGCATCGACATGTTGGCGATCTGCATCCGCGCACGGCTTTCGGCGCTGTCCATCGCGGTTTCGGGTGAGTCGGTGACGTCATCGGCACTGAACTTCGCGCAGGCGCTCGCCAGCCAGTAGTCCTCGGGCCGGGCACGGCACAGCTTGGCGAAGCCGAGGAAGCGGTCGCCCAACTCTCCCATCTCGCACGCATAGCTGGCGATGTAGTAGCCCTGGATGGGCCCGACGACGCGCTCGTTCATGCTTTTCTCCCAACGACGCCCTGCCTCAACCATACGCGTGCGACTGAAGAGTGGTTGTAGGACGGCGCCCACATGGTTGACG
>VBAE01000192.1:1500-4199 GCA_005882415.1 Alphaproteobacteria bacterium | reverse complement strand
AGCGCTGGTACGCGCTGGAGAGCGCCCGCGGCGAGCCCTACGCCCTCTACGCCGCGTCGAACCTCGGAAGCCTCGCCGGCCTCCTCTCTTATCCGCTGGTCGTGGAGCCGCTCCTCACATTGAGAGAGCAGAGCCTGCTCTGGACCTCCGGCTATGCGCTACTCGTCCTTCTCGTCGGCGCCTGCGCGCTCACGATCCCAGCCCATGCGGTGGAGGCGGTGCAGCGCTCCGACGAGCCGCCGCCGAGCAAGCGCTGCCTCGCCCACTGGGTGCTGCTCGCGGCCGTCCCGTCCGGCCTGATGCTGTCGACGACGACCCATCTCACCACCGACATCGTCGCAATCCCCTTGCTCTGCGTCGTCCCGCTCAGCCTCTATCTGCTGAGCTTCGTCGCCGCCTTCGCGGTCCGCCGAGGCCTCGCCGGCCTCACCCTCGCCGCAGCGCCTTTGGTGCTGCTCATCTCCGGCGGCTTCGCGTTCAGCAGCGGGTCGAACCTCCCCATCTTCACCGCCAGCCTCGGCCTCATCCTGCTCTTCGCCCTCTCCACCGCCCTTCATGCCGAGCTCTACCGCCTCCGCCCGGGGCCCGGCCATCTAACCGCTTTCTACCTGGCGATGGCGGTGGGCGGGGTGATCGGCGGCTTCTTCTGCGCGATCGTCGCGCCTTTGGTGTTCGACTGGTCCTACGAGCACCCGCTTCTGATCCTCGCCGGGGCGCTCCTGCTTCCCCAGCAGCCGCTCGTGCCCTGGGCAGCCCGAGCTCCCCGCTGGCTCACCGCTGCACTCGTCGCCTTCGTCCTCGCTTTGTCCTGGGTCGCCGACCTGAGGCCGCTCGCCGTCATCGGCCCGCTGACATCGCTCAGCTGCAGCATCCTCATCTCGCTGGTCGCGCTTGTCTATGTCGGCCGCCGCCTGCCCTTCGCCGCCTGCCTCGCTGCCCTGATGATGAGCTATGGCGGCTGGCACACGCTCGAACAGTCGCGCGAGGGGGTGCGGACCCGCTCCTGGTTCGGCATCTACACCGTCTCCAGCCGCACCCGCCCACCGGCGCGCACGCTGCCCCACGGCACCCCCCTCCACGGCATCCAGAACCTCACCCCCGGCCAGGAGACCGAGCCGACCACCTATTCCGCCCGCCGCTCCGGAATCGGCTACGCCCTCTCCACCGCCGAAATCTTTCACGGACCCGGCGCCCATATCGGGATCGTCGGCCTCGGAACGGGGACGCTCAGCTGCTATGCCGAGCCGGGCCAGGACTGGCGGATCTTCGAGATCGACCCGGCGATGGTCCACGTCGCGCGCGATTCCGGGTCCTTCTCCTTCCTCCGCCGCTGCGCGCCCCAGGCCATGATCGTGCTCGGCGACGCGAGGCTCAGCCTCTCGCGCCAGCCGGCCGGGCAGTTCGACATCCTCGCCGTCGACGCCTTCTCCTCCGACGCGGTGCCCACCCACCTCCTCACGCGGGAGGCGATGCAGGTCTACCGCCGGGTGCTGAAGCCGGACGGCCTCCTCCTCATCCACATCTCCAACCGCTATCTCAACCTCGAGCCGGTGCTCGCGGCGGCGGCGAAGAAGGGCGGCTGGTCGGCTGCGGTCTACAGCTACGTGCCGACCGCCGAGGAGGATTGGCGCAATGCCACCATGTCGGTCTGGGTGGCTCTGGCCCGGCAGCCGCGGACCATCGCGAACCTCAAGATCGGAAGCGCAGACGACGCAGTCCATTGGCGGCCGCTCCGGGCGCGGCCAGGCTTCGAGGGCTGGACCGACGATTATGCGACCATCCTGCCGCTGCTCGAAGGCTGGAGCGCCTTCGCCCCGGAAGTCCTCAAGCGATGATCGAGACCGAGCGGCTCACCTTGCGCGAATGGCGGGAGGGGGACGACGAGCGCCTCCACGTCCATTGCAACACGCCCAAAGTGATGCGCTGGCTGGGCGGGGTCAGGACGAGGGAATGGATGGCGGAGGTCGGCCGCCGTCTCACCCGGCTGCAGGAGGAAAGGGGCCACACGCTGTGGGTGGTCGAGCGCAAGGCGGACGGCGCCTTCCTGGGCTTTTGCGGCCTCAAGATCGCCAACGGCAGCGGAAGCAGTGTGACGGGCGAGGTCGAGATCGCCTGGCGCCTCCGCGAAGACGCCTGGGGCCAGGGCTACGCCAAGGAGGCCGCGATCGCCTCCCTCGACTATGCGTTCGAGAAGCTGAGGGCGCCGCTCGTCGTGGCGCTGACCGCGGAGGGCAATGCGGAGAGCCGCGGCCTCATCGCCCGCCTCGGCATGGCCCGCCGCGCCGATCTCGATTATGTCGATCCCGACTGGGACGAGGAGCGCAATCCGGTGATCGTCTACGCGCTTCGAAGGGAGGATTGGCCGGGTGCCCGCTGACGACAGTGTCATCGAGACCGAGCGTCTGCGCCTCCGCGGTTGGCGGGACGAGGATGCCGAGCCCCTGTTCGCGATCAACGACGACGAGGAGGTCGCCCGCTATCTCGGCCCCATCCCCAGCCGCGAGGATTGCGCCGGGGCGGTCGCCCGCCAGCACAGCTTCCAAGAGTCGCTCGGCCATTGCTTCTGGGCGATGGAGCGCAAGGAAGATGGCGCGTTCCTGGGCTTCTGCGGCCTCAAGCCGGGAGTCCCCGACACCCCGATCGCGAACGACATCGAGATCGGCTGGCGCCTCGGCCGTTCCTATTGGAGCCAGGGCTAT
>VBAE01000192.1:0-1495 GCA_005882415.1 Alphaproteobacteria bacterium | reverse complement strand
GCGGATCGGCATGGTCCGCCGCCCCGACATGGATTTCCTCCACCCCAAGCTTGCCGAGGGCGACCCGCTCCGGCCCCACATCTCTTACGTCGCGGAGCGGCCATGAATCTGACTTTCCAGGGGGCCTCGCCCCGCATCGACCCGACCGCCTTTATCGCCCCCGGCTGCCGCCTCATCGGCGACATCGAAATCGGCGCGGAATCGAGCGTCTGGTACAATTGCGTGCTCCGCGGCGACGTCAATCGCATCCGAATCGGCGCCCGCACCAACATCCAGGACGGAAGCGTCCTCCACGTCGATTCGCCGCGCCCGGGGCATGAGGCCGGCCATCCCACCCTCATCGGCGACGAGGTGCTGATCGGCCATCTCGCCATGGTCCACGGCTGCATCCTCCGCGACCGCTCCTTCGTCGGCCTCGGCGCGATCGTGATGGACGGCTGCGAGATCGAGAGCGGCGGAATGCTCGCGGCGGGCGGCCTGCTCGCCCCGGGGCGGAAGATCCTGGCCGGGCAGCTCTGGGCGGGGCGGCCAGCGAAGTACGTCCGCGATCTCAGCGAGGAAGAGCAGGCCGGAAACATGATGGGCGTCCACCATTATGTGGCCCTCGCCAAGGCGCATAAGGCGGCGGTGGAGGAGTCGCTGAGTTTCTGATCCGTCATTGCGAGGAGCGAAGCGACGCGGCAATCCAGCGGGCGGAGGCGCAGCACTGGATTGCTTCGCTTCGCTCGCAATGACGGTCTTACCCGCTGAGCGACGCCTGCAGCCGTTCGATCTCGCCCCTTTGCGCGTCCGCGATTCCCTGCCCCTCGGCGGTGATCGCTCCGAGCCGCTCGACCGTCGCCGGGTTCGCACCAGCATCCGCCTGGGCCAGCGCGAAGGCGTCGAGGTCGGCCAGTGCCTTGACCGTCTCCGCCCGCGTCGCCTCGAGCCGCGACAGCGCCTGCTGGGCCTCGATCCAGCTGTCGCTCCCCGACGCGCCCGCCGCCGCTGCTCGCCGCCGCACCTCGGGCAGAAGCGCACCGAAGTCCCTGCCGCCGCCCTGGATTTTGCCGAGCAGCGCCTCGGCCTTCCCGACCGTCTCGGCATCGGCGGGCGCCGGGACGGGATCGGGCGCTGCGTCGGCTTCGGCCAGGGCCCGCTCGATCGGCCGCGGCTGAAGTGAGGGAAAGTCGCCCGGAGCCGCGCAGCCGGCGGCGAGGCTTGCGAGCAGCAGGGCGGGGGCGGCGGCGCAGAAGCGGGGGAGGGGGCGGTGCATCGTCATTCCCTATGCGCCTCCTGTTTAGCGAGCAACGGGGTTGCGCCCCCCGCGCCTTCCCCTTATGTGCCCGGCCTACCGCGCGCCCGTAGCTCAGCTGGATAGAGCATCAGACTACGAATCTGAGGGCCGGAGGTTCGAATCCTTCCGGGCGCGCCAATCTTCCCGCACTCGCCATGGCATGGCTGCAGGGTCCGTAAAATCGATGGCCGTACTGCACCTGCCGACTTCAGCCGAACT
>VBAE01000252.1 GCA_005882415.1 Alphaproteobacteria bacterium | reverse complement strand
TCGCGTCGAAGCGGACCAGGCCCTGGGCGGCGCTGTCGATCAGGAAGGCGGAAGGAGGGTCGAGCGGCGCGGCGCTGGGGTTGGCGAGGGTGGGCGCGCCTCCCACCGCGCTGACCGCGATCGGCCCCGTTTCCTCCTTCTCGCAGGCGGCGAGGAGGAGGAGCGGCAGGGCAAGGAAGGCTGCGGCGCGAGTCGGCATCGAACCCCCTCGATAGCGGGTCTGTTCGCAGAAGGGCAGGGCGCCGCCGCGGGCGGCTCGGCGTTTACGTCTCCTTCACTTGCCGGGCCCGATAATGGCTCTCCACCACCATGGAAGGCCGCCGGTGACTCGCGACGAAGCGAAGGCACGGTTCAGGGATCGAGGTACCGCGCGCACCGACGTGGCGGGGGCCGCGCGCATGCGTCCGTTCGACAAGACCATGGTGGAGATCGTGGTGCGCAACGTCTCGACCTCGGGCTTCATGGCCGATTGTCCGGAGCCGGTGCGGATCGGCTGTTCGGTGTGGCTGGAGGTGCCCGGCGTCGGCGCGGTCGAGGCGCAGGTGCGCTGGCAGATCGGCGGCCGGATGGGCGGCCGCTTCACCGATCCGATCAGCCTCGAACATTGCGAATGGGCGGCGAGCCTCGCTTCGCCGGAAGAGCCCGCCATAGCCTGAGCGCCCGACCTGCGCGGGACGCGAAAAAGGGCGGCCGATCGCCCCCCGGCCGGCCGCCCTCCTTCCCCGCTCCGCGCTAGCGTCGCGGGCCCAACCCTTAGTTCTGCGAGGGGAAGATCCCCTGGAGCGCAATGATGAAGTTCAGCACCAGATAGGGCATCATATTGTTGTGCGGCTGCGATCCGCCGACATTGGTGATCGCGTCCGCCTTCATCACGCCGCCGCCGATGGTCGTTCCGTACATGCTGCCCGGCACGGTGGTGACCCCGGTCGAGACCTGGGGCTGGGCGGGCAGCTTGGTATTGTCGACATTGACTCCGCTGTCGTCGGCGGGAGCCAGGTCGTTGATCGCGATGGGGACGTGGGTGTGGGTCGGAAGCTGCTGGATGTTGATCGTCACCGCCGACGATCCGGCCGCCTCGCCGAGCGTGTGGTCGGCGCTCATGTGGATCGGCACCCGTCCGCGCAAATTGGGAAGCGCGAAGTTGGTCTGGCCGTTGCCGCCGTAGCGGGTGCCGAGCAGCGCGAACAGCGCCTGGTTCTGGTTGATCGGAAGCAGCTGCCCGTTCGCCAGCGCCCACCCCTTGGGCGGGAAGTTGAACGCGCAGATCTTGATCTCTGACAGGAAGGGTTCGGACATCTCATCGTTCCTTCATGGGCCGGGCCGCGGAGCGCCCCGGGAAAATGGGTGCTTACGGCCGCTGCGGGAAAATGCCCTGAAGGGCGATGCAGAAGTTCAGCGTCAGATAAGGCTGCATGTTGTTGTGCGGCAGCCCGCCGCCGGCCGGAGCGATCGCGGTCGGGGCCATCTGCACCTGCTTGGCGGTCGCAGGCGTATATTGGGCCATCGGACCGACATTGCCCTGGAAGAGCCAGCCGCCCTGCGCGAGCAGGGCTCCGTTCGGGTCCGCCACCGTTGCGGCCGACTGGACGGCGTTCATATTGTGGGTGTGGACCGGAATCTCGCTCTGGGTGAGGCTGACGCTCTCCACCCCGCTCATCTCGCCGAGGTCGCGAAGGCTGAGGCCCTGGCCCTGGCCCGGCTGCATCGGCGCGCTGCCCTGCAGGTCGGGGAGGGCGAAGGTCGACTTGCCGTCGCCGCCATAGACGGTGCCGAGCAGGGCGAAGAGGGCGGTGTTCTGCGAGATCGGCATCAGCTGCCCGTCGCAAAAGGCCCAGCCCGTCGGCGCGAAGAAGAACGGGAAGATGCGGATTTCGGCTAGGAATTGGTCGGACATGACGATCTCCGAAAATAAGGGTCGGTTACGGCGGCGTCCGCCTCAGGTCTGGCTCGGGAAGACCCCGAACAGCGAGATGATGAAATTGATGCAGAGGAAAGGTTGGCAGTTCTCGTGCGGCTGGCTTCCGCCGGCGGCGCCGAGGAAGTTCGGCTTCAGAGTGGTGTTCGGGTCCTCGTCGGCATTGTAGGCGTTGGTACCCGCCTGGCTCGACGTCGACGTGGCGAAGCTCGCATTGGTCGGGCTCTGCACCGCGGCGGAGTTGCTGGTCACGACCGCGTGGTTGTGGCTCGGGATCTGCTGGACGGTCAGCGTCTCCTGCTCGGTGCCGGCCATCTCGCCCTGCTGGTAAGTGATGCCGTCCGGCCCGGTCCCGAAGTGCAACGGAACCCGGCTGGCGAGGTTGGGGAGGTTGAAGGTCGACTCGCCGTCGCCGCCATACATGGTGCCGATCAGCTGGAAGAGGAAGCCCTTCGGGTTGAAATTGCCCGCGAACATGCGGATCTCACCAACATAGGGTTGTGCCATTGGGCTACTCCCGTTCCAAGGAAACAAAAAAGCCGCGGAAGTTCCGCGGCCGGGCCAAAGCTGCAAGTGAAGCGATAAGGGTCGAGCCAAACGGCATCGAAGCCGGTCGGCCGCCACCGCGGACGCGATGCGCGAAGACTTGCGCCATCATCGAGTCATTCCCCCCTAATCGGCCGCTAGTCTGGGCGCAAAAGCCCGGCCGTGTCAAACATGCATTATGGTGGTTGCGATAAACGTGGAATCGGGGCGTCCCATTCCACTGCGCCGCGAGAGACGAGCGCTACTAAGTTTCTGAGAAATTGTCGTTTCAGGAAAGAAACGGAAGCAGTGGTTGAGCCCTCTGCACACCGCTTTGCTCTAGCTTGGCGGGTTTTTATGTGCAATGGGACGCACTGGGCTGCCTTGACCTGCGCGCAGGGGCGATGCGGAAGGGGCCTTTGGGGACTGGGGAATATGACTGCTAGCAAGCTGCGTCTCGGCGATGTCGCCATTGTCGGTTATAACGCCGAGGACACCAACGCCCCCAATAAGGACACGATCAGCTTCGTGCTGATGGCGCCGGTCAACGACCAGACGGTGATCTATTTCACCGACCGGACCTGGACGCCCACCGGCGGAAGCACGGCGCTCAACGCAGGCGCCTTCAGCTCCAGCGGTACCGACGGCACCTTCACCTACACCGCCTCCGGCAACCTTCCGGCAGGCACGGTCATCCAGATCACCACAGCGCAGTTGAACAGCGCCGGCATCGACCTCAACGACACCGGCGAGGCGATCTACGTCTACCAGGGCACCAACGCCAACACCCCCACCCAATTCCTCTTCGCGCTCGAGCAGGGCGACGGCAACGAGACGTTCAACGCCAGCCTGGTCAACACCGGCCTCGTCTCCGGCGTGACCGCCGTCGGAATCGCGGAAGACAATGCGAACTGGGTCGGCCGCGGCAACAACAACAATTACCATTCGATGCTCGATTCGATCACCGACGGCACCGACTGGTCCGGCAACGACAACAGTATGCAGGTTGCCCCCAACGGCAATTTCTTCAACGCGCCCGACCAGCAGCTCTGGGTCGCAGCATCCGGCGGCGGCAACGCCCTCGTCCACATCGGCCGCGACGGCGCCAGCTTCGTCGGCGAGGAGGTCCAGCACACCCTCCAGAACACGTTCGACGATGGCGATGCCGCGACCCAGACGAACCGCGTCTGGCACCCGACCGACATCGCCTTCGACACCGTCAAGGGCCTTGTGATCGTCGCCGATTCCGACGGCAGCGGGCATAACCGGGTCGTCCAATATTCGATCGCCGCCTATCAGGCGAACCCGGGCGACCCGCAGAACGGCAAGATCCTCTATCACGACCAGCTGAGCAGCGTCGGCCTGGTCGCGCTCCAGCTCGATAAGGCGAACGGCCTCGTCTATTTCGGCGAGGACACCCACATCTACCGGATCGACTATGGTACGTCGGCTGCCGCCCAGCAGACTCCGGAGGTGGTGGTCCATCTCGGCACCAGCCTCTTCGTCCAGGATTTCGTGCTCGACCTCGACACGGCGGGCAACGGCTCCGCCTATATCGTCAACAGCCAGATCGTCGCCGGCTTCCCCGGCCAGCCCTCGTCGATCGGCCGCAACTATCTCTACAAGGCGACCGGGATTACCCCGACCTCGACCACTCCGGCCGCGACCGTCAACGCCACCCAGATGACGCTCCAGGTGAGCGACAACGACGTCTCCGGCGTAGCCACGACCAGCAGCGACGAAGAGTTCTTCCCGCGCGAATATGGCGTTTTGAAGGGCGTCGACATCGATCCCGTCACGCACATGCTGTACTTCACGTCCGCGCCCATCGCGGTCGATCATGATTCGAACAGCGGCACGCCTCCGGTCACCCAGTGGGGCGGCATCTGGAAATACGACACGACGGCGGCCAACGCGGTCGGCCATTACGATTCCGTGTGGCGGCAGGACGGGGCGACCGGCTCCGACGGCATCCTCTACTGGATCGAGCTCGATAAGGTTAACAGCAAATATTATGTGACCGATTTCAGCGGTCAGGAAGTCTATGTCGGCAACATGGCCGGCGGAACGCCGACCCTGTTCGCTCCGATCACCAACATCCAGGGCCTCGGCCCGCAGTCGCTGACGCTCGAGAATGCGCCGACCCTGTCCGGCTCCGTCAATGCCGGCCTCGCGGTCACCGAGGCGTCGAGTGCGCCGAGCTCGGGCGAGACGACGAAGGTCACCGTCTTCTCGAGCTTCACCGCGGCGGACATCGACACGCCCGACAGCGGCGACGAGCTGACCGGCGCGATCGTCCGAATCTCGACCGGCTTCTCCTCCTCCGCGGCCAATCCGAACCCGGTTCCCGCCTCGCAGGATTATCTGAAGATCAACGTCGGCGGCACCGACGTCACCAGCGGCACCGTCCCCGGCGGCGCCGGCATCACCTTCGCCTACGACACGACGACGGGGATGATGGTCTTCTCCGGCGCCGCCACCACCGCGGAATATGCGGCGGCGATCGCGCTGGTGAAGTTCTCGACCTCGGGCGACAACGTCACCGCTTATGGCGGCGCGGGCACCCGCACCATCGCCGCGTCGGTGTTCGACGGGCTTCTCTATTCGGACGAGATCACCAACACCGTCTCCGTCACCGGCATCAACGACGCGCCGGTCAACGCCATCGGCACCGCCTCCTTCACCTTCGTCGAGGACAGCGTCGGCGCCGCCGGCACCGTCGCCTTGGCCCCGGTCAATGCGATCAAGGGCATCCAGGTCTCCGACGTCGATTCCGATCCGGCCAACCAGAACATCACCGTCACCCTCGCCGTCGATCACGGCGTGCTCACTATCCGCACCGACGTCGTCGGCGGGATCACCTCGGGCCAGCTCAGCGGCAACGGCACCGGCCTGATCACCATCTCCGCGACCCAGAACGCGATCAACGCCACTTTGGCCGCCGCTCGGGCGGGCAACCCGACCCAGTTCGACGGCCTCGTCTTCACCCCGGTGCTCGATTATCACGGCTCGGCGACGCTCACCGTCACCACCAACGACACCGGTTTGAACGGCAACGATCCGGGCCTGACCGGCGGCGGCACAGACGAGCAGGACGTCGACACGGTCTCGATCACGGTCAGCCCGGTTGTCGACATCGCCGACGACACGCGCAACGCCAACGAGGATTCGGGCGTCATCACGGTGACCATGCCGAATAACGACACGTTCGAGAATTCGAACCGGTCGATCACCGCGGTCACCCAGGGCGCGCACGGCACCGTCGTCATCAACGACAACGCCACCCCCGGCGTCACCACCGACGATTTCATCCAGTACACCCAGTTCGCCGACTATAACGGCTCCGACACCTTCACCTATACGGTGACGTCGGGCGGAGCGACCGAGACCGCGACCGTCACCGTCAACCTCGCCGCCGTCGTCGACATCGCCAACGACAGCACCACCGTCGCCGAAGACAGCGGCGCCACGGTCGTCGACGTGCTCGGCAACGACACGTTCGAGAATGCCGGCCGGGTCATCAGCCTGACCACCCAAGGCGCCCACGGCACCGTCGCGATCGTCGACGGGCCGGATGCCGACGGCATCATGGATTATGTCACCTACACGCCCAATGCCGACTATAACGGCTCCGACAGCTTCACCTACACGGTGACCTCGGGCGGCGTGACCGAGACGGCGACGGTCAGCGTCACCGTCACCGCGGTTGCCGACATCGTCACCGACAATGTCAGCGTCAACGAAGACAGCGGCGCCAACGTCCTCGACCTGCTCGGCAACGACAGCTTCGAAGCGCTTAATCCGGTGATCACCGTCACCACCCAGGGCGCCCATGGCGCCGTCGCGATCGTCGACGGCCCGGACGCGGACGGGGTGATGGATTATGTCACCTATACGCCGGCCTCCAATTACAACGGCGCCGACAGCTTCACCTACACGGTGACGTCGGGCGGCGTGACCGAGACGGCGACGGTCAACGTGACCGTCAACGCGGTGAACGACGCGCCGGTGAACACCATCGGCGGCGCTTTGAACATCAGCGAGGACGATCCGGCGACCAACGTCACCGGCATTCAGATCAGCGACCTCGAGGCCAATCCGGCGAGCGACCTGGTCGACGTGATCCTCACCGTCCAGCACGGCACGCTCGCTCTCCTGACCAACGTCGCGGGCGGCGTCGACGGGACCATGGTCGACGCCTCGGTTCCGGGCTCGATCGCGATCCACGCGACGATCAACCAGATCAACGCGACGCTCGCCGCGGCGGGCGGCCTCACCTACAAGCCCGACGCCGAATATAACGGCACCGACGGCCTTGCGGTCTACACCAATGACGGCGGCGTCAGCGGCCTCGATCCGAACCCCACCTCGATCTTCTCGCCCACCTTCGACGGCTCGACGACCGAGGAAGATTTCGACGTCAAGACGATCAACATCGCCGCGGTCGACGATCCCGCGACGGTGGCGAACGAGAATCCGTCGGTGAACGAGGACGGCACGGTCAGCGGCAACGTCCTCGCCAACGACAGCGATCCGGACGGCCCGCTCAGCGTCACCAAGGTCAACGGTGCGGCGGTCACCTACGGGACTCCGTTCGCGCTTCCGTCGGGTGCCCTGCTCACCATCTACGCCAATGGCGACTATACCTACGATCCCAACGACCAGTATAACACGCTGATCACCACCGCGACCGCGACCGCGACCGGTGCGGTCAACGATGACGCGGTCGACAGCTTCACCTACACGCTGCCCGGCGGCGAGGTCGGGACCGTCACCGTCGACATCAACGGAGTGACCTCGCCCGAGGACATCCTCGAGGGCGACTCGACGATGAACACCATCACCGGCCTCGCCGGAGCGGACATCATCCACGGCCTCGGCGATAACGACACGCTGGACGGCGCGGGCGGCGACGACGTCATCGACGGCGGCGCCGGCGCGGACGCGATGCACGGCGGCGCCGGCAACGACATCTTCTACGTCGACGATGCTGGCGACACGGTCACCGAAGACGCCAATGAGGGCATCGACGTCGTCTACAGCTCGGTCAGCTTCACGCTCGGCGACAATGTCGAGATCCTGACCCTGACCGGCTCGGCCGATATCGACGGCACCGGCCATGCCGGCGTGAACCGGATCAACGGCAATAGCGGCGTCAATCACCTCACCGGTCTCGGCAGCACCGACTTCCTCGACGGCGGGGCGGGTGCGGACGTTTTGACCGGGGGGCTCGGCAACGACGTCTACACCGTCGACAATGTCGGCGACCAGGTGGTCGAGGCGGCCGGCGAGGGGCTCGACACGGTCAATTCGACGATCAGCTGGGTGCTCGGCGCCGATCTTGAAAATCTCATCCTGACCGGCAATGCCGCGATCGACGGCACCGGCAATGGCGAGGTCAACACGATCGTCGGCAATTCGGCGTCCAATGCTTTGAACGGCATGGGCGGCGGCGACAATCTCTACGGCATGGGCGGCGACGACGTCATGACCGGCGGGCTCGGCAACGACACCTATTTCGTCGACAGCGCCGGCGACCAGGCGATCGAGGCTGCGGGCGAGGGTACGGACAGCGTCCACTCGACGGTGACCTATACGCTTGGCGCCAATGTCGAGCGGCTGTTCCTCGACGGGGCTGCGGCGATCGACGGCACCGGCAACGGCCTCGACAATCTCATCGCCGGCAACGGGGCTGCGAACACGCTCACCGGCGGCGCCGGCAACGACACTTTGTCGGGCGGGCTCGGCGGCGACACGATGATCGGCGGTACCGGCAACGATCTGTATCTGGTCGACGAGGCGTCGGATTCGGTGACCGAGCTTGCGGGCGAGGGGATCGACACGGTCCAGGCGACGATCAGCTACATATTGTCGGGCAATATCGAGAATCTCGTCCTTTCGGGGACCGGCGACATCGGCGGCACCGGCGATGCCGGGGCCAACCGGATCACCGGCAATTCCGGGTCGAACGCGATCGACGGCGGCGGCGGCAACGACATCATCATCGGCGGCCTCGGCGCCGACACGATGCACGGCGGCCTCGGCGACGACATCATCGTCGTCGACAATGCCGGCGACGTCGCGACCGAAGATTCGGGCGAGGGCACCGACACCGTCCAGTCGGCGGTCGATTACACGCTGGGCGCCAATATCGAGCTCCTCGTCCTCACCGGCACCGCCAATCTGAGCGGCACCGGCAACGCTCTCAACAACGGCATCACCGGCAATAGCGGCAACAACGTCCTCGACGGCGGGGCGGGCGCGGACACGATGTTCGGCGGCCTCGGCGACGACACCTATTATGTCGACAATCTGGGCGACCGGGTGAAGGAGCAGAGCGCGGCGGGCGGAATCGACCTGGTGATCAGCTCGGTCTCCTTCGGGCTCGAGCCTTATGCCGAGAATCTGACGCTGACCGGAAGCGCCAACATCTGGGGCACCGGCAACATCCTCGACAATGTCCTCATCGGCAATTCGGGCAACAACACCCTGTCCGGCGGCGCCGGCGCGGATACGATGTCGGGCGGGCTCGGCGGCGACCTCTATGTCGTCGACAATGCCGGCGACATCGTCGTCGAGCTTGCCGGCGAGGGCACCGACGGGGTGCAGAGCACGGTCAGCTACGCGCTCACCGCCAATGTCGAATCGCTTACGCTGATCGGCACCGGAGCGATCGACGGGACCGGCAACGGCCTCGACAACCAGCTCTTCGGCAACGCTTCGGCGAACGTCCTCGACGGCGGCCTCGGGGTCGACTTCATGAAGGGCGGAAGCGGCAACGACACCTATATCGTCGACAACATCCTCGACCGGACGGTGGAATCCGCCGGCGGCGGCGACGACCTCGTCAAGTCGTCGGTGACGTTCGGCCTCGACAATTTCGTCGAATTCCTGACCCTGACCGGAAGCGGCAACATCAACGGCACCGGCAATGCGCTGAACAACGTCATCATCGGCAATTCAGGCAACAACGTCATCACCGGCGGGTTCGGCGGCGATACGCTGACCGGCGGCGGCGGCAACGACACCTTCGCCTATACCGACCGCTTCCACTCGAGCAGCTCGGGCGGCGTGGATACGATCATGGACTTCGCAAGCGGCGACAAGATCGACCTGTCCGGGATCGACGCCAACACCCTCGCCGGCGGCAACAACGCGTTCAGCTATGTCGGCTCGGCCGCGTTCAGCGGCATCGGCCAGCTCCGCGCCGAGGACATGGGCGGCGGCGTCTGGCAGGTCCA
>VBAE01000171.1 GCA_005882415.1 Alphaproteobacteria bacterium | reverse complement strand
CGCCGCATTGCGCGCATGGAGGACGACCTCGTGCCCGCTATCGAGGAGCGTCCGCGCCGCGGCCCGGCCGAGCCCGTCGGTGCTGCCCGTGATGAAGATCCGCGCCATCGTCGTTCCTTCCTTCACTACCGCAACAGGGCGTCAGAGGTTCCGAATCCTCGCCAAGAATCGCGACTACACAGTCGCGCCGGTGAGCTCGGCGAGCGAGCCGCGGAGCTCTTCCGGCGGTGCGGCCCGGCGCGCCGCGACGAGGGCGGTCAGGGCGGAGCCGACCAGGATGGCGGCGGCGAAGGCGAAGGTGGCTTGGTAGCCGCCGGCGTCGAACAGCAGGCCGCCGGCCGACGCGCCGAGGGTGATTGCGAGTTGGATGGCGGCGACCATCAGCCCACCCGACGCTTCGACGTCCTCGGGAAGGGTCTTCGCCTGCCAAGTCCACCAGGCGACCGGAGCGGCGGTTCCGATCAGGCCCCACAAAGCGAGCAGGATCGCGGTCGCCGCGGTCGAGGCGCCGAGCGCGATCAGGCCGAGCGCCACGGCGGCCATCGCCAGCGGCATCGCGACGAGCAGCGAGTAGAGGCGGGTGCGGAGCAGCAGGCCGATCAGCCAGGTGCCGACGAGGCCGGCGAGGCCGACGACCAGTAGCAGAAGCGACAGCGTGTCCACGTCCACCCGGGTCACCGTCTCGAGGAAGGAACGGAGGTAGGTGAAGAGCGCGAACTGGCCCATGAACAGCAGGGTGACGGCGAGGATTCCGTAGGGGGCGAGCGGGCGGCGAAGCACCCGGAAGGCCGCTGCGGGGCTGGCAGCCTCGCGGGCCGGCATGGCGGGCAGCGTCAGATATTGCCAGGCGAAGGTGATCGCGGCGAGCGGCACGACGCAGAAGAAGGCGCCGCGCCAGCCGATCCAGGCGCCGAGCAGGCTTCCGAGCGGCGCCGCAATGGTGGTTGCCAGCGCGTTGCCCCCATTGAGCAGGCCGAGGGCGCGCGGCACGTCACCCTCGGGCACCAGCCGCATCACGGTGGCGGTCGACATCGACCAGAAGCCGCCGATCACGACTCCGAGCAGCGCGCGCCCGGCCATCAGCACAAAGTAGCTCGGCGCCAGCGCCACCGTCAGGCCCGAGACGAGCATCAAGGCGGTGAGCCCAAGCAACAGCGCGCGCCGGTCGAGCGTCCGGCTGGCCGAGGCGATGAACAGGCTGGTCAGCACCGCGAACACGCCCGAGACCGCGATCGCCTGCCCCGCCTGCCCTTCGCTGAGGTGAAGGTCGGACGCGAGCGGAGTCAGCAGGCTGACCGGCATGAACTCGGACGCAATGAGGGTCGAGACGCAGAGGGTGAGCGCGGCCACGGCGCTCCAGGCGCCGGCGCGGGAAGGTGGGGCTGTTTTCGTCATGAAGGCCATTTAGGCGCTTCGATTTCATGCGATTAGCCGCTAAATGCCGTACGTACCTGTGAGGAGCGCTCAGCAATGCCGCGTGACAGCCTGAACGATCTCGCCGCCTTCCTCGCCGTCGCCCGCGAGCGCAGCTTCACCCGCGCGGCGGCAAAGCTCGGCGTCTCCCCTTCGGCGCTCAGCCACGCCATGCGCGGGCTGGAGGAGCGGCTGGGCGTCCGCCTCCTCACCCGCACCACCCGGAGCGTCGCCCCGACCGAGGCCGGGGAGCGGCTGCTCGATTGCATCGGCCCGCATTTCGAGGGGATCGAGGCGGAGCTTGCGGCGCTTTCCGAGCTGCGCGCCAAGCCTGCCGGCACGGTACGGATCACCGCGCTCGATCATGCCGCCGAGACCGTGCTGTGGCCCGCCGTGGAGCGGCTTCTGCCCGAATATCCCGACATCGTCGTGGAGATCAGCGTCGACAATGCGCTGACCGACATCGTCGAGGGCCGCTTCGACGCCGGAATTCGCCTGGGCGAGCAGGTTGCGCGCGACATGATCGCAATGCCGATCGGCCCGCCGCTGCGCATGGCCTGCGTCGGCGCACCCACTTACCTGGCCCAGGCTCCGGCGCCGGTGGAGCCGCAGGACCTCGCCGGCCACGCCTGCATCAACCTCCGCTTCGCCACCTCGGGCGGCCTCTACGCCTGGGAGTTCGAGAAGGACGGGCGCGAACTTCGGGTCCGGGTCGAAGGGCCGCTGATCGTCAACGACCCGCGCCTGATCCGCCGCGCCGCGGTCGCGGGCGTCGGCCTCGGCTTCCTGCCCGAGGACCATGTCAGAGACGACCTCGCCGCCGGGCGGTTGGTGCGGCTGCTCGAGGACTGGACCCCGCCCTTCCCCGGCTATCACCTTTATTATCCCAGCCGCCGCCAGCATTCCCCCGCCTTCGCGGTGGTTCTGGAGGCGCTTCGCTACCGCGGCTGAGCGGCGGTCCGGAAGGTCAGGTCGGCAGCAAGGCTGCGGTCGCCATTGGGCGTGGCGGTGGAACAGGGCTTGCGGCCGGGCGGCGTCGATCACCACCCGGACTCCGGCCGGCTGCTCTTCGATGGTGCGAAGCGCAAAACCCGCCGCCGCCGCCGAGCTACTCACCGCCTGCATCGGCTCGGCGGAGCGGGGCAGGTTGCGGCGCTGGTCCTGAAGAGAGGCGATTTCGGCCGCGTCGGAGCGGATCGAGGGCAGGCTCGCTTCGGCGAGACGGCGGCGCTGGGCGGCATTCTCCCGCGCCTCGCCGAGCGGCCTCAGCACCGCCAGCCAGAGCAACACCGCCGCGGCGATGCCGCCGAGCAGGAGCAGCAGGGTGCGTTCACGAGGCGTCCGGCCCTGCCACCAAAGGAGGAGGTTGGCGCTCATCGCGGCTGCACCGTCCATTCCGCAGCCGCCTGGCCGCGGCCCGCGGCGGGTGGGGAGCCAGCGACGTCATAGCCCGACGCCTCCAGCCGCCCCCGCGCAGCCTCCAGCGTCGCCACCGAATTGCCCCGCACCGACACCCGAAGCCCTCCGCCAGCGGCGAAGCGAAGGCCCGCGATCTCGATGTTCGGCGTGTCCCGGATCGCAGTGAACAAGGCGGCGGACGAAGCAGTGAGCCCGCCCCTGCCCCCGCCGAGCTCCGCCAGCCGCCGCTTCAGCGCCACCGCAGGATCGTCGACCGGCGTTCCGGGCGGGAGTACCCCCACGGCAGTCTCCCGCGCCTCGGTCTCAGCCGCGTCGGCAGCCGCGGACTCCCGATAAGCGGCGGCGATCTCCACGCCGAGGCTAAGAATCAGAAGTGCGCTTACCAGTCCCATCAGTCGCCGCCTGAAGGAGCGCTGGAATATGATGGTGCGCCGCTGGACGAAGGCGCCCTGGCGCAGGTTGAGCAAGGGGTGAGCGAGCACGTCCGGCAATCCAGCCTCGAACTCACCAGGCGCAATCTGCCTCGGCTCACGGCCGGCGAGGAGAAGTTCCAGAAGCTGAGGCTCCGGCGCGGCAAACGCTTCCCCCGGCCCACGGACCAGCGCGGTCCCGGCGATTCCGTACGACACCAGCCCCTCCTCCGGCTCCGCGATCAGCAGGGGCGACGGCAGGATCAGCTTCGTCTCGATCCCCGCGTCGGCGAGCATCGCGGTCCACCGCTCCATCGCCGCAAGGCTGCACGCGGCGGCGCAGCGGCGGCCGTCCGGCAACGGATCGGACAGCGCCACGTGCAACTCCGCCGCGGGCTGGGCGGAGAGCTCGCTAAGCATGTGCCGGGCGGCGGCCAGCGCCTGAGGCCGGGTCAGCTCAGCCGGGATCGGAAGCCAATGGAGCGCCACCTCTTCGCCCGGCACCACCGCCACGGCGTCGTCACCCTCGGCTAGATCGACAAAGCCATCGTTGAGTAGCAGGACCACCCGCCGGCCCAGCACCGGCGCCGCGGCCGCCCGCCTCAGCCGCGGGCGCGGCTCCGGCTCGGCCGCGGGCAGCGGTCGCAGGGCCTCACTGGTCCCAATTGCCAAGGTCGGCGTCCTTCCCCTCGCCGCCCGCGCGGCCGTCGGCGCCGAGGCTGAATATGTCGTAGGCGCGGCCGCCCTTGCCCGGTGCCGAATAGAGATAGTCGTGGCCCCACGGGTCCTTGCGCAGGCGCTTCACATAGCCTTCGGAGACGACCGCCTTCAGCCCCTCCTCGCTGCTCGGGTAGCGCAGGCGATTGAGCCGGTACATCTCGACACCCTGGTCGAGCGTGGCGATGTCCGCCTTGGCCTTGGTGGTCGCGGCCTTGTCGGCGGCAGGCATGACGTTGATGATGACGACGGTGGCGAGCAGTCCGATAATGACGATCACCACCATCAGCTCAACGAGGGTAAAACCAAGCTCGCCAGCACGCGGGCGGCGGCGCAGGCGCGCCTTTCGATCAGTCGTCATCAAGCCCCACCCTCGATATCCGAATCGCCTCTTCCGGCGCGGTCACCCCTTGCAGCACGAGCGCGCGCGCGGAGGAAGCGAGATTGCTTCCCTGGCGGAAGGCGTGGCCGGCGATCTCCGCCTCGTCAGCGCCGGAATTGACCAAGCGGCGCACCGTCTCGTCCACCCGAACCGCCTCGAAAATGCCGATCCGGCCCTTATAGCCGGTGCCCGAGCATGAGGGGCAGCCGCGCGGGCGCCAGACCTGGGAGCCCGCCTCGACGCCGAGCAAAGCCGTAACCGACGCGTCCGCCTCCACAGCCTCCCGGCACTCGCCGCACAGCCGCCTCAGCAGCCGCTGGGCGATCACCGCACGGAGCGTCGATGCGAGCAGGAAGGGCTCGATCTTCATGTCCCGAAGCCGGGTGATCGCGCCCGCGGCGTCGTTAGTGTGGACGGTAGAAAGGACGAGATGGCCGGTGAGCGACGCCTGCACGGCGATATCGGCCGTCTCCCGGTCCCTGACCTCGCCGACCATCACCACGTCCGGGTCCTGCCGCAGGATGGCGCGGAGGCCCGCGGCGAAGCTCAGCCCCACCTTGGGATTGACCTGGGTCTGGCCGACGCCGTCGACCGCATATTCGACCGGATCCTCGACGGTGAGGATGTTGCGGCTGCCGTCGTTGAGCAGCCTCAGCCCCGCATAGAGAGTCGTCGTCTTGCCCGATCCGGTCGGGCCGGTGACGAGGACGATGCCGTTCGGTCCTTGTCGAGGATGCGCAGCACCACCCGCTCGCCGGCCCGGCTCGGAAGCGTGGAAACGCGAACGTCGAGCAGCTTGCCGCCCAGCGTCAGCCCGATCCGCCCGTCCTGCGGCAAGCGCCGCTCGGCGATGTCGAGCCTGGCCATGACCTTTATACGGCTCACCACCACCGGCGCCACGTGCGGCGGCATGCGAAGAGTCTCGCGAAGCACGCCGTCGATCCGCATGCGGATGGTCAGCGCCTTCTCGTATGGCTCGATATGGATGTCGGAGACGCGCTGGCGGGCCGCGTCGGCGATGATGCCGTTGATCAGGCGGATGGCGGGGGCGTCGTCGGCGCTGTCGAGCAGATCCTCCGCGGTCGGGATGTCGCCGGCGATGTGGCTGAGTTCGTCGCCGAGTCCGATCGAGCCGGCGGCGTCGGCGGCAGTACCGTCGGCATAGCGTTCGGAGAGAAGCCGATCGAACTGGTCGGGCGGAAGATAGCCGATTTCGAACGGCCGGGCGAGGACTCGCCGGACCTCGATCAGCACCCGCGGATCGGCGCCTTCCTTGAGCGCGACCGTCAGCGCGCCCGCCTCCCCGCCCGCAACCGCGACTCCGAACCGCCGCGCGAACGGGTAAGGGATGTTGACCGATTCGCCCTCTGCCATAAGCGCAGGCTACAGCGGGAAAGCGTCCGCGGCTCTGCAAATCTGTTTCGGCGGCGGTCCGCCTCTCGAAAAGCGGCGGCTTCGGCTTGCGCATCGCGGCCAAAGCTGTGACCCTTCGCGCCAGCAGAGGGGTCTATGGGGGCCATGTCCCACTTCCATTATGTCGCCGTCGATCCGAACGGCCGCGAGCGCCGCGGGGCCGTCCAGGCGGCGAGCGCGGAGGAAGCGCGCGGCAAGCTCGACCGGCGGCGGCTCTATGTGGTCCGGCTGGAGGCCTCGGGCGATTCCTCGCCGTCGGCGCCCTTGCTGTCGCGCGGGCTGCTGTCGCGGCGGCGGATCGGGGCGAAGGAGCTCACCGTCTTCACCCGCCAGCTCGCCACCCTCGTCCAGGTCTCCCCGCTGGAGGAGAGCCTGCGGACGATGGCGCGGCAGGCGGAGCGGGAGCATCTTCGCCGGGTGCTCGGCAACGTCCATGCGGGTGTGGTGGAGGGGCGGCGGCTGTCGGAGGCGATGGCGCGGGAGCCGCTGAGCTTCCCGGCGCTGTACCGCGGCATGGTCGCGGCGGGCGAGGCTTCGGGGACCCTGCCGGCGATCCTCGAACGGCTGGCGCTGCTGCTCGAGCGGCAGGGGATCGTCCGCGGGAAGATATTGAGCGCGCTGGCTTATCCTTTGGTGCTGGCGCTGGTCGCGGCCTTCGTCGTCTTCGCGTTGATGGTCTTCGTGGTGCCGCGGGTGGTCGAGCAGTTCGACGATGTCGGGCAGCGCCTGCCCCTCCTCACCCGGGCGGTGATCGGCCTTTCCCACTTCCTCGCGGGCTGGTGGTGGGCGCTTGCGCTTGCGCTGGCCGGCGGGGTGACGCTCGGCTGGCAGGCGCTGAAGGACGAGGGGCGGCGGCTGCGCTTCGACGCCATGCTGCTGCGTATTCCGCTGCTCGGGCGCCTGACCCGCGACCTTTATGCCGCGCGGATGGCGCGCACTCTGGCGACGATGGTCGGGA
>VBAE01000251.1 GCA_005882415.1 Alphaproteobacteria bacterium | reverse complement strand
AAATCGACCCGGACGTCGCCGAAGAAGTGCTGCAGATCGGTCGTGTAGGCGCCGAACAGCACCAAAGCGGCGAGCGCGGCGGAGCCGATCGCATAGCCCTTGGTGACCGCCTTCGTGGTGTTGCCGACCGCGTCGAGCGCGTCGGTGCGGGTGCGGACGTCGTCCGGCAGGCCGGCCATTTCGGCAATGCCGCCGGCATTGTCGGTGACCGGGCCGTAGGCGTCGAGCGCCACGACCATGCCGGCCAGGGCCAGCATCGCGGTCGCGCCGAAGGCGACGCCGATCACGCCGGCAATCTGGTAGGCGGCGACCACGGCGATGACGATCACGATCGTCGGCAAAGCGGTGGATTCGAGGCTGATCGCCAGACCCTGGATGACGTTGGTGCCGTGGCCGGTCTGCGAGGCCTTGGCGATCGACTTCACCGGGCGATAGTTGGTGCCGGTGTAGTATTCCGTGATCCAGACCAGCACGCCGGTGAGGACGAGGCCGATCAGCATGCAGTAGAACAGCTTCATGCCGGTCAGCGGCATGAAGTCGCCGCTGGCGCCGGTGATCGTCGTGAACTCGGCGTTCATGTCCGGGAAGATGTACCAGGTGGCGAGATAGACGGCGCCGGCGCCGAGGATCGCCGAGGTCAGGAAGCCCTTGTAGAGCGCGCCCATGATCGACTGCTTCCTGCCCAGCTTGACCATGAAGGTGCCGAGGATCGAGGTGACGATGCAGACGCCGCCGACCAGCAGCGGCAGCGCCATCAGCCTCATCAAGAGGTCGGTCGGCAGGTCGGTGAGGGTCAGCGCGATCGAGACCATCGTCACGCCGAGCGTCACGACATAGGTCTCGAACAGATCGGCGGCCATGCCGGCGCAGTCGCCGACATTGTCGCCGACATTGTCGGCGATCACGGCCGGGTTGCGGGGGTCGTCCTCGGGGATTCCGGCCTCGACCTTGCCGACCAGGTCGGCGCCGACGTCGGCGGCCTTGGTGAAGATGCCGCCGCCGAGACGGGCGAAGATCGAGATCAGCGAAGCACCGAAAGCGAGGCTGACCAGCGAGTCGACGACGAGGCGGTCGTTCGGCGCGTGGCCGTTCACCTCGACGAGGACGTAGAAGAAGCCGGCGATGGCGAGAAGGGCGAGGCCCGCGACCAGCATGCCGGTGATCGCGCCGGCGCGGAAGGCGGTGGTGAGGCCGGCCTGAAGCGAGTTGCGGGCGGCCTCTGCGGTGCGCACATTGGCGCGGACCGAGATGTTCATGCCGATATAGCCTGCCGCCCCCGACAGGACCGAGCCGAGCACGAAGCCGACCGCCTGGGTCACGCCGAGCAGCAGCCCGACGAGCACTGCGACGACCACGCCGACGATGGCGATGGTGGTATATTGCCGGCCGAGATAGGCCTTGGCGCCTTCCTGGATGGCGCCGGCGATCTGCACCATGCGTTCGTTGCCGGGCGAGGCTCGAAGCACCTGGAGGCTTGTGAAGATGCCATAAAGGACTGCGACCAATCCGCAGCCGATGGCAATTAGCACCACGGTCATGAAGTTTCCTTCCCCTGTTCTACCTGCGGAGCGCTTTCGCCCTCGCATGGACGGCGCGTTGTGTGCCGTGCCTCCCTGAGGCGCGCAAGGGGGAATTCACCGATGTTCCCAGCCGAGCCGCTCCGAAGGGGGTACGGGGGCGCCGTCGAGGCGGAGGAGAGGCTCCCCAGGCGGGCCGAAGCGGCCGACCTGGGTTGCGGGGACGGGAGGCTCGAAGCCGGGCGGAGCGGCGAACAGAAGCTCGTAATCGTCCCCCCAGGCCAGCGCGGCGCGGCGGTCTCCCCCGGCGGCGTCGAAATCCGCGGAAAAGGGCAATGAGGCGCTGTCCACGTCGACGCTGCACCCGCTCGCCTCCGCCATGCGCAAGGCGTCGAGCAGGAGCCCGTCCGACACGTCCATCATCGCATGAACCACCGGCGCCAGCGCGGCGCCCTCGGAAAGCCGAGGCTGCGGGCGGCGATAAGCGGCGATGAGGGAGGCGGGTCCGTGCCGACCCTCCGCGAGCAGGGCGTGCCCCAGCATCGCGTCTCCGATCGTGCCGGTGACCCAGAGCCCGTCCCCCGACTCCGCTCCGGAACGCGACGGCACTCTCTCCTGCGCCTCACCGATCGCGGTGAGGCCAAACGCTCTGCCCTCGGGCATTAAGACGGTGTCGCCCCCGAGCAGCGGCACCCCGAACGCCTCCAGCACCTCCCGAAGCCCTCGCGCAAAGGCCGAATCCCAGTCGCTCTCGCCGAGGCTGTACCCAAGCAGCGCCCCCACCGGCCGGGCGCCCTTGGCGGCGAGATCGGAGAGGTTCACCGCCACCAGCTTCCAGGCGACGTCGCCCGGCGGGTCGGAGGCGAGGAAATGCACCCCCTCGACCAGCATGTCGTGGGTAAGGACGAGGCGGGCGCCGCCCAGCTCGAGCAAAGCGGTGTCGTCGAGGAGGCCGCGGGCGGCCGGGTGCGCGGCGATGGCGCGGAGGCGTTCGATGAAGGCGGCCTCGCCGCTTATGCGCGCACCTGCTTCGCCACGGCGTCCAGAAGCCCATTGACGAAGGACGCCTCCTTCTTGTCGTAGAAGGCCTTGGCGACGTCGACATATTCCGAGATGATCGTGCCGGTCGGAACGTCGATCCGGGCGACCAGCTCATAGGCGCCGGCGCGCAGGATCTGGCGCATCGGCTTGTCGAGCCTGTGCAGCGACCAGTCCTTGGCGAGCTTGGAGGCGATCACTTCGTCCAGTTCGGCCGAGCGGGCGTGGACGCCCTTCACGACGTCGTCGAAGAAGTCGACCTCGGCATCCTCATATTCCACCCCCTCGATGGTCGCTCCGAGGCGGTGGTGGTGGAATTCGTGGAGCAGCGACGGAATCGGCGTCTTCTCCATGTCGTGCTGGTAGAGCGCCTGCACTGCGGCGAGGCGGGCTGCGGAACGGGATCGCGAACGGGTGGGGGCTTTGGACATCGTCGCGCGCCATAGCGGCGGGGGCGCGGCATCCCAAGCCTCAAATGGTCTCGGCCATGAAGTCGCGTATCGCCTGGGTCACCGTGTCCGGCTCTTCCCAGGTGATGAAATGGCCGGCGCTGGGCGAGGTTACGAGGCGCAGGTCCTTGACCACGTCCGGAAGCCCTTCGAGCTGGATCGGGAGGAGCGCGCTGTCTTTCAGCCCCCACACGACCAGCACCGGCATGTGCAGCTTGGGGAAGGGCATGTGCGTCCAGAGCGGCGCCTTCGCCTCCTCCCCCGTCGCCGGAACCTCGATCTTCGCCGCCCGGTACCAGTTCAGCATCGTCGTCAGGACGCCCGGCTGCGACCAGTCGTCGAGGTAACGCTGCCGCTCCTCCGGTTCGAGCTTCGACCCGTCGGCATGGCTGAGCAGCATCCTGTCGAGGAAGGTCTCGATCCCCATCGCCTTCAGCCCGATTTCCGCCATCGGGCTCCGGAAGGTGCGGATATATTGCGACGCCTCGCGCTGGCCCGGGTCGTCGATCAGGCTCTTCTGGAAGACCAGCGGGTGGGGCGCGTTGACGATGACGAGGCGCTTCACCCGCAGCGGATGGTGGAGCGCCGCCGACCAGGCCACCGCCCCGCCCCAATCGTGCCCGACCAGGGTGAAATGCTTGATGTCGAGCGCGTCGGCGAGGGCCATGACGTCGGCGACGATCCGGTCCGTCTCGTAATTCTCGACGCCTTCAGGCTTGTCGGAAGCGGCAAAGCCGCGCTGGTCCGGGGCGACGACCCGGTAGGTATCGGAGAGGGCGGCGATCTGGTGCCGCCACGTCGCATGCGATTCCGGGAAGCCGTGGAGGAAGAGGATCGGCTCCCCGTCCTCAGGGCCTGCGAGCGCGACGTTCAGGGTCACGCCTGTGGAGAGCGGGACCCGCTCATATCGGGGCTTGGTCATTCGACCGGTAGAGCGCCCGGCGCTGCGCGAGTCCAGTCCCCTTGCCAGCCCGCCACGCCGGACGCATCATGACGCCATAACGGGGGAGGGACGGCCATGTCGGGGTTCAGGGACTTCATCGCGCGCGGCAATGTGCTCGATCTTGCGGTGGCGGTGATCATCGGCGCCGCCTTCGGGACGATCGTTTCCTCTTTGACCGACGACCTCATCATGCCGCTCGTGGGGGCCGTGTTCGGAGGCCTCGATTTCTCCAGCTACTTCGTCCGCCTCGGCCCGATCCCGGACAGCTATCACGGCGCGATGAGCTATGAGGCGCTCAAAGCCGCGGGCGTGCCGATGCTCGGCTACGGCCGCTTCGTCACCACTCTCGTGAACTTCGTCATCCTCGCCTTCGTCATCTACCAGTTGGTCAAGGCCGCCGGCCGCTACCGCAAGGCCGCCGATACAGTCCCGCCGGCGCCGGCCGACGAGCTGCTCGTCCTTCGCGAGATCCGCGACGAGCTCCGCGCCAAATGAAGGCGGTGGCGAAGGCCGCCGCCGCGGCTTTGCTGATGCTGACCTGTGCCGCTGCGCCCATGGATCCGGCCGGCCTCGACCGCTACCGGCAGGAGAATGCGGCGCTAAAGGCCACGCCAGGTGTCCCCCGAATCGTTTTCATGGGCGATTCGATCACCGAGGGCTGGCGGGGCCAGGTGCCGGGCTTCTTCGGCCCCGGCCGGGTCGGGCGCGGGATCAGCGGCCAGACGACGGCGCAGATGCTGGTCCGCTTCCGCCAGGACGTGATCGCGCTCCGGCCGAGGGTCGTCCACATCATGGCCGGCACCAACGATATCGCCGGCAATCTCGGACCCGTCAGCGACTCCGACCTCGAAGCCAATATCGAATCGATGACCGAGCTCGCCCAGGCGCACGGAATCCGGGTCATCCTCGCTTCGATCCCGCCCGCGGCCGACTTCCCCTGGCGCCCCGGCCTCAACCCCGGCCCGCGCATCGTCCGCCTCAACGCCTGGCTCAGGGACTATGCGGCGAAGAGCGGCGCGGTCTATGCGGACTATTGGAGCGCGACCCATGACGGCCTCGGCTTCCGCGCCGACTGGGCTTCGGACGGGGTCCACCCGACCCGGGCCGGCTACGATGCGATGGCGCCGGTCGCGGAGGCGGCGATCAGGCGGGCCCTGGCCCTCCGCACGCCGGGCAAGGCTGCCGGGCTGCGGCCTTAGTCCTCTTCCTTCGGCACGTCCTTCAGCACCTTGCCGACCACCCGCTTCATCTGGTCGCGCTGGGCCGCGGCGGCGACGTCGTTCGAGGTCGCGTAGAGGGATTTCAAAAAGGCGTAATCCCACCAGGTGACGCTCGGCGCCGCGTCGCCGGGGGCTTTACCCGCGTCGAGCAGGGTCAGGATCGACTCGGCGGGAAGCGTCACCTGGCGGCGCGTGTCGGTCGGCGCCAGGGTCCTCATCGCCGCATAATCGGCGAGCTGGCGGGTGCTGACCCCGTTGAGCGCCTTCGCCTCGACGACGACGATGCTGCCGAGGAAGGTGCGGCGAATGAGGCTCTTGAGCCGCGAGGGCGATCCGATCGTATTGACGGTGCGCACCGGCGTCGAATCCCCGCCCATCCGCGCCTGGCCGAGGGGCATCCCGTCCGTCCCGACATCGTCGACCACCTGCCACGCCGCCACCGGCCCCGGCGCCGCGGCGAGCTGCCTCAGCAGCCGCTTCGAGACGCCGCCGACCATGGCCGGGAACTCCCTGGCCAGCCCCTCGATCACCTCATTCTTGTCGCGCCCGACGATGACGTAGAGGTTACGGGTGCACTTCTCCGGCGCGACCGGAGCGCCGACCGCCGCCGCGACCTTCCTCAGCCGCGCCTCGACCTGCTTGTTCTGGTCGCCGGGAAGGCCGATCGCAGCCGGGCAGATGGGATCGAGGAACTTGCCGAGCTGCTCGGTCGCCGGCGCCGGGGTCAGCTCGCTGACGAAGCTGTCGATGCGCTTCTTCTGGCTGCGGCCCTCGACGACGATCGGTTGATCGTCCGACTGGGCGGCGAGCGGCGCTGCAAGCGAGAGTCCGCACAAGAAGGCGATGGCGAAGCGGAGCATCGGATTTCTTCCTTGTTTCCCAACAAGGTGTCTCATTCCACGAGCCGCAGTGCAAGTGAAGGTCCAGTGCACGTCCAGTATCGATCCGTTCAAGCAATTGCTGACCACTGCCGATTCCGCCATGGTCCGGCAATGCTGGAGAGACCGCTCGCGATTGCTGCACTGGCGGCGCTGCTGATCAGCGGCGATGCACCCGCGGCGCCGGGCGGCGGATGCGCCGCGCCGATGCCGTCCTGGCGGACGCCGGGATATGGCTGGCACAATGCCATCAGGAACTACGTCCGGATCGACAAATCGGGTGCGCTGACCTGGAACCGCATGCCGATCGATGTCGCGACTCTTCGCGAATATCTCCACATCGTGCGGACGATGAACCCGGTGCCGGCGACGGTGCTTACGATCGACCCGGGCACCGATTGCGAGACGGTTCGGCGAATTCGCCTCGAGATCGAGCGCGCCCTGGATTGCGCGCACAGCGGCCTGTGTGGCGAAGGTCCGGCCGCTGCCGACTGGAACGCTTCGCCTTATCGCGGAGGCGCGCAGAAGCTGGAGAAACGCGCCGACGCCCTGGGGGAGCCCGAATAGGCTTAGCCGTCGCTGCGCTTGGGGCCGATCATCGTGCGGGCGCGGCGGGCGAGGGCGAGGCCGGTCAAGACGGTGAAGGTCGCGACCAGCGAGAGGGCGGTCGAGAACAGGAAGAGTCCGAGGAAGGTCGTCGGCATGATGCTTCTCCTAGGGGTAGCTGACCGTCAGCGGGGCCGCGACGGGGAGGGGGATGAATTCGGCCTTGTCGTCCGGCGGAAGCGGGAAGCGGCCTGAGCGCCAGTCGTCCTTGGCCTGATTGATCCGGTCGCGGCGCGAGGAGACGAAGTTCCACCAGACGTGGCGCGGCCCATCCAGCGGCGCGCCGCCGCAGAGCATGACATGGGCGCCCGAGCCGGAGCGCAGAGTCCCGCGCACGCCGGGCCGGAGGAGGTAGAGCACCTGCGGCTGGAGCTCTAGGCCGTCGAGGCTCGCTTGCCCTTCCGCGACGTAGAGCGCCCGCTCATCCGCCTCGGGGTCGATCGGCATCGCCCCGCCCGGCTCGAGATGGATGTCCGCGTAGATCGTCTCGCTGTGGCAGGTGACCGGCGAGGTCGCGCCCCACAGCGTCCCCATCACCACCCGGGCCGAGGCGCCGCTCCCCTCCACCACCGGAAGCGCGGATTTGGGGACATGCTCGAAGGCGGGGTCGATTTCTTCCTTGGCGCTGGGCAGGGCGATCCAGGTCTGGATTCCGCTCAGCACCGGGCCGTCGGGCCGAAGCGCGGCGGGCGAGCGTTCGGAATGGGAGATGCCGCGCCCGGCGGTCATCAGATTGACCGCGCCCGGCTCGATCGTCGCGAAGGTGCCGAGCGCGGGTGGGGGCGGACGTCGATCCCGGTGCCGGCGGCAAGCTGGGCCGGACCCATCTGGTCGAAGAAGATGAACGGGCCGATCGTGGTCCGCTCGCGGTGCGGCAGAGTCCTGTGGACCTTGAACCCGCCGAGATCGTGGGTGGCGGGGTGGAGGGTGAGCAGGAAGGGATCGTCGGTCATGCGGGACGATGTAGCAGCCTTTTTCCCGCCCTGCGACCCGGCGGCCTCAGGCCGCTTGAGGTCCGCCCGCGCGCCGGTTAGGCGGGGGCGATGCGCACGTCTCTGCTGGTCGTGGACGATTTCATCGAGGATGCCGAGGGGCTTCGGCAGGCCGCGCTCGGCCTCACCTTCCCGCCGCAGGAGGGCTATTTTCCCGGCCGAAACTCGCTTCAGCGGATCAATTTGGAAGGGCTGACCGAGCAGGTGTCGGACCTGGTGGGCGAGAGGCTGGCGCCGATCTCGCCGCCCCAGTCCCACGCCAAATGCCGCCTCACCCTCGCTTCCGATCCGGGGCGGGCGCGGGTCCATATCGATCCCAGCCACTGGTCCGGGATCCTCTATCTGAGCCGCCCCGAGGATTGCCGCGGCGGCACCGACTTCTTCCGCCATTTGCCGACGGGGAGCGATCATGCTCCCGTCGATGCCGCGGAACTCAAAGCGATGGGCTTCTCCTCCTACGACGAAGTCCACCGCGAAATCGTCGCCAAGGACGGGCTCGACGAGTCAAAATGGGAGCGCACCATGCAGGTGCCGATGCAGTTCAACCGGCTGGTGCTTCTGCGCCCCTGGCTCTGGCACACCGCCGGCGAAGGCTTCGGCGATAGCGTCGAGAACGGCCGCCTCGTCTATTTGATGTTCTTCAAATCGGAAGGCCGCTTCCCGCCCCGCTGATCACTCGCCCGGAGCGCGTGCCCGGATGGCGAGGGCGTGGATCCGGTCGCGGAGCAGGTCGCCCAATGCATGGTTCACCGCCCGCTGCCGCTCGATCCGGCTCATCCCCGCGAATTGCGCAGCGACGATCTCGACCGTGAAGTGGCTTTCGCCGCTCCCGTCATGCCCCGCATGGCCGAGATGCTTGGCGCTGTCGTTGATCACGTCGAGATGCGCCGGAGCGAGCGCATCGGTCAGGCGTTTGGCGATTTCCGGGGCGAGCGGGCCGGTGAAACTGTCTGTCATCAGGCCTATATAGTCCTTTTGCATGTGTCGAGGAGAGCGGTCGACGTGGCGAGTGCGGGAAGCAGGTTTCATGGACGGGTGGAGGGTCGCGCCGCCCGCTGCGCCTGGCCCGGCTGCGAGGCGCCGGGAGAGTTCCGCGCACCTTCGGGCCGCCGTCCCGATTTCGACGGACCCGGCGACTGGCGCTGGCTGTGCCTCGACCATGTCCGCCAGTTCAACGCGGGATACAATTACTTCTCCGGGATGAGCAGCGACGAGATCGAGGCTGCGCAAAACCCTTATGGCGGCTGGGACCGCGAGACCCGCGCCTTCGCCACCGGCGGCGGCGATGTGCCGCCGAGATGGTCCGACTTCACCGATCCCCTGGACGCGATCGGCGCCCGCTTCCGCCGCCCGGTGCCTGAGGCACAGCGGGGAGACGGCCGCGAGCTGAGCGGCGAGGACCGCAAATCGCTGAAGATCCTCGGCCTGGCTCCCGACGCCGACCGCCGGGGCCTGCGCATGCGCTATGCCGAGCTGCTCCGCCGCTACCACCCCGACCATAATGGCGGCGACCGCACCCACGAGAAGGCTTTGCAGGCGGTGATCCAGGCCTATACGCAGCTGAAGTCCCGCCCCGCCTTTGCGTGACGCCCCGAAAGAGAGACGATGACCGACCTCGCCAATGCCAACCCCGCCAGCCGGTCCACCCCGGTGATGGACGCGCCCGACCGAATCGTGAAGGTGCGCGATCTCTTCGGGCTCGACAGCGACATGGAGGTCCCGGCTTTCTCGGAAGCGGACGAGCGGGTTCCCGACCTCGATCCCACCTATGTGTTCGACCCGGACACGACGCTGGCGATCTGCGCGGGCTTCGGCAAGAACCGGCGGGTGATGGTCCAGGGCTATCACGGCACCGGCAAGTCGACCCATGTCGAGCAGGTCGCGGCGCGTTTGAACTGGCCGCTGATCCGGATCAACCTCGACGCCCATATCAGTCGCATCGACCTGGTCGGCCGCGACGCGATCGTGCTTCGCGACGGCCAGCAGGTCACCGAATTCCGCGAGGGGCTCCTGCCCTGGGCGCTTCAGACGCCGACCGCCCTTGTCTTCGACGAATATGACGCCGGCCGCCCGGACGTGATGTTCGTCATCCAGCGCGTACTGGAGACCGAGGGCAAATTGACCCTGCTCGACCAGAACAGGGTGATCCGGCCGCACCCCTATTTCCGTCTGTTCGCGACGACCAACACCGTCGGTCTCGGCGACACGACCGGCCTCTATCACGGCACCCAGCAGATCAATCAGGGCCAGATGGATCGCTGGAACATCGTCGTCACGCTCAACTATCTCCCCGCGGCGACGGAAGCCCGCATCGTACTGGCGAAGAGCGGCGAATATGACCACGAAGGCGGCCGCCAGGAGGTCGAGCGGATGATCAAGGTCGCCGAGCTCAGCCGCCAGGGCTTCATGAACGGCGACATCTCGACAGTGATGAGCCCCCGCACCGTGATCAGCTGGGCCCAGAACGCCCTCATCTTCGGCGATGTCGGCTTCGCGTTCCGCCTAACCTTCCTAAACAAATGCGACGAAGCCGAACGGCCCTTAGTGGCGGAATATTACCAGCGCGTCTTCGGCAAGGACCTGCCGGAGAGCGTCGTGGGCAAGGCGTGAAGAACCCCTCTCCCTCTAGGGGAGAGGGAGGGGCCCACCTGACGAAGGCAGGTGGGAGGGTGAGGGCACGAAGCGTCCATCACCCCGATTGCCCTCACCCCCCCATTGCTGACGCAATGGGTCCCCCCCTCTCCCCTGCAGGGAGAGGGTAGTTGGCGCAGAACGACAATCCTCTCGAGCAATTCCGGCAGGTGCTGACGGGCGCCGCGCGGGCGATCGCTCGGGAGCCGGAGATGGAGCTGGGGTTTACGACCGACGCTCCTTCGGCGGCGGGGCGGGCGGCGAAGGTGCCGATGCCGGGGCGCAACCTGCCCGAGAAGGAGGTCGCCGAGGCGCGCGGCTATGCCGATTCGGCGGCTCTGAAGCTTCGCCACCACAATGCCCCGCTCCACGCCCGCGGCGCGCCGGCGGACGAGATCGCCCGCGCCGTGTTCGACGCGGCCGAGATGGCGCGGGTCGAGGCGCTGGGCAGCCGGGCGATGGCGGGGGTCAAAGCCAACCTCGCCCGGGCGACCGAGATGCGGGTTCGAACCGACCCGATCACCCGCGCCCGCTCCCGCGCCGAAGTGCCCCTGTCGACCGCGCTCGGCCTCCTCATCCGCGAGCGGCTGACCGGCGAGGCGCCGCCCGAAGGCGCGCGCAAGGGGCTCGACCTCGTCTCCGAGTGGATCGAGGAGAAGGCCGGCGCCGACCTTGACGCGCTCGGCCTCGCGCTCGACGACCAGGCCGCCTTCGCCCAGCTCGCCACACGGGTGCTCCAGGATCTGGAGCTGGTCGAGGGCGATGCCGAGCAGGCGCCGGAGCCCGAGGGCGAGGAGGACGGCGAGGGCGAGCGGGTCGAGCAGGGCGATTCGCAGGAAGGCGACGGCGAGGCCGAGTTCGACCAGCAGGAATTGGGCGAAGGCGACGACGGCCAGGGCGACGGGGATTCGGAAGGCATGCTCCCGGTCCGCCCCAACCGGCCTTTGTCCGACCTCTCGCCGCAATTCGATTATAAGGTCTTCACCGACCGCTTCGACGAGACGATCGAGGCCACCGAATTGTGCGACGAGGAGGAGCTCGGACGCCTCCGCGCCTATCTCGACCAGCAGCTCGTCCACCTCCAGGGCGCGGTGACCAAGCTCGCCAACCGGTTGCAGCGCCGGCTGATGGCGCAGCAGAACAGGAGCTGGGACTTCGACCAGGAGGAAGGGCTGCTCGACGCCGCCCGCTTGGCCCGCGTGATCGTCAACCCGGCCCACTCGCTCTCCTATAAGGTCGAGCGCGACACGGAATTCCGCGACACGGTGGTCAGCCTGCTGATCGACAATTCGGGATCGATGCGCGGCCGCCCGATCTCGATCGCGGCGATCTCGGCCGACATCCTCGCCCGCACGCTGGAGCGGTGCGGGGTGAAAGTCGAGATCCTCGGCTTCACGACGCGTGCGTGGAAGGGCGGGCAGAGCCGCGAGACCTGGCTCGCCGCCGGCCGCCCGCCCGCACCCGGCCGCCTCAACGACCTCCGCCACATCGTCTACAAGGCCGCCGACGAACCGTGGCGGCGGGCACGCAAGAATCTCGGCCTGATGATGCGCGAGGGGCTTTTGAAGGAGAATATCGACGGCGAGGCCCTGCTCTGGGCCCACAACCGGCTGATCGGCCGCTCCGAGGAGCGCAAGATATTGATGGTCATCTCAGACGGCGCCCCGGTCGACGATTCGACGCTGTCGGTGAATTCCGGGACGTACCTGGAGCGGCATCTGAGGCAGGTGATCCACTGGATCGAGGCGCGCTCGCCCGTGGAGCTGATCGCCATCGGCATCGGCCACGACGTCACGCGCTATTACCAACGCGCGGTGACGATCATGGACGCCGAGCAATTGGGCGGGACGATGATCGGCCAGCTCGCCTCGCTGTTCGACAAGGACTGAACCAGGGACTGAATTCAGTTGGGGCCGGCACCCCGTGGGATGCCGGCCCCGCCCTCGCTAAGCTACAGGAGGGATACGCAGTTCGTTTTAGCGGTGACGGCAGTCGCTGCGGTCGATCGCATTGCCCGCCAGGGCGCCGAGCGCTCCGCCGAGGATCGCGCCGGTGGTGCCGGAGCCGCCGTGGCGGGAATAGCGTCCGCCGCTATTGGCGATCTCATGGCCGAGCAGGGCGCCGGCGACTCCGCCGATGATGGTGCCGGTCGTGCCCGAGCAGTTGTTGCCGTAATAGCGGCTGTTCGAATAGGCGCGGCTGTTATAGCCGTTCCGGTAGGCGCTGCCGCCATTATAATAGTTGGAATAGCCGTTGCTGTAATAGCCGTGCGGGCGGGCGTCGGCCGCGGCCGGGACTGCGACGAGGGCGCAGGCGGCGGTAGCGGCGAGGGCGATCTTCTTCAACATCGTAAATGCTCCTGTCTGTCATTGCAGACCGGCGGGTGATTTACCGCGCCGACTTGAGCCTTATGGACCGATTCGCTTGAGCTTATCCTGAATGCCCCCGTAAGCCGCGGTTCAGGCGCCGGGAGGGGGTGGCGAAGCGGCTCGGCCCCGCTAGGACGCGATATATGCGTGTCCTCTTCGCGGTCCCCGCGCTCTTTCTGCTGACGACGTTCATCCCGCCCGGCCGCGCACGCCCCGAGCCGGTGCCGGCGGTGACGTTCGTCAGCTTCGAGCCGGTGCCGCTGGACCGGGCGAACCCCAAGCGCGCGGATGTAGGCGCACTTCACTTCCTCGGCGGCTGGAATATCGAGAGCAACGACCCGCGCGTCGGCGGCATCTCGGCCATGCATGTCGAGGGCGGCGAGGTGACTGCTCTGAGCGACGCGGGCACCATCGTCCGCTTCCCCGTCCCCGGGGGCGCGCGCGAGGCGCGGGCGGAGGTGACCAGGCTCACCGAGGGGCCGGGCCGCTCCTCGTCGAAAACCGACCGCGACACCGAATCGCTGACGGTAATGGGCCCCTTCGCCTGGGTCGGCTTCGAGCAGTTGAACGCGGTCTGGCGCTACAATCGCGGCAAATGGACGACCAGCGCCGGCGCGACGCCCAAGGGGATGGCGAAATGGGAGTCGAACAGCGGCGCCGAGGCGATGGTCCGGCTGCCGGACGGGCGGTTCCTAATCTTCTCGGAAGGTGAGGACGGCGAACGCGAGAGCCCGCTGCTCCTGTTCGAGGGCGATCCGGCGGTGCCGGGGACCAGGGCGGTTGCGCTTCGCTACCGCCCGCCCCGGGGCTACCGAATCACCGATGCCGCACTTCTGCCCGACGGGCGCCTGCTGCTTCTCAACCGGAGATGGCGGGTGCTGGAAGGGGGGTCGGCCAAGCTCGTCGTCGCATCGCTCGGGCCGGTGGTCGAAGGGCGGGAGATCGCCGATTTCCACAATCCGCTCAGCGTCGACAATATGGAGGCACTGAGCGTCACGCATGAGGGCGCGGAGACGACCGTGTGGATCGCCTCCGACGACAATTTCAAT
>VBAE01000250.1 GCA_005882415.1 Alphaproteobacteria bacterium | reverse complement strand
CCGCGCCGGTGGTGGTGGCGAAGGGCGCGCACGATTTCGCGGGGCGGATCAGGAGGCTCGCCTTCCAGCACAATGTCGTCATCGTCGAGGACAAGATGCTGGCGCGCGACCTGTTCAAGCGCTGCATGGTCGGCCGGGAGATTCCGGACGACCGCTTCCGCCGCGTCGCCGACATCTATCTGACGCTCCGCCGCAACCGCGGGGAGGCGCAGCATGCTTAGCCGCACCCTCGGCCGCAACCAGGACCTGTTCCTGGTCGGCGGCGTCCTCACCATCCTGATGATCCTGTTCGCGCCGATCCCGGCGCCGATGCTGGACTTCTTCCTGATCGTGAACCTGGCGCTGGGCCTGACCATCCTGCTGCTGACCTTCTACGTTCAGAAGCCGGTCGAATTCTCGACCTTCCCGTCGCTGCTGCTGGTGACGACGCTGTTCCGGCTGTCGCTCAACGTCGCCGCGACCCGCCTCATCCTCTCCGGCGCCCATGCCGGCGACGTGATCGACGCGATCGGCGAGTTCGCGGTGCAGGGCCAGTTCGTCGTTGGGCTGGTCGTCTTCTTCATCCTCGTCGTCGTCCAATATGTGGTGGTGACCTCGGGCGCCCAGCGCGTCTCCGAAGTCGCCGCCCGCTTCGTGCTCGATTCCGTGCCCGGCCAGCAGATGAGCATCGACGCGGACCTCAACATGGGTCTCATCGACCAGGACGAGGCAAAGCGTCGGCGCAAGGAGCTGGAGAAGGAAGCGGCCTTCTACGGAGCGATGGACGGCGCCAGCAAGTTCGTGAAGGGCGACGCGGTCGCCGGGATCATCATCCTGTTGATCGACATCCTGGCCGGCTGGATCGTCGGCGTCGCCCAGATGGGGATGGACTGGAACGAGGCGCTCCAGACCTTCACCCTGCTCACCATCGGCGACGGCATCGTCACCCAGGTGCCGGCTTTGATCATCTCGGTGGCGACCGGAATCATCGTCACCCGCTCGAGCGCCGACCGGCAGCTCAGCACCGAGATTTTCAGCCAGCTCGCTTCGGTGCCGAAGATCGCGCTGATCGTGCTCTTCGCCCTGGTCGCGCTGCTGACGCTTCCGGGAATGCCGAAATGGCCGATCGCGATCATCGGCGCCGGGGCGGCCTTCGCCTGGTTCACGATCCGCAAGCGGCGCGCCGGAGAGGCTTCGGCGGAGATCGAGGAAGCGGCTTCGGAGGCGGCGTCGGGCGGCGCTGCGGCCGGCCCTGCCCCGGCGATCGAGATCCTGCTCGGCCGCGACCTCAGCGCCCAGTGGCAGTCGCAAAAGCCGGTGCTGAGCGACCGCATCGCGAGCCTTCGCACCCAGCAGGAGCGGGCGACCGGCTTCGCTTTCCCGGCGGTGACGGTGCGCGACGGATCGGAGCCGGACGCGCTCGACTATCACATCGCTTTGTTCGGCTCCCGCTACGCCCAGTCGACCATCCATCCCGACCGGGTGCTCGCGATCCGCGCCACCCCGTCGACGGAGAAGCTGCCCGGCGTCGAGGCGCGCGACCCCGCCTTCGGGCTTCCGGGGATCTGGATCGACCCGTCCGTCCGCGACCGCGCGCTCGACCATGGCTACACGCTGGTCGACCCGGTGACGGTGCTGATCACCCATTTGGGCGAAGTGCTCAAGAACGAGGCGGCGACCCTGCTCACCCGGGCCGACGTGACGCCGATGCTCGACGGGGTGCGCAGCCGCCAGCCGGGCCTCATCGAGGAGCTGGTGCCGACGGTGATGACCGTTTCCGACATCCAGCGCGTGCTCCAGAACCTGCTCGCCGAGGAAGTGTCGATCCGCAACATCGACCTCATCTGCGAAGCGCTGGTCGACGTCGGCCGGCATACCAAGGATCCCGCCGAGCTCACCGAGCATGTCCGGCAGCGGCTCTGCCACGGGATCTGCCAGACGCTTCGCGGGTCCAATGACGAATTGAACGTGCTCAGCCTCAATCCCCGGATCGAGGCGCAGATCGGCGAAAGCATCAGGCGCAACGACGCATCGAGCGGGTTCGCGATCGATCCGCGCCTCGCCGAGCAGCTGATGCGCAAGCTCATCCCGCTCACCGAGTCGATGATGAAGGAGAGCCTGTCGCCGGTGCTGCTGTGCGGGCCCAACATCCGCCGCCACCTCAAGACCTTCACCCGGCGGAGCATCCCGCGCCTCGCCATCGTCTCGGTCAACGAGGTCCCGCCCACCGTCGACTTGAAGTCGTTCGCCGTCCTCAACGTCGAATAAAGGAAGCAGTAAGAATGCAAGGATTCCTCGAAAGCGCCTCAGCCATCCTCGCCCAGTCGGAGCGGCGGGTGGAGACTGCGGCGCAGAACGTCTCGAACGTCGCGACGCCCGGCTACAAGCGCAAGGTCGACTTCGCCGAGCTCGTCCAAGGCTCGACCACCCTCTCCTCCTTCGCGGATTTGAAGGCCGGCAAGGAAGTCGAGACGGGGAGCATGACCGACCTCGCAATCACCGGCGACGGCTTCTTCGCGGTGAAGAGCGGCGATGAAACGCTCTACACGCGCCACGGCCAGCTTCGCCGCGACGGCGAGGGCCGGCTGGTCACCGAAGCGGGCATGGCGCTGCAGGGCGCCGACGGCGGCGACATCGCGATCGGCGAAGGCGCGTTCGAGATCGGAAGCGACGGCACGGTGCTCCAGAACGGAAGCCCGGTCGCGCGCATCGCCATCACCGGTTTCGCCGACCTCGCAATGCTCGACGACGCGGGCGGCGGGCTGCTCCGCGCAGCCGCCGGCGCGAGCGGCGAACCCGCCTCCGGAACGATCCGGCAAGGCGCCTATGAAGCTTCGAACGTATCGACGGGAGACGAGATGGTGACGATCATGGAATCGCTGCGCCGCGCCGAAAGCGCCCAGCGGCTGACATCGCCGCGACCGGCCTGCAGTCGCAGGAGCGGGCGCTGGACGTCGTCGCCAACAATATCGCCAATCTCAACACGCCCGCCTTCAAGCGGTCGCAGGTGCGCTTCTCGGAGCTGGTGCCGGCGGCATCGGCCGAGGGCGGCTCGGCCGGGCCGGCGGAGACGACGGGGGTGAACCTCAATTCCTCGTCGCGCGTGTTCACCCAGGGCGATTTGCGCGAGACCGGGAGCCCGCTCGACGTCGCGATCAGCGGCGACGGGTTCATCGAGCTGATCGGCCCGGGCGGCGAGAACCTGCTGTGGCGAGGCGGCCAGCTGAAGATCAATGCCGATGGCCAGCTTGCCGCGGCCAACGGTCTTGCGCTCAAGGCCGGGATCACCGTGCCCGAAGGCGCGACCGCGCTCACCATCGCCCGCGACGGGACGGTCACGGCGATTGCGGAAGGCGAGACCACGGCGAGCGAGATCGGCAAGATCGAGCTCGCGCAGGTCCGGGACGTCGGGGCAGTGACGGCGCTGGAAGGCGGCCTCTACCGGGTGACTTCGCCCGAGGATCTGGTCACCGCCGACATGGAGAGCACGAGCGGCGGCGCCTTCGTCCAGGGTTCGCTGGAAGCTTCCAACGTCGAGCTGACGGAAGAGATGGTCTCGCTGCTGCTGATGCAGCGCGCCTATGCCGCCAACGCCCAGGTCGTCCAGGCCGGCGACCAGCTGATGGCGATCGCCAACGGCCTGAAGCGCTGATCGTGACGATGGGCCTTGCCATGACCGTCCTGATGCTCGCGCCTGCCGAGGGCGCGTGCCTGCGCGCGCTCGAAGCGATCCCGGCGGGCGCCTATCCGCTGAAGGAGGAGCTTGCCGCCGAGCCGTGCGGCGCGGCGAAGCCCGAAGTGGCGCTTCGCTTCGAGCCGGCGAGCCGCTTCGTCCGCGCGACGCGGATGATCGAGCAGGGCGATGTCGTCGCCGCGGTCCCTCCCGCCTATCTCGCCGACGTACGGCCGGGCCAGAAGGTCAGGCTCAGCGCCCATATCGGAAGCGTGGCGATCGAGCGCGAGGTCGAGGCGGTGCAGCCGGGCCGCACGGGCGGCAAGCTGTTCGTCCGCGGCGCCGACGGCAAGGCCTTCGCAATCGCTTATCCTGGAGATGTGAAATGAAGCGGCCGATCGCACTCGCCGCGGTGCTGCTGCTCGCTGCGACACAAGCGGCGGCGGAGGATCTGTTCGCCCGCGGCAACTGGTCCGCAATGGCGTCGGACCGCAACGCCGCCGCGCCCGGGGACATCGTTACCGTGCTCATCTACGAGAATTCGGTGGCCACCAACACGGCCCAGAACGGCTCGCGCAAGAACACCAAGGTCCAGGGGCAGATCTCCGCCGGATCGGACAATACCCTCAACGAGTCGGCGCAGCTCGGCCTCGGCGGCCAGTTCGATGGCGCGGGGCAGACCGGCCGCTCGGGCAAGATGGTGGCGCAGATCAGCGCCACCGTGGAGTCGGTGCTTCCCAATGGGGACCTGCGCATCGTCGGCGGGCAGAATCTCAACATCAACGGCGAGCGCAGCTTCATCCGGCTGCGGGGCCGGATCCGCGCCGCCGACGTGCGCGACAATTCGGTGATCTCCTCGCGGATCGCCGATGCCGAGATCGATTACGGCGGCTCGGGCTTCGTCTCGAGGAGCGCCAAGCCGGGCTTCATCACCCGAATCTTCAACTTCCTGGGGGTCATGTGATGCGCCGCCTTGCTGCCGCAGCCTGTCTCGGGCTCGCTCTTCTCGCTCCCCTCCCCGCCTTCGCAGCCGAGGTTCGGGTGAAGGATCTCGGCCGATTCCTCGGCTGGCGCGACAATGCGCTGGTCGGCTACGGAATCGTCATCGGCCTCGCCGGATCGGGCGACAGCCCGCGAAGCGAAGTCACCCGCCAGGCGATGCGCAACGTGCTGAGCCGGATGGGCGCGAACGTGCTCCCTGCCCAGGTGCAGAGCCGCAACGTCGCCGCGGTGATGGTCACCGCGACGCTTCCGCCGTCCGCCAATGTCGGCGACCGGATCGACGTCACCGTCTCATCGATCGGCGATGCGCGGAGCCTCGCCGGCGGGACGCTGCTGATGACCCCGATGATGGGCCCCGACCAGCGCAGCTATGCTCTCGCCCAGGGGCCGCTGGTGGTCGGCGGACACCGCTTCGATGCCGACCAGAACGTCCAGCAGAAGAACTATCCGACCAGCGCCCGCGTGCCGGACGGAGCGACGGTGGAAACCGGCGTGGGCGCGCGGCTGACCGGAAGCAGCGGCGAGCTCGTCTTCCTGCTCAAGGACCCGGACAACGCCACCGCCCAGCGGGTCGCGGCCGGGATCAACCAGATGCTCGGCGGACGCGCGGTCGCACGGGTCCGGGACGCCGGTGCGATCCGGATCGAGGCGGCGGGCGCAGACGCCAACGAGATCGTCGCGCGGATCGAGGACGTCGCGGTGATGACCGACCAGAAGGCGCGGGTCGTGATCAACGAGCGGACGGGGACGATCGTCGCCGGCGGCGGGGTCAGGATCTCCAGCGTCGTGATCAGCCAGGGCGACGTCAAGGTATCGGTCACCGCCGAGAATTACGCGTCGCAGCCCGAATATGGCGCCTGGGGCGGCAATGTCGGAAGCCTGATCGTCACCAACACCAAGCTCGACGTGCGCGAGCGCGGCCGGGACGCGGTGGCGAGCTTCCCCGACACCACGATCAGCGACCTGGTCGAGGGTCTGTCGAGGCTCAAGGTCAACACGCGGGGAATCATCGCGGTGCTTCAGGCGATCAAGTCGGCGGGCGCGCTCCATGCCGAACTGATCGTGGAATAAGGGAGAATAAGGGTGGAATCGATTTCGGCGGCAATGCTGCTCAAGGCGCTCGACGGACTGTCGCTGCGCGCATCGGCGACGGCGGAGAATATCGCCAATTCGGGGACCCCGGGCTACCGCCCGGCGCGGGTGGAGTTCGAGCAGCTGCTCGCCTCCGCCTCCCACGGCAGCAAGGGAAGCGTCGAGGCGGTCCGCCCCGCGATCACCCGCGGGCCGGACGGCGAGCCGCTCCGCCTCGACATGGAGCTCGCCACCGCCTCGACCACGGCGATGCGCTACGCCGCCCTGATCGAGCTGCTCGGCCGCCAGATCCATATCCAGTCGCTCTCGGTCCAGGGGAACAGGTGATGAATGCGATGGAGATCAGCCGGACCGGCATGGACGTGGAGTGGCGGCGGCTGGAGCTGATCGCGCTCAACCTCGCCAATGCCAACACCACGCGGACGGCGGGCGGCGAGCCCTATCAGGCGATGCGGCTGGTGTCGGGGCCGAAGACCGGTTTCAGCGACTATCTGCGCGCCGGCGCGGGCGGACAGCGGCTCCAGGGCGTCGAAGTCTATGGGATGAAGTCGGAAGGCCTGGCCCCGCGGCGGGTCCACGAGCCCGGCCATCCGCACGCCGACAAGGACGGATACGTGACCTATCCGGGCATCGACCATGCCGGCGAGATGACCCTGATGGTCAAGACCTCGCGCGCCTACGAGGCCAATATCGTGGCCATGAACGCAGCCCGCCAGATGTACATCAAGGCCTTGGAACTGGGGAAGAATTCGTGAGCATAGAAGCAATCCAGGCAGTCTCGCCGGCGATCGGAACCGAGCGGCTGTTCGGCCCCGCCGCCCCCTCCGCCGCCATCGCCCCGCAGGGCGCGTCCTTCGCGCAGGTGCTGATGGACGGCGTGGGCAAGGTCGAGACCAAGATGGCGGCCGCGGACGCGCAGGTGCGCGCCTTCGCGATCGACGACAGCGTGCCGCTCCACCAGGTCACCTTCGCGCTCGAGGACGCCCGGCTGTCGCTCGAGCTGATGGTCCAGGTGCGCGGCCGGCTGATCGAAGGCTTCCAGCAGATCATGGGCATGCAGCTCTAAATATTTCGAAGGGTAAGGGACGTGTTCGACAGCTTCAGGCAGGCCGCGCCGGGACGGCAGATGGCGATGGTAGGCGGGGCGGCTCTGCTGCTCTGCGCGCTCCTGTTCGGCGCCTGGTATCTGCTGGTCCGGGCCGAATATGGCGTGCTCTTCTCGAGCCTCAGGACGATGGACGCGGCGACCATCGTCGCCGAGCTCGACAAGCAGAAGGTGCCTTACCGGCTGGAGCAGGGCGGGACGACGATCACCGTCCCCGAGGACCAGGTCGATTCCACCCGGCTTGCGGTGATGGGCCAGGACCTGCCCTTGAAGGGCCAGGTCGGCTTCGAGCTGTTCAACAAGTCCGACATGGGCCTCACCGAGTTCGCCCAGAAGATCAATTACCAGCGCGCGCTGCAGGGCGAGCTTTCGCGCACGATCATGACGATGGACGCGGTCGACACCGCGCGCATCCACCTCGCCCTGAGCGAGCGGACCGTGTTCCGCGACGACCGGGTGCCGCCCAAAGCGTCGGTGACGGTGGTGCCGAGGCCGGGCAAGAGGATCACTGCGGCGACGGTGCGCGGGATCCAGAAGCTGGTCTCGGCCGCGGTGCCCGACCTAGACGCCGACAATGTCGTGGTGATCGACGGCGGCGGCCGGGTGGTGAGCGCCGACAGCGGGCCTGCCGACGACCAGTCGCCGCAGGGCCAGCAGCGCCGCGCGGTCGAGCGGCTCTACGAAAATCAGGTCAAGCAGGCGGTGGTCGGCCTGGTTCCGGGCGGCGACGTCGAGGTGAAGGTGTGGGCGGCGCCGATCCCGGTCTCGCAGCGCCTCGACCCGGCGATCGGTGCTGCGAAGCGGGACTTCCGGCTGCAGGTGTCGATCTCCGTCGGGCGGCCGATCAGCGGCCGCTCCGAGGAGGAGATCAAGGCGGCGGCGGCGACCGCGGTGGGCGCCGACCCGGCGGTCGGCGACGTGATCGCGGTCAGCCTGGCGAGCGCGGCCGAGCCGCAGGACCAGCCGTGGAGCGATCCTTCCGCAGTGCCGATGGCGGCGCCTCGGGCGGCGGTGCAGGAGCCGGCCTCCTCTTACGTGCTGTGGGCGATCGGGGTGCTGGTCGTCGGGCTGATCGGCATCGCCTTGCTTCGGCGGGGCCGCAAGAAGCCGCTCAGCGAGGCGCAGCGGGCCGAGCTCGCCGGGCGCTTCAAGGCGCTGCTCGAGCGGGAGGAGGCGAATGTCTGATCGGGCGCTGAAGCGGCTGGTCGGCGAGCTCGCCGCCTGCTCGGACGAGGATGTCGAGGCGGTTCTCGGCCAGCTCGGCCAGCCGGAGCGGGCACGCGCGCGCGCCCTACTCGCCCGGCACGCAGGTGTGACGCTCGGCGGAGCGCCGGCGGCGACGGGGCTGTCGTCGTGGCTGGCCGAGCGGCTCGACGGCGATGCGGCGACGGCGCTCGGCATGACCGCGGCGGCGCGCGAAGCGCTTCGTGCGGCGGCGACGGAGACGGGTGCGGTGCCGGAGCGGCGTTCGCCGAGCCTGCTCGGGCAATTGCTCGCACGCGGCGGAGCGGGCCGGTGAGCGGACTTCTGAAACAGGGCGTCGGACGCGCGGTGCGCGGGCTGGAGACGGCGACGCGGCCGGCGGCGGAGGAAGCGGTGCCCGCGGTCGATCCCGTCGCCCTCGCGCTTCGCGAAGCGGCCGCCGCGGCTATCGCGCGGGCGGAAGCGGCCGAGGCGGAGATTCCGCGGCTCGAGGAAGCCGCGCGCGAGGCTTATGCCGAAGGGCGCAAGGCCGGGGTCAAGGCGGGGCTCCGCCAGGCGGAAGATGCGCGGGCGGAGAGCCTGAAGCGGCGCGACGCCGGGATCGCCGAGGCGCTCGCATCCTATCGCGACGAGCTTTCGGCGATGGAGCGGCTAGCGGCGCTGCTCGCCCGCGAGGCGCTGGAGCGGATCGTCGGCGATCCGGAGCGCCACGTCGAGATGCTGTGCGCGATCATCCGGCGGCAGGTCGAGGCGGTCGATGCCGCGGCGGTGCTGCGGATCGAGGTCTCGCGCGAGGATCATTGCGAAGCGCTCGGCGAAGCGGCCGGCGGGGTCGAGGTCGTGGTGGCGGACGCGCTCCGCTCCGGCGAGTGCCGGATGAAGATGCAGCTTGGGACGCTCGAAATCGGAGTGGCCGAGCAATGGGGGCGGATGCGCTCGGCGCTGGACGAGCTTGCCGAGGCGCCGCAGCCATGATGCGCCACCCCTTCATCGCGCGCATTCGCGAGGTCGATCCGATCGCACGGACCGGCCGGGTGCGGCGGATCCTGCCGACCTTCCTCGAGGCGGACGGGCCGAACCTGCCGCTCGGCGCCTTGTGCACGATCGAGGGCTCCGGCGGCGGCACGCTGGCCGAAGTGGTCGCGGTGGAGGCGCAGTCGGTGGTCCTCGTGCCCTTCGACGAGGAACGCAGGACCTTCGCCGGCGCCCGGGTCGAGGCGTGCAGCCAGGCGGATTCGGTGGCGGCGGGGGATGCCTTCCTCGGCCGCGCCGTCGATGCGCTGGGGCGGCCGATCGACGGCGACGCGCCGATCGTTGGCGCGGTGCGTCGGCAGCTCCATGCGCCGCTGCCGACGCCGCTGTCGCGGACCTCGCCGGACAAGGTGCTGGAGACCGGGATCAGGGCGGTCGACGCGCTGCTGACGCTCGGCAAGGGCCAAAGGGTCGGGATTTTCGCCGCGAGTGGGGTGGGCAAGAGCAGCCTGATGAGCCAGCTCATCCGCCAGACCGACGCCGAGCGGGTGGTCGTCTGCCTGGTCGGCGAGCGCGGGCGCGAGGTCGAGTCGCTGTGGGAGCGCGAGCTTTCGGACGAGACCAAGGCGCGGACCGTGCTGGTCGCGGCGACTTCGGACCAGTCGGCGGCGATGCGGGTCAGGGCCTGCCATTATGCGCTGGCGCTGGCCGAACAGTGGCGGAGCGAGGGGCGGCACGTGCTGCTGGTGCTCGATTCCGTCACCCGGCTGGCGATGGCGCTTCGCGAGATCGGGCTCGCCGCGGGGGAGCCGCCGACGGTGCGCGCCTACACGCCGAGCGTGTTCAGCATCATCCCCAAGCTGGTCGAGCGCTGCGGCGCCGTCCGCTCGGGCGGTTCGATCACCGCGGTGATGACGGTGCTTTCGGAGACGGACGACGTCGACGATCCGGTGTCGGAGATGATGAAGTCGCTGCTCGACGGCCATATCGTGCTGTCGCGGGCGCTTGCCGAGCAGGGGCATTTCCCGGCGATCGACGTTCCGCGCAGCATAAGCCGGCTGGCGCCGTCCTTGATGGCGGAGGGGGAGCGCGGCGCCGCCTCCAGGGCCGTGGAGCTGCTCAGCGGCTATGAGAGCTCGAAGGTGCTGATCGAGGCGGGTGTCTATGCCCGGGGCAGCAATGCCGGAATCGACCGGGCGATCGAGTTGAGGCCGGCCTTGCTCGGATTCCTGAAGCAGCGGCAGGACGAACGGGTGCCGCGCTCCGGCGCCTGCGAGGCTCTGGCGGCGATCGTCGGGAAAGCGGCATGAGCCGGGCGCAAGCGAG
>VBAE01000249.1 GCA_005882415.1 Alphaproteobacteria bacterium | reverse complement strand
GGCGCTCGGGCCGCTTCGGGAAGAACCGTGCCGCTGGCTCGACCGGCTCTAGCTCACTCCGCTCCGCAGGCGTCCTGATTGCCCGGGGCGCTGGCGATCCTCACGTCGGAGATTGCGAGGCTGAGCCGGCCCGAGGTGGTGAGGGCGAAGGGGGTCCGGACCTTCGCCGGATCGAGGCCGGCGCGGACGAAGCAGCGCAGCGGGACGATCATCGTCCGCCACTCGCCGACCGGCACCGCGCGGAGCAGGCCCGCAACCGGGACCGTGCCGCGGCAAGTATCGCCGCAGCCGAGCCAGAGCGCCACCGGGCCGGTGGGGGCTGAGTCGACGCGGTAGTCGAGGAGCAGGCTCAATTCGCCGGTCGCCTCGCGGCCGATGTCGATGGGGCCGGGTATCTCGATCATCGCCGTCGCTTCGCCGGTGCCGGGCCAGGTGAAGCTTCGCGCATCCTCCTGGGCGCGGCGGTCGGTGCCGCGGGCCTGACCGGGGAAGGACCAGGTCCAGCCCTGCGGCAGGCGTCCGCGGCCGAACCAGATGCCGTCGGCGCCGTTGGCCGGGGCGGCGGGGCGGTCCTCGGGCAGGCGGGCGAGAGTGCCTTCGTCGCCATAGGTAAGGCCGAAGCCGAAGGCGAAGAGCGGGTCGTAGCCGGGCTGGCCGCGGTTGAGCGGGCCCTGGTCGGCGCGCTTGGGCCAGGAGTAAGACAGCTTGCCGTGGAAGTCGTTCTGCACGCGGCCTTCCCGATCGCGGAGGATCACGTCGGCGATCCCGCCGCCCTCGCTTCCCGGAAGGAAGGCGGCGACGAAGGCGTCGGAGGCGTTGAGCTCCGGATTGACCCACATCGGCCGGCCGGAGAGGAACACCGCGACCGTCGGCACGCCTGCGGCCTTCAATCGCTTCAGCAGCTCGAGGTCCTTCTTGTCGGCCGGGCTGTATTCGAGGTTCGGGCGGTCGCCGACGAATTCGGCATAAGGCTCCTCGCCGAACACGACGATGGCGACGTCCGGCTTGGCGGCGAAGCGGCCGTCGGGGCTCAGCGTGGCGCGTCCGCCGGCCGCGGTGACCGCGTCGCTGATCCCGCTCCAGATCGACTGGGCATGCGGGAAGTCGGCGTTGCTGAGGCCGGCGCCCTGCCAGGTGATCGTCCAGCCGCCGGCCTGCTTGCCGATATTGTCGGCGCCGTCGCCGGCAACGAGGATGTTCGCCTTGGGCGACAGCGGCAGAAGCCCGCCGCTATTCTTGAGCAGCACCAGCGATTCCCGCACCGCCTCGCGCGCCACCGCCCGATGCTCCTTCGAGCCGAGCAGGTCGAACCGTCCCGCCAAGGGCCGCGACGAAGGCTTGCCCTTGTCGAACATGTGGGCGCGGAGCTTCACCCGAAGGATGCGGCGGACGGCGTCGTCGAGGCGCGCGGCCGGAATCTCGCCCGACCGCACCTGGGCGAGCGTCGCCTCGTAAATCCCCTCCCAGCTGTCCGGCGCCATGAACATGTCGAGCCCCGCATTGATCGACGGCGCGCAGGACGTGTTGGAGCAGCCCGGCACCTGGCCATGGGCGTTCCAGTCGCCGACCACGAGGCCGTCGAAATGCATGTCGCCCTTCAGCGCATCGGTGAGCAGCGCCCGGTCGCCATGGACCTTCTCGCCGCGGACCGAGGAGAAGCTCGCCATCACCGCCTGCACCCCGGCCTCGATCGCGGGCGGATAGCCGGCGCCGTGGATGTCGCGCAGCTGCTCGGGGGTGGAGAGGTTGTCGCCCTGGTCCTTGCCGCCCGCGGTGCCGCCGTCGCCGACGAAATGCTTGGCGGTGGCGATGACCTTGCCGGCGCCGAGGAAGCCGGGCGAGCCCGCCTCCCCCTGAAGCCCCTCGATCATCTTGCCGGCATAGGACGCGACCACCGACGGGTCTTCGGAAAAGCCTTCATAGGAGCGCCCCCAGCGGTCGTCCTGGACGACGGCGAGGGTCGGCGAGAAATCCCAGTCGATGCCGGTGATCGCCATCTCGCGCGCGGTCACCTCGCCGATGCGGCGGATGAGGTCGGGGTCGCGGGTCGCGCCGAGGCCGATATTCTGCGGGAAGATGGTCGCGCCGACCACGTTGGCGTGGCCGTGGACGGCGTCGATGCCCCAGATCAGCGGAATCCGCTCGCCCTTCCAATCGGCGGCGTGGGAGGCTTCCCAATAAGCGTCGGCGAGCTTCAGCCATTCGGCCGGCGCCGCTTTCTCGTTGCCGCCCGGCGCGCTGTTGCCGCCGGCGAGGATCGATCCGAATTTGTAGCGGGCGACGTCGGCGGGGGTGATGGAGGCGATGTCGGGCTGGACGATCTGTGCGACCTTCTCCTCCACCGGCATCCGCGCCAGGATGGAGGCGATCCGCGCCTCGATCGCCGGGTCGCGGGCGACGCGGCTCTGCACCGACGGCCAGTGGGCGCCGGACGAAGCCGTCTGGGTGGGAGGAACGGCAGTGCAGGCGGTCGCCGCAAGCGCCATCGCCACCAGCGACGCGCGCACCTTCAGACCCCTCATCCCGACTCCCCTTCCGCTTATGATTGTTATCGCTAACCTAGGGGCGCCGGGCGCGGCCGGGCAAGCGCGAAGATCGAAGGGGAGCGGCCGTGTTCACAAGGCGGGAATTGCTGGGCAGCGGAGCAGCGGCGGGAGCGCTTGTCCCCACAATGGCGTCCGGGAAGATCGCGCCGGACTGGCAGTCCTTCGCCGACGCCTATGAAGTCCCCACCTGGTTCCGCGACGCCAAGTTCGGGATCTGGGCCCATTGGGGCCCGCAATGCGTCCCCGAATATGGCGACTGGTACGGGCGGCTGATGTATGTCGAGGGCCACGAGGACCACGCCCGTCACATCGCCACTTACGGCCACCCCAGCCGCACCGGCTTCCTCGACATCATCGGCCAATGGAAAGCCGAGAATTGGGAGCCGGAGCGGCTGATCTCGCTCTATGCGAAGGCCGGCGCCCGCTACTTCGTGTCTATGGCGAACCACCACGACAATCTCGACAATTTCGACAGCGCCCATCACGAATGGAACACCACCCGCGTAGGCCCCAAGCGCGACATCGTCGGCACCTGGGCGCCGATCGCCCGTGCGGCGGGGCTGAAGTTCGGAGTGTCGAACCACAGCGCCCATGCCTGGCACTGGTGGCAGACCGCTTACGGCTACGACACCACGGGCCCGATGAAGGGCCGCCGCTACGACGCCTATTGGCTTCGGAAGAAGCACGGCGCCGGCACATGGTGGGATGGGCTCGACCCGCAGAATCTCTACACCGGCCCCGCCTTCGTGCCCCCCGACGGCCTCGAAAGTCCCGATGCGATGCGCGCCTGGCACGACCAGCGAGACGGCCAATGGCTGGAGCATGTTCCGCCCCACAATCCGGGCTACGCCGCGAAGTGGCTCGCGCGCCAGAAGGACCTGGTCGAGAAATACCGCCCCGACCTCGTCTACATGGACGACAGCCGGATCCCGTTCGGCCAGACCGGGCTGGAGGCGGTGGCGCATTATTACGAGGCGTCCCAGCGCTGGCACGGCAGCATCGAGGGCGTGCTCACCGCCAAGCAGCTCTCGCCCTATCAGCGCTACGGCGTCGTCGAGGATGTCGAACGCGGCTTCGTCGAGGGCATCCGCCCCGTGCCCTGGCAGACCTGCACCTGCATCGGCAGCTGGCATTACGACCGCCGAATCTACGAAGGCCGCTATTACAAGCCCGCCAAGCAGGTCGTGCAACGCCTCGCCGACATCGTCTCCAAAAACGGCAACCTCCTCCTCTCCATCCCCGTCCGCGGCGACGGCGCCATCGACAGCGAGGAGGAAAAGATCCTCGCCGCCCTCGCCTCATGGTTCGCCGCGAACGGCGAAGCGATCTACTCGACCCGCCCCTGGCGCCGCTTCGGCGAGGGCCCGACCCAGCCCAAATCCGGCTTCATGAACGAGGGGGAGGCCAAGCCTTTCACCAGCGCCGACGTGCGGTTCACCACGGGCGGAGGCGCCCTCAACGCGATCCTCCTCGACTGGCCGGAGGGCAAGGCGAGGATCGAAAGCCTCTCCGTCACCGCGCTTCCGGATGCGCGGGTCGATCGGGTGGAGCTGCTCGGCCATGGCCAGGTGCCCTGGATACGCGACGGGGAGGCGATGACGGTCACCCTGCCGCGGGCGAAGGAGGGGCAGTTCGTGCCGGTGCTGAAGGTGCTTGGGCGGGGGCTGGCCTGAACCCCCCGCCCCCCGATTGTCACCCGCCGCGGGGACCCCTAAGGCTCGTGCCGGGAGGGTCATGAATGGAACAGCGTGCCGCGAGGCGCACATCGATCGTAGGTGAGCGTGCGCCGATTTTCTGGGGGGCGTGCCTCGCGATTTCGATCGGGGTGCTTCTGCACCTGCCGATGCTGGCGATGGCGCACCGGATGGGGAACCACCTCGTCGGCATGCCGATGGAGCCCGGCATGTGGATCGGCATGGTGCTGATCGTGCTCGGCGTTCCGGCGGCGATCTACGGCGCCCTTCCGAAGCAGCGCGCGCCGCACGGATCGCATGCCGGGACCAGCTATGAGGCGCCCGATTCGACCCCGCTCAGCGGCTGGCATGCGGGCGTATTGCTGGTCCTCACCATCGGCCTGATCATCGACGTGATGAAGCCCGCGACCCTCGGCTTCGTCCTTCCCGGGATGACGGCCGAATATGGGATCGCCAAGGCGACCACCGCCTGGCTGCCGTTCATCGCTCTGGTCGGGACGACGGTCGGCTCCTTCGTCTGGGGCTGGATCGCCGACGTCTATGGGCGCCGGGTGTCGATCCTGCTCTCGACGATCCTGTTCGTCTCGACCTCGATCTGCGGCGCGATGCCCCTGTTCCAGCTCAATCTCCTGATGTGCTTCCTGATGGGCTGCTCGGCGGGCGGGATGCTGCCGGTGGTCTACACTCTGCTGGCCGAAATCATGCCGCCCCGGCACCGCTCCTGGGTGCTGGTGCTGGTCGGCGGGACGGGGCTCGTCGGCGGCTATCTCGCCGCAAGCGGCGCGGCCCATACGTTCGAGCCGGTGTTCGGCTGGCGGGTTCTGTGGCTCCAGGGCTTCCCGACGGGCATCCTCCTCCTCCTCCTCGCCCGGCTGATCCCGGAGAGCCCGCGCTTCCTCGCCGAGCAGGGGCGGCACGACGAGCTCGCCGACATGCAGCGCAAGTACGGCATCGTCCCCAAGGCGAAGGAGCCGGTGCCGGCCGATGCGGCGGTGGCGGCGCAGCGGCACGGCAAGCTGACCTTCGCTCTGGTGGTGACGGCTTTGTCGTGGAGCTTCATCAATTTCGGGCTTCTGCTCTGGCTCCCGTCCGACCTTCAGGCGCGCGGCTACAGCTCGGCTTTGTCGAGCGGGATATTGGCGAGCTCGGCGCTGATCGCGTTGCCGACGATCATGGTCGCGGCGTGGGTCTACGCGCGGGTGAGCAGCAAATGGACGTTGGTTGGGACCATCATCCTCAGCCTCGTTGGGCTGATCGGTGCGTTGCTTCCGGGGACGATCCTGAGCTCCGAAGCGGTGGTGGTGGCGATCATCGCCATATTGATCGTCGGGTCGAACGGGATGATCGCGGTGCTCCTGCCTTATGCGGCGGAAAATTACCCGCTGGGCGTGCGCGGGCGGGCGACGGGGGTCATCGCCGGGGCGAGCAAGTTCGGCGGGGTGGCGGTGCAGAGCTTCGCGCTAGCCGGACTGATCCCGACCCTGCACGGCGCGGCTTTGGCGTTGCTCGGTCCGCTGGCCCTGTCGGTCGTGCTGGTCGCCTGGGCGGGGCGCGAGACTCGCGGGCGAAGCCTCAGGGAGCTCGAGGCGCACGGGTGATCCGCGCCGGCGTCATCGGCCGCGGAATCGCGGGAGGCTTGTTCCACGCGCCGTTCATCCGGGCGGTGGAGGGGATGGAGCTTGCCGCGGTCGCCGGCCGGGACGAGGCGGCGGCGGTGATTGCCGATCGTTCGATCGATCTCGTCGTGATCGCGACGCCCAACACCACCCACTTTCCGCTGGCCGAGGCAGCGCTGGAGGCGGGGAAGCATGTCGTCATCGACAAGCCCTTCGCTTTGTCGGTGGCGGAGGGGGATGCGCTGATCGCTCTGGCGGCGGCGAAGGGGAGGCTGCTCAGCGTCTTCCACAACCGGCGCTGGGACGGGGATTTCCTGTCGGTGCAGGAGGTGATCGGCTCGGGAAGGCTCGGCGAGGTGCTGCTGTTCGAGGCCTATTGGGACCGCTTCCGGCCCGCCATCAAACAGGGCTGGCGCGAGCAGCCGGGGCCGGGGGCGGGGCTGCTCTGGGATCTGGGGCCGCACCTCATCGACCAGGCTTTGGTCCTGTTCGGAGTGCCCGATGCGGTGACCGCGGACGTGGCGGTTCAGCGCGAGGCGGCGCTGGTCGACGATTATTTCCTGCTGACGCTGCATTATGGGCGGATGCGGGCTTTGCTTGGGGCTTCGACGGTGACGGCCGATCCGCGGCGGCGGTTCGGGGTTTCTGGGACGTTGGGGGGGTATTCCAGGCGCGGGCTGGATACGCAGGAGGCGGCGCTGCGGGCGGGGCTTGGGCCGGAGTCGGAGGGTTTCGGGGCGGAGGAATTCCTCGGGACCATCACGACGGGTTCAGGCGAAAGGATTTCCGTGCCGGGGCGTTCGGGGCGGTGGCTTACTTTCTACGAGCGGATGCGGGATGCGATCCGGGGCCTTGGGCCAGTTCCGGTAGACCCTGCCGATGCGCGCGCGGGACTGCTCATCCTGGAGGCGGCCAAGCTGCCTCCCCATCGATAGATGGGGAGGGGGACCAGCGTAGCTGGTGGAGGGGTGACCGAACTCAGAGTCGGAGCCTTGTCACCCCTCCACCACCTTCGGTGGTCCCCCTCCCCGCCGCTTCGCGTCAGGGAGGCAGATTAGCGGCGATACCCCACTGGCAGCCACCGCTCGGGCAGTCGGATGGTCGTCGTCTGCCGGATGTCTCTCGACGACACGCCAAGCATCACCTTGTACTCGCCCGGAGCGATCCGCCAGCCGCCTTCGCCGGCGCTGGAGTAGACCGCCAGCAAGCGCGGATCGATCGTCACCGTTAGCGCCGTCTCCTGGCCGGGCGCGAGGTTCACCTTCTGGAAGGCACCCAGCCTTTTGGGGGCTTCCCAGCCGGCGCCATCCGGAGCGGAGACGTAGATTTGGGGGACGTCCTTGCCGGCGGTGCGGCCGTCATTCTTGACGCTGAACGTCACGGTTACGTCGCCCGCCGGGTCGAGATCGGCGCGGATTCGGCTATAGTCGAAGTCGGTGTAGGAGAGGGCGTGGCCGAACGGGAAGAGCGGCTCCAATTTGTTCGCGTCATACCATTTGTAGCCGACCGTCGCGCCTTCCGAATAAGCGATCGAGAAGGGCTGGCCGTTCGGAAGGCCGGCCCCCGGCTGCTGCGGGCGGGGGAGCTGGCTCTCGTCCTTGGGGAAGGTGACCGGG
>VBAE01000248.1 GCA_005882415.1 Alphaproteobacteria bacterium | reverse complement strand
CGAGATAGTCCTTCCACGTCTCGATCGGCACGTCGGCGAGGCGCTTGCCGGCGGCGGCGACGGCGCTGGGCTCGCGGACGGTGACCTTCTTCACCGAGCCGAGGCCGATATGGGCGAGCATCGGCTGCCAGCCGAATTCGGGCGCGAGCGCGTTCAGCTTGGCGAGGTCCATCGGATTGTAGGTCGCCTTGGGATCGCGGCGCTGCTCCGGGGTCCATTGGTCCTGCGCGAGGCGGGTTTCGAGCGCGAGGATACGGTCCGCCTTGGCCTCGGCATCGGCGATACCGGCGAGCTGCTGGATGCGGACGACATAGTCGCGATAGGCCTTCCGGATCGCGACATATTTCTCGCCGGGGAGGAGATAATAATCGCGGGTCGGAAGGCCGAGCCGGACCTGGCCGACCGAGATCGAATAATGGGTGTGGTCCATGTCGTCGGCGCCGATCCACACGCCGACCGGCGCCGCATAGCCGGGCTCGGCCATCAAAGCCACGAGCTGGGGCCGGGTGCGGACGCTCGCGATGCGGGCGAGGTAGGGCTTGAGCGGCGCAGTGCCGCGCGCCTCGATCCCGGCTTGGTCCATATAGGCGCGGTAGAAGTCGGAGACCTGGCGGACGGCGGGCGTGGCCGATGGGTCCTTCGCCGCCTCCTCGATCATCTTGCGGACGTCGCGTTCGGTCTCGTCGGGGAGGTCGTAATTGTATCCGGCCCGCGCCTTGTCCGGAGCGATCGCAGCGTCGCGGAGCCAGGTGCCGTTGGCGAAGGCGAAGAAATCGTCGCCCGGCTTCACCGAGCGGTCCATCAGGCTCTCGTCGACGCCCCAGCTGCCGTAGCGGGGCTTGGCCGGTTCGGCGGCGGCGAGCGATGTGGTGGCGAGCAGGGCGGCGGCGAGGATTGCGAGGCGCATCTGTTTCTCCGGGAAGGGCTTTTCGAGGCGGAAGCTAGCAGGGCGTGGATGACCCGGCAATTTATCGCAATTGCTCAAAAGCGTGGCCGCTGAGGGAACCGGCGCCACCCCCTAATCTTCTATCCTGGCGGCGCCTATATGTGAGGCGTCACGATCGGAGCCGGCAGACGATTCAAGCCCATCTCAACGCGATCGGCACCGCGGTGCCCGCCCATGACGTCCACTCGGCCTTCATCGGCTGGGCGGAGGCGCGCATCCCGGACGAGCGCCACCGTGCCCTGTTCCGGCGGATGGCGGAGCGTTCCGGAATCGGCCACCGCTGGTCGGTACTTCCCGAGGCGCAGGGCGGCGGCTCCCCGGTCGAGCCTGGCGGATTCTATCACCCGACCCTCCCCGGCACCGCGGCGCGGATGCAGATTTATGCACGGGAGGCCCCCAATCTTGCATTGGCGGCGATCGCGGGGCTTCGCGAGAAGGTGGACCTCTCGGGGATCACCCACCTTGTGGTCGCGAGCTGCACTGGCTTCGTCGCGCCCGGGATCGACCAGCTCATCGCGGCGGAACTCGGCCTTTCCGGCGACGTGGAGCGGACTTTGGTCGGCTTTATGGGCTGCTATGCGGCGGTGTCGGCGCTTCGGCTCGCGCATCACCTCGTCCGCTCCGAGCCTGAGGCGCGGGTGCTGGTGGTGACGGTCGAGCTCTCCACCCTCCATCTGCAGGAGGAGGACCGGATCGAGCCTCTGCTCGCAATGCTCCAGTTCGGCGACGGCGCGGCGGCGGCTCTGGTGACCGCGGAACCCTCCGGCTTCGCTTTGTCCCGCCCCTTCGCCGCCACCCTCCCCGACAGCGACCAGCTGATCCGCTGGGACATCGGCGACCAGGGCTTCGTCATGCAATTGTCCGGCGAGGTGCCGGGGCGGATCCTCGCGGCTTTGCGCGAGCCATCGGTGCGCGCGGCTTTGTTCGCCGATACGCCGCCGGGCGAGATCGACAGCTGGGCGGTCCATGCCGGCGGCCGCTCGGTGCTCGACGCGGTGGAGGCGGGGCTCGAGCTTCCGCAGGGGGCGCTGGCCGAATCGCGCGACGTCCTCGCCCGCTACGGCAACATGTCCTCCTCGACCCTGATGTTCGTCCTGGCCGAGATGCTCGGCCATGAGGAAAGGCACGAGGGGGTGGCGCTCGCCTTCGGGCCCGGCCTCGCCGCCGAGGGCTTCCACTTCCGCCGGGCGCCATGAGCCTCGCCGCCCGGCTCCGGCGCGAGGAGCAGATGGACAATCCGGCGCTTGACCCGGCCGTCTACGACAGGGTGCTGCTGGACCTGGGTCGGGTGAACGTCTGGACCTTCGCGGCCCGGCCCACGCTCTCCTTTTTGAAGCGCGCGGCGAAGGGGCGGAAGCGCTTCCGGCTGCTCGACGTCGGCTTCGGCGACGGCGGCATGCTCCGGGCAATCGCGCGCTGGGCCGAGCGGCGGGGGATCGAGGCCGAGCTGGTCGGGGTCGACCTCAACCCCAAGAGCGCCGCCACCGCCCGCGCCGCGACACCCGAGGCGATGCGGATCGACTATCGGACCGGCGATTACCACGATCAGGAGGGAAGCTTCGACCTGGTGGTCAGCTCCCTGGTCGCGCACCACATGACCGACGACCAGTTGCTGGAATTCCTGCGCTGGATGGAGGGGCATTCGGCGCTCGGCTGGTTCGTCAACGACCTCCACCGCCACCCGCTGGCCTATCACAGCTTCCCTTTGCTCACGACGCTGCTCCGCTCCCACCGCATCGTTCGCGAGGACGGGCGGCTTTCCATCGCCCGCTCCTTCCGTCCGGCCGAGTGGCAGGCGATCCTCTCGGAAGCTGGCGTCCGGAACGCACGCGTCCGGCGCTATTTCCCGTTCCGGCTGTGCGTCGAGCGGCTGCGCTGATCGCGGGCGGCGGGCCGGCCGGAGCCGCCGCCGCGATCCGCCTCGCGCAGGGCGGTGCCGAGGCGGTGGTGGTCGAGCGCCGTGCGGGGGCCCACGACACGGTCTGCGGAGGCTTCCTCGGCTGGGATTCCCTCGCGGCGCTGGAGCGGCTGGGGCTCGACCCCTGGGCATTGGGCGCACAGCCGATCGACCGGGTGCGGCTGTCGGCGGGGAGCAGAATCGTCGAGGCCCCGCTCCCCCGCCGAGCCGCCGGCCTCTCCCGCCGCACCCTCGACGAGGCCCTGCTCGCCCGAGCCGCCGAAGCGGGCGCGGAGCTGGTCCGCGGCCGGACGGTGCGGAGCGCCGACCTGGGGGGCCGCACCCTCCGCCTCGACGGCGACGAGGAAATGGCCGGAGACGCCCTCTTCCTCGCCACCGGCAAGTACGAGCTCCGCGGCGCCCCCCGCACCGGCGCCGCAATCGAGTCCGCGCCGCTGGGCCTCAGAACCTCGATCCCCGCTCCGCCGGACCTTGCCGGCCATATCGAGCTCCACCTGTTCGACGGCGGCTATTCCGGCCTGCTCGTCCAGGAGGACGGGAGCGCAAATCTCTGCCTCTCCGTCGCCCGCCACCGCCTGAAGCAAGTCGAAGGCGTAGACGCCCTGATCGCCGAACTCGCCTCGGAGTCGCCGCTTCTCGCCCGGCGGCTGGAGGAGACGGCAGGCCTGGAATGGGAGGCAGTGGCCGGCGTCCCTTATGGCTGGCGCACCCACGATTCCGAGGAGGGCGTATTCCGCATCGGCGACAGAGGCGCGGTGATCGCATCGCTGGCCGGAGACGGGGTGGCCATCGCCCTCACCAGCGGGTTGGCCGCAGCGGAGGCCTTCCTCGAAGGCGGACCGGGTGCGGCGGGAGCCTTCCAGGGCAGCTTCGGCCGCCGCTCGAACCGCCCGGTCGGGATCGCCGAAACCCTCCGCTGGTCCGCCGAACGCCGCCTCCCCCGGGCAATGGCAATGACCCTCTTCGCCGCCTTCCCCCGTTTGGCGCCACTGGCTGCAAAGCTGACGCGGATTGGGTGATCCCGTCATTGCGAGGAGCGGAGCGACGCGGCAATCCAGACTGCGTCCGAGGCCGCACTGGATTGCTTCGCTTCGCTCGCAATGACGGGCTGGTCAGTACTGCTTCCGGTACCTCAAATTCACGTTCGAGCTGCCTTGCGAGCCGACCTGGCTGAGGAGGCTCAGGGCCTTGGAGAGGGCGATCTCGATCTGGGTGGCGGTGAAGCCGCGGGCGTCGGTTACGAGCTCGAGATAGATTTTGTTCGAGACGTAGAAGCCGGCGGCGATGGCGGTGCCGCGGCCGGTGGCGGCGTCTGAGCCGAGGACCCGGAGGCGCGACAGGCCGGTCGCCGACCGAAGCTTGCCGAGCGGGTTCAACCCGCCGCCGCCGCCGCGCAGCGAGTTCAAGGACGAGGCGATCTGGACTGCCTGGAGCGCCGACAGCTCGGTCACCGAGCCCCCGAACAGCACCCGCGCGAGAAGCTCGTCCTGCGGAAGCTGGGGCGAGGAGGTGAAGGCGATCTGCGGGTTGGTCGAGCTTCCGCTGACGTTGATCGTCACCGTGACGTCGTTGATGTCGGCCGAGGCCGAAATGTCGAGCCGCGGATTGGGCGGGCGCGCGCCGGTGAAGGTGATGATTCCCCGGTCGACGTTGAAGCGCCTCCCGCTGAAGCTGTAGGTGCCGCGGATCAGCTCCGCCTGGCCGACGATGGACGGGGTCGCCGACGTGCCCTGGATGCGCAGGTCCGCGCCCCATTCGGACTCAAGGCCCATTCCGGAGATGAAGAGCTGGTTGTCGGCCCGCACGCGCAGGTCGAGCTTCCAGATGCTCGGGATCTCGTCGGATGCGGCGGCGGTCTGCGCCCCCGGCGTCGGCAGCGGATCGCCCTTGCGGCGGACGCCCTGGAGCTCGATCACCTGCGCCGCGCCCTGACGGACGATCTGATAGCGTACCTCCGGGAGGACCAGGTCGCCGCTGATCAGAGCCCCGCCCGAGCGGCTGTTGGTGACGGCGAGGTCGCCGGTGACGGTGGCGCCGATATTGTCGCTGCGGGCGAGCTGGGCGTGATCGAAGTGGAAGCGAAGGTCGATCGGATAGCCCGCCGCCGAGGCGAAGCCGACGCTGCCCGAGCCCGTGAGCGTGCCCCGCCCGGCCTTGCCCGACAGCCGCTCGATCTCGAGCCGCGAGCTGGTGAAGCGGCCGGCGAGGGCGAGGTTGGTGAGCCGGGTGCCGTAGGTCTCGTCGACGAAGGTCAGATTGTTCGCCCGCACGATCCCCGTCAGCTGCGGATTGTCCACCCGGCCGCTGAAGTCGGCGGCGACCCCGATCGGGCCGGACAGGTGCGCGTCGGCCATTCCGCCCAAGGACCAGAGCACCTCGGCCGGGCCGTTATAGCGGATTCCGCCGGCAAGCGGCGCCGCGAACAGGCGCTGGCTCCAGCTCCCGCCGCCGCCGACCGGCTGAAGCCGGACCTGGGCGCGGCCGATCACCGCACCGCCGCGCCGGATCACCGCCGCGAGCGCTCCGCCCTCGGGCCGCAGAGTGCCGAGCACGGCCATGTCGACCGGGGTCGAGCGGACGGCGATCCCGGTGCGGGTGAAATTGTTGATCGTGAGCCGTGCTTCCGCTTGCGGGAAGGCGGAGCCGCGCTGGGCGAAGTCGAGGCTTCCGGTCGCGCGCCCGCCGATGCCGAGGCCGGGCGAGAAGGCGTTGACGATGGAGAGGTCGAGATTCTGGAGCCGCGACTGGACGGTCATCCCGCTCGCGCCCATCCGCCCGGCGAGAAGCACATTGCCCTGCGGAAGCACGACCTGGACCGGGGCAAGCACCCAGTCGCCGCCGGCCTTGCGGATCTCGGCCGGGCGGGCGAGGCGGAAGGGGATGCGGTTCACATTGCCCTGGGCGGCGGCGCGGATCAGCTCGGGCGTGAGCGCGGCGTTGACCGCGACCTGGAAGGGCACCCCGCTGGAGCCGTCGGCGACGACCTGCGCGGTGCCGGTGCCGTTCCTGTAGTCGATCCGCGCGCGGGCGGTGCGGATCAGGAAGTTGCTGCTCCTCACCCCGGCGAGCTGGACGTCGCCGACGATGTGGGGTGCGCCGGGATAGAGGATCGCGGTCGCCCGGATGATTCCGCGCTGGATCAGGATCGGATTCTCGCCCGGGATCTGGGCGCCGTTCGCCAAAGCGTCGATGTCGGCGCGCTGGTAGCGGCCCTCGGCGGCGAGCCGGATCGTGCCGCTGAGGCCCTGGCCGCTCATTGCCAGCGTTCCCGCGAAGGGCCCGGCGCGGGTCTGGACGACGCGTCCGGTGAAGGTCACCCCGGCGAAGACCAGTCGGCGGATGTCGATCGTCATCGGGCCGCGGCTGGCAAGAATGGTCACGTCCGTCACGAAGGGCCCGTAAGCCGATTCGCCGCTCGCCTGGATCGCCCAGCCGCCCGCGGTCGAGCGGACGGTGGCGCTGACATTGCGCAATCCGATGCCGAAGCCGGGATTGGCCGCCTTGAGCTGGACGTTAGGCCGCATCGTCGTCCCGGTGACGACCACCGCGATCGCGCCATAGGCCTGCGAAATGCCGGCGCCACGGAAGTCGATCCGACCGTTGGGCCAGTAAGTGGCTTTGCCCGAGGTCAGGCGGAACAGCGGCGCGCGCAGGCGGATATTGTCGGCGGTGATCACCCCTTCCGGGCTCATCCGGACATGAGCGGCGACGCTCGTATTGCCGCCGAGGAAGTCGCGCGCCGAAGCGTTGTCGATCCGCTTGGTCCGCGCCGCGATGGTGCCGCTGAGGCCGAAGCCATTCGCGGTCGTGACGACGTCGATGTCGGTGTTGAGGTCGAGCAGGCCGACCCCGTCGACCTGGTAATTGTTGATCCGCCCCTGCAGGCCAGCCTGATATTGCCCCTTGGCGAAATCGCCGACGACGACCGCGGTGGCGTTGATCCGGTCGGAGCGGATCTTGAGGTCGTCGGAGAGGATCCGTGTGCCGCTCATCGCCAGAGTGCCGTCGAGGGAGACGTTGGTGAGCAGGCCCCCCACGGATGGGCTGAGGCCGGTGATGCGCCGCACCTGCGCGGAAATGGGGACCATGATCCGGTCGGCATCGACCTTGGCCCGGCCCCGGGCGCGGACATTCTCCAGCGTCGTCTGATTGAAGCCGAGCGCCGCAGCCTGGAGGTCGTAAGCGACGAAGGGGGTGCGGAAGGCGCCGTTCAGAACCGCCGTCAGGCGAAGGTCGCGGGCGCGCAGGTTCGGGAGCGCAGCGCCGGGCTGGCTGAGCTTTACGCCCAGCTTCAGATTCTCGAACTGGTTGCGCGCGAGGTCGACGATTCCGTCGGCGGCGACGGTCATCGCCTGCGAATTGAGGATGAGCTTGGTGTTCGCCCGGCGCTGGTCGAGGGTGGTGGTGAGGTTAACCTGGACGAAGGGCGCGGTCAGCCGCTGCACCGGCCCGGCCATGACCAAGCCCGGATTTAGCGGCCCGGTGACGGTGAAGGTGCCGTTCTTCGCGCCTACGTTCAAACGTGCGAAGGGCGCCCCGCCGAGA
>VBAE01000170.1 GCA_005882415.1 Alphaproteobacteria bacterium | reverse complement strand
ACGAACTTCTCGCCGATGATCACGCCCGAGTTCGGGTCGCCCTCGGCGGTGTACGCCCAGCAGTGGGCGCTGAGTTGCTCGAAGGTGATCTTCTTGTCGGCCAGGTCGGCCTGGCTCGCGAATGCCTTGGACACGGGGAAACTCCGGAAACGTCTTTACCTAATCGTAATCGATTACGGATTGTTGAATGATCGCAGGCCCGCCAGCGCCCGCGACGCGACGTCATCCAGCGGCAGGCACGCATCGACCACCACCACGCTGCGCTCGCCCGCGGGGTCTTCGAGTGCCTCGAACTGGCTGGTGACCAGGCTGGGCGGCATGAAGTGGCCGGGGCGCGAGGCGACGCGGCGTTGCGCTTCTTCGATCGGCAAGGCCAGGTGCACGAAGGCCAGCGCGGGGACGGCCCTTCGCAGCTGCTCGCGATACGCCCGCTTGAGCGCGGAACAGGTGAGCACCGCGCCACCCGGGCGCGATGCCAGCTCACGCCCGAGCGCGTCGAGCCAGCCGGCGCGATCCTCGTCGTCGAGAGGCGTGCCGCTGCGCATCTTCGCGATGTTGGCAGCCGGATGAAACGCATCGCCTTCGACCAGCGGCAGCATCAGCGCGTGTGCGATACGCTGCCCGACTTCGGACTTGCCGCAGCCGGCCACGCCCATCACCACCACGTGCAGCGCGCTCACGCGGCCAGGCCCCGCTCCATCATGGCGATCACCTCTTCGGCGAACTGCGAGTAGCTCAGGGGCCCGCCGGGACGCAGCCAGGTGAAGGTCCAGTTGATCATGCCGAACAGCATCATCGTGACGGGCGTCTGGTTCGCGGCCGTCACGCGCGTGGGATAGGCGCGGCGCAGGAAGCGCGTCACGGCTGCGACCACGTCGCGCTGGCGGTCGAGGATGCCTTCGCGCTGCGCGTCGCTGAGGAACTTGGTGTCGTGCAGCAGCGCCGCATGGCGCGTGGCCGAGTGCTCGTACTCCTCGAGGAAAGAGCGCACGAGCTCGTGCAACGCCGCGCGTTCGTCCAGGTTGCGCCGCTGCGCCGTCGCCTCCACCTGGCCGATCACCGCGAGCAGGCGCTGGGTGTAGCGGTCCAGCAGGTCGTGCAGGATCGCTTCCTTGCTCTCGTAGTAGTGGTACAGGCGCGCCTTCGACGTGCCGCACGCGGCGGCGATGTCGTTCATGCTGGCCGCGTGGTAACTCTTGTCCGCAAAGCACTGCGCCGCGACGTCGAGGATCTCGTCGCGGCGCAGTTCATGCTGCGAAGACTTCGGCCGGGCCATGCCCGATTATGGGATGGCGAGCCGAGCGGACGCCCTCAGGCGTGGGCGCCGTGCCGCGTGCAGGCCTTTTCTTCGGCGGAGATGCGCGGGCCGAACAGCGACTGCCAGCCGATCTGGCCGATGCCCACGACGAGCCGCGCCACCGCATGGCCGCCGAACACCAGGGCCAGGCGCAGGTCGGACACCGGCTGCACGATGTCCGCCCATTGCATGCGGCGCACCGTGACGGGCAGCGGGTCCCAGCTGAAATAGCCGGGGCAGCCTTCGTTCCACGCTTCGACCACCAGGCGCTGGCCCGGCTGCAGGCGCAGCGTCTCGCCCGCGCCCAGGAACCAGTCGCCGGACTGGTCCGGGCGGCCTTCGTGCGGGCCGTCGAACGTGGCCCAAAGCTGGCCATGCGCGACCTTGAAGACCCCGGCCTCGCGCGGCTCCAGCGTGATGGCGCGGCCGGGCGCGAGCTTCCACGTGCCGGGCAGCGCGGGCTCGGCGCAGCGGGGGGTGAGAGCGTTGACTTGCGGCATGGCCATGGGGTTCTCCTGTTCGACGGTCAGTGACGTTTCGGCATTGAATGATCGTCGCTGCTCCCTTGGCAGTCCAATGAAATCCCGGTAGGCTATTGATTCGCGAATCGCATCAATCCCCGGTCACCTGCTGACAAGAACCGACACCCTGACAGCACGTATGCAGCACTCGCAAACGCACCTGAGGACCCGCCCGATCTCGGCAGGGTACATGCGCGCCTTCGAAGCCGTCGCGCGCCACCTGAATTTCCGCGCCGCCTCCGAGGAGATGGCGCTGACGCAGTCGGCCGTGAGCCGCCAGATCCAGGCGCTGGAAGAAGAAGTGGGCGTGGCCCTGTTCCTGCGCCACACGCGCGCGGTGGAGCTCACGAGCGCGGGCGCGCAGCTGCTGCTGGCCGTCACCAGCTCACTGCCACGCATCGACAGCGCCGTGCGCCAGATCCGCCAGAGCGCGGGGCGCCGCTCCGTCGCGCTCACCACCTTCGCGTCGTTCGCCTCGATGTGGCTGATCCCGCGCCTGGAGCAGTTCCAGCGCGACCACCCCGACATCGACATCCGGATCGACGCTTCGGACAACACGCTCGACCTGGAAGTGTCGGACGTCGACCTCGCGTTGCGCTACGGCCCGATGGCCACGATGCCGCCGCATGCGATCCGCCTGTTCGGCGAGCAGCTCACGCCCGTCGCCAGCCCCTGGCTGCTCAAGGGCGCGTCGCTCAAGAAGCCGGCCGACCTGTCCAACTTCGCGTTGATCGAGGCCGGCGACGCGCATTCGACGCACCTCGAGTGGCTCACGTGGCGGCGCTGGTTCGACGAGAACGGCCTGCGCCTGCCGATGGTGGCCGAGGCGCTTTCCAACGGCGACCTCGTCGAGCCGCTGCCGGCGCAGCGCATGGATTCACCGATGGCCTATTGGCTCGTCATCGGCCCGCGCAGCGGCAACCGGCCGGAGATCAAGGGCTTCTGCGACTGGCTGATGGCGCAAAGCAAGCTCACGCGCCAGTCGATCGGCGAAGTGCCGGACCCCGACACTGTGGACATGCTGGATTGAAGTCCGAAGACCGAACGCAAAAATCGCAAAGGACGCAAAGTACGCAAAGTACGCAAAGTACGCAAAAGAAAAACTGAATAACTCTTGCGACCTTTGCGTCCTTCGCGTCTTTTGCGTTCGGCTATTTGGAGGTTTCTTCTTCCTCTTCGAGCTGCTGGAGCAGGTACAAGCGCTGGTAGAGCCCCCCTTCGAGGGCCATCAGTTCCGCATGCGTGCCCATCTCGGCGATGCGGCCGTGATTCAGCACCACGATGCGGTCGGCATCGCGGATCGTCGACAGCCGGTGTGCGATCGCGACGATGGTCACCTTGCCGCGCAACTCGTTCAATGCGCGCTGCACGATCTGCTCGGTTTCCGAGTCGATGTGCGAAGTCGCTTCGTCGAGGAACAGGATGCGCGGCTGGCCCGCCAGCGCCCGGGCGATCGCGATCAGCTGCTTCTGCCCCACCGACAGCCTCGCCCCGCCCTCGCCCAGCGGCGTGTCGTAGCCGCGCTCGAGCTGCCCGATGAAATCGTGCGCGTGCGCGGCGCGCGCCGCCGCCTCGACCTGCGCATCCGTGATGGCGCGGCCCATCGCGATGTTCTCGCGCGCGCTCGCGGCCAGCAGGAACGGGTCCTGCGGCACCAGGCCGATCGCATCCCGGAAATGCTCCTCGCCGATGTCGGCGATCGGCGTACCGTCGATGCGGATGCTTCCCACGGGCGCCGGGTAGAAGCGCAGAAGCAAGGACATCAAGGTGCTCTTGCCGCTGCCGGTGTGGCCCACGATGCCGTGGAAGCTGCCCGGCGCGATGCGCAGGCCCAGGTCGTGCAGCACCGGGTGGCCCGGGTTGTAGGCGAACGTGAGGTGCTCGATGGCGATCGCGCCCTCCGTCACACGGCCATGCTCGGCCGCCACCGGCGTCTCGGCTTCCTTCAGCAGCGCGTGCACGCGCGCGGCGCCCACCATCGCCTGCTGCAGCTGCGAGAACTGCATGGTGATCTGGATCAGCGGCTCGACCACGCGCGCGATGTAGTTGATGAAGGCGTAGAGCACGCCGACTTCGATCGCCGTCATGCTGCCGCCCTGCCCGCGGAAACCGAACACGCCGATCACCGTGGCCAGCAGGATCACGTTCAGCAGGTCCAGCACCGGCCGCAGCAGCCACGCGTTGGCGCGCAGCTCGCGCTGGCGCGATTGGTAGTGGCCTTCGTTGATGCCGGCGAAGCGCTCGCCGAAACGCCGCGTGGCGTTGCTGGCCTGCAGCACCGGCATGCCGCCGATGGATTCGGCCATCTGCGCGTTCAGTTCGCTGCGCAGTTCGCGCGACCGCGTCACCGCCGGCGCCGAGAGCTTCTGGTAGCCCGCGACGATGAGGATCACCGCCGGCACGAGCGTCGCCACGATCAGCATCAGCCGCCAATCGAGCCACACCATCGCGATCAGCGCGCCCGTCAGCACGATCAC
>VBAE01000072.1 GCA_005882415.1 Alphaproteobacteria bacterium | reverse complement strand
ACCCGGGCATAATCGCCGAGCGGCAGGAATCCGTCGTTGCGGGCGCCTTTGTAGCGATAGAAGGCGATGCCGGGAATGCCGCGCTGAGATGTCCAGATCGGGGTGAAATCCTCTTCCTCGGCCGCCTTGATGATGAAGGGTTCGAAGGGGGCGCCGTTGGTCCGGTAGTCGGCGGCCGCGATTGCGGCGGCGATCGCGGCGGTCGCGTCGCTTTCCGTCTCGGTCAGCCGGGGCAGCCGTTCGGGGCGCGGGGATTGTCCAGCGAGAATCATTGCTCACCTCCATGTGGCGGTCGTCAGAGGAAGAGAAAGCCAGGCAGCGCAACGAACGGCGAAGACGTTCGCCGCTACAAGTACTTACGCGAGATTCCCGACACGCGAGACAGCATGGTCTTCACGCAGGATCCGTTAGTTTACATCAGAACACGACATGCGCCGAGTCCGAATATCTATATTATTGTTCCGGGTTGGAACCCTTGACGTAGATTTCTACTGGCTTGTCCAGCGGCGAGCCGCCCCTAGGCCGCCGCCTTCGCCCGCCCTGGCACAGCCGGCACCGGCAATACCTCGAACCCGGGCCGCGCAATCAAATAGCCCTGCACGTACCGAATCCCCAGCCCGCGCAGCGCCTCCAACTCCGCCTCGCTCTCCACCCCTTCCGCGATCAGCGTCAGCCCCAAGGCCTCCGCCATCCGCACGACGCCTTCGACGATCACCCGGCGCGGCAGGCTCGCGTCGATGTCGCGGATCAGCTCCATGTCGAGCTTCAGCATGTCCGGCTGGAAGCGGGCGAGCAGCCCGAGCCCCGCATGCCCCGCGCCGAAATCGTCGAGCGCCGTGCCGAAGCCCATCGCGCGGTAGGTCGCGACGATGTTTGCGACATGCGCCGGGTCCGCCATCTCCTCCTGCTCGGTGAATTCGAAGATCAGCCGCTCGGTTGGAAAGCCGGTCGCAGCGGCCGTCTTGAGGGTGAGCTGGATGCAGGCCTTGGGCGAGTAGACCGCGTTGGGCAGGAAGTTGATCGACAGCCGCGCGCCCGTCTCGAGGATTCCGGAGCGGACCGCAGTCTCGATCGCCTTCACCCGGCATTGCTGGTCGAAGGCATAGCGATTGTCCGCTGTCACCTGCGCAAGCACGCTCGCCGCGCCCTCGCCGCACGGCCCGCGGACCAAAGCCTCGTAGGCAAAGGGCCGCCCCGTCTCGAGGTCGACCTCTCGAAGCAGTGCAGGAACCGCTTCTTTGCTACTCCACCCCCTAAAAAAGGGTGTGCAACAAGGCTTTAGCGCCGCCGCCCGCCGCGATAGGCCCGCGGGTATTGGCCGGTCTCGAAGGAGAAGGCGGCATAGCCCTTGTCGCCGAGCGGGACGCCGGCGCTGCCATAGAGGGCGCGATAGCCGCCGGTGCCGATCTCGACTCCGACCTCGCCATGGACCTGGAGTCCGCGTCCCTCGCCGAGGCCGAGCTCGTCCTTCTTGCGCGCCTCGGCCTCGATCTCGGCGATCTGGGCCTCGCTGAGCCGCACCATCCCGACGGCCGGCGCCTCCGACGCGGGGCGAGCCGGCGCCGGCTCGGGCTCGGCGGCAAGCGCCGGGGCGGAAATCAGCAAGGCGGCGATCAGCAGGCTTTTCATGCCTCCACCGGTGCGGCAGCCAGGCTGTCGCCTCGATGAACGGCCTGCCTAATGGTGGGTCCCTCCGTCGCGCGGCGGCCTGGCGGATTCGCGGACGAGATCGGCGACCATCGAATTGCGGGCCTCCGGGCTCGGCGCCTGCGCCAGCTTCTGCGCCTTCAGGAAATTGTTCAGCCCCACCCACACCTGCAGCGAATAATCGACCGAGGTGCCGCCGGGCGCGAAGGGCTGTCCGGAGGGGATGTTGCGGAACCACATCGGGTCGCCGGTGACCGCCGGTACCATCGGCGGCGGTTTCGCGTCGCCGGAGACCATCTGCGCGGTCGAATGGCACGACATGCAGGACGAAGCGGGATTGTCGACCGGCCCGTCGAGCCGCCCCTGATAGCCGACATGGGGCATCTGGACGGCGGGGTTGAGCCAAGTCTCCTGAAGCGCCGCCTGCTTCCTGTAGGGCGGATCGTTGCCCCACATCAGGCCGACCGGCGCGACGTTGGTCCAGCCGGAGCCGCTCTTGCCGCCCGGGGGCGGGCCGCCGCCATAGACGAAGGTGCCGAACACCCAGCCCAGGGGCGCCCTTTTGTCCTTCACCGCGACGTCGATCTGAAGCAGGCGGACCATGGTGACGGCGCGCGGATCGGTCGGCTTGGGCGTCGGGTTGTGGACGTCCTGGTAGACATAGGCCTGCCAGGCGGGCGAGCCGGCGAGGAACGGCGCCTCCGCCTCGTTCGCCGTCGTGAAGAGCAGCTTGCCGGCGACGGTGCCCTCCGGGAAGCTGACGGAGGAATAGTTCGGCTTGCCGTGATCCGCCCAAATGCTGCCGAGCGTCACTCCGCCCGGCGCGTTGTAGAAGCCGACGGCATAATTGTTCCAGCTGCTCTTCTGGTTCTTGGGGTCGAGTTCATAGGGCAGCGACACGCGCTCGCGGGTCAGCCCGTGGATCGGCTCGCGCCCGTTCGGCCCGAAATCCTGCCACGGCGCATTGTACCAGCCGCGCACGCTGTTGAGCTTGGGATCGAAGCTCGTCGCGACGTCCGGGCGGACATTGCCCTCGTAGAAATAAGCCAGCACGGCGCCGATAAATTGCTCGGGCTCGGTCTTCGGATCGAAGGCCAGCCACGGCATCTTGTCCGCCGGAGCGGCGGTCGGATAGGTCTGGCTGAGGACGAAAGTCTGCGCCGGCCAACCCGGCGGAAGCGGCTGCGGCGGCGCGACCTTGGAATTGCAGAAGGGCGTCGTCGGCGTGTCGCAATCTGTCGATACGTAGAGCGGCGCCAGCGCCGAAGCGTCCGGCGCCGCCGCCTGTTGCTGCGGCGCCTGCTGGCAGGAAGGCAATGCGGCCGCGGCGAGCAGCCATAGGAAGCGAGATTGTGCGGCCATGGTCATTCCCCCTGTTCCCCGCCGAACAGATCGGGTGCGCAACGGTCTGTCAAACGATGATGCATCCAATTCGGAAGGTCTGCGAACCCGCGCGCAGGTAAAACCGGCGCCTTCCCAAGCTAAAGGAACGGTTGCTCGTCAGCTTCGGCATATGCCGTGACATAGGGCGCGCGATGGGTGGTGGGCTGGAAGCAAGCCAGCATCTTCTCAAGGGTCGGTCTCGAGCGCGGTGAAGCGGACCGGCATCACCTCCTCCACCTCGACTTCGCCGGCCGCGCTCTTGGTGACGACGCTCAATTGCTGGACCTCGCGGCCGCCGAGCGGGATCACCATTCGCCCCCCCGGTGCGAGTTGGTCGATCAGCGGGCGGGGAGGGGAGGCGGCCGCGGCGGTGACCAGGATCCGGTCGAACGGCGCATGCTCCGCCCAGCCGCGCGAGCCGTCGCCGACCCGGATGTCCGTGTCGTAGCCGAGCCCGGCGAGGCGGACCCGGGCGGCGCCGGCGAATTCCTCGACCACTTCGACGCTCCACACCCGTGCGCCGAGCTCCGCCATCACCGCCGCCTGCCAGCCGAGCCCGGTGCCGACTTCGAGCACATGCTGGCCCGGCTGGATGCCGAGCAGGTCCAGCATCAGTGCACCGATGAAGGGCTGGGAGATGGTCTTGTCGAAGCCGATCGGGAGCGGCGTGTCATGGTAAGCGGCCATGGTCAGCTGCGCCGGCACGAACAAATGCCTCGGCACTTCGAGCAGCGCCCGCCGAAGCCGCGGGTCGATCGGCCGGCCGCCGAGCTCCTCCTCGGCAAGCTCGAAATGCATGTCGACGAGCTCGACCATATGGCGCCTAAGG
>VBAE01000071.1 GCA_005882415.1 Alphaproteobacteria bacterium | reverse complement strand
GCGAGGTCGCGGTTGTTCTCGTGCCATTCGAGCCCGAACGTCACGCCGTTGGGCAAGCCGGCGACGGGGTGGTGGCGCAGCGTGCGTGTGTCCATCAGGTACAGGCGGCTCGTGCCGGCCTCGTTCGCGACGAACGCCAGCTGGCGGCCGTCGCGCGACAGAGCAAAGTCGCCGATGTCCCAGTGGATGTCGCCCGTCACGAAGCGAAGCTGCTTCGTCGCAAGGTCCATCATCGCCAGGCGCTGGAACTCGAAGTCCCTGTCGGTCGTGACGAAGAGGCTGCGGCCGTCCGCCGAAAAACGCGCGCCGCCGTAAGACACCGGCTCGCGTCCGGGGTCGGTCAGCAGCTTCTTCTCGCCGGTGGCGGCATCCACCAGCCACAGCCGCGACTCGTTGATCGAGAGGTATTCGATGACGACCAGCTGGCGTCCGTCCGGCGACCAGTCCAGCGGCGCCCACCCACCGCCTTCGACCTGCATAACGAGCTTGTCGCTCTTCGGATCCAGCGGGTCCATGACGTACACGTCGCTGTCTCGGCCGGTCCTGCGAGTGGACGTGTACGCGATGCGCCTGCCGTCGCGGCTGAACACCGGCGATTCGTTGCGCGACTTGCCGTCGGTCAGCAGCGTGATCGCGCCGCCTTCCATGTCGTAGCGATACAGCTGGAACCACTCCCCGCCGCCGACGTCCTTGGTGAACACGAAGTAGCGGCCTTCGACGGGCTGGAACGACGCACCCGCGACGCGGTCGGGAAAGAACGTGAGCTGCGTGCGGTCGCCTTCGGGCCGGCGCACGATGTGCACCTGCGCCGTCTCCGAGAAGCGCGTGAGGACCAGCATCTCGCGGCGCTTGGGGTTCCAGCTTTGCACGAAGGCCGATCGCACGTCACCGTAGCGTCCCGCCTTCTCCGCCAGGCTCGCCGGGATGGCGGGGATGCCTTCGACGACGAGGTTGTCGCCAGGCGCGAGGCGTTGCGGCGGCTGCGGCGCCTGCGCGAATGCGAAGACCGGAACGCAAAGGGCGCAAAGGACGCGCAAAGATCGCAAAAGATTCATCTGGATTTTCCTTCGCGTACTTTGCGATTCCTTGGCGACCTTTGCGTTCGGTCTTTCACTTGAGTTCGAAACCCGCGAGCTTCTTGGGCACGGGCACGTTCTTCAGCGTCTGGTACACCGGCACACCGCCCGCGTACTTCGGGTAGTCCTCACCCTGGATCAGCGGCAGCAGGTAGCGCTTGCACTTCTCGGTGATGCCGAAACCGTCGGCGGTGATGAAGTCGCGCGGCATGAATTTCTCGACGTTCGCCACCTTCGACAGCTGCGCCATGCCGATCCTGTATTTGTAGGGTTTGTCGCTGATGCGGTCGACGGTGGGCATCACCGCGTTGTGGCCCTTGAGCGCGAGCTTCACGGCCGCCGCGCCCAGCTCGTATGCCTGCTTGACATCCGTCTTCGACGCGACGTGACGCGCCGCGCGCTGCAGGTAGTCGGCCACTGCCCAGTGGAACTTGTAGCCGTGCGCCTTCTTCACCATGTTCGCGACCACCGGCGCCGCGCCACCGAGCTGCGCATGGCCGAACGCGTCCTTCGTGCCCTGCTCGGCGAGGAATTTGCCATCGGGGTAGTGGCAGCCTTCGGAGACCACGACCGTCACGTAGCCGTGCTTCTTCACCAGCGCGTCCACGCGCGCGAGGAATTTCGCTTCGTCGAATTCGATTTCGGGGAACAGCACGACGACAGGGATGCCGTGGTCTTCGATCAAGCCGCCTGCCGCGGCGATCCAGCCGGCATGGCGCCCCATCACTTCGAGAACGAAGACCTTGGTCGACGTCTTGGCCATGGAGCGGACGTCGAACGAAGCTTCGAGCGCCGACACCGCCACGTACTTCGCCACCGAGCCGAAACCGGGGCAGCAGTCGGTGATCGGCAGGTCGTTGTCCACCGTCTTGGGCACGTGGATCGCCTGGATCGGGTAGCCCATTGCCTCGGAGAGCTGCGAGACCTTGTAGCAGGTATCGGCCGAATCGCCGCCGCCGTTGTAGAAGAAGTAGCCGATGTCGTGCGCCTTGAAGACCTCGATCAGCCGTTCGTACTCGCGCCTGTTCGCCTCCAGCGACTTGAGCTTGTACGCCGCGATCGCGGCAGCCGATTCCTTGCTGGTGTCGATCAGGTCTTCGGTCAGCGCGCCGATGATTCCGTTCAGGCCCGCGTAGACCTTGCCGATCTTGTCCTTGTTGGCGCGCGCGGTCTGGATCACGCCGCACGCGGAGGCGTTGATCACGGCGGTCACGCCACCGGACTGCGCATAGAACGCGTTCTTCTTCTTCGTAGCCAATTCAGATCCTTCCTAATACCGAACGCAAAGGTCGCAAAAAAGAGAAATCAACAAACGAATTCCTTTCGCGTCCTTTGCGTCCTTTGCGCCTTTTGCGTTCGGCTGTTGAATTGATGTCAGTCCTCGAGCGCGCGCGTGACGACCTCGCGCACGTCATTGGACAAATCGGGTTTGGCTGCCACGCGTGCGATCGCCTCGCGTGCGGCGCTGCGTTGCGGCTCGGCCAGCTTCTTCCAGCGGTCCAGCGCGCGCGCCAGCCGCGCGGCCAGCTGCGGATTCATGCCGTCGATCTCGATCACGCGGTCGCCCCAGAACACGTAGCCGGCGGCGTCGGCGCGGTGGAAGGCGCCAGGATTCGCGCTGCAGTACGAGAACAGCAGGCTGCGCGCGCGGTTCGGGTTGCGCACGTTGAAGTCCGGGTGCTGCAGCAGTTGCTTCACGACCGGCAGCACGTTGCCGTTGCGGTCGGGCGCGCCCGCCTGCAGCGCGAACCACTTGTCGATCACGAGCGGCTCATGGCGGAAGAGCGCGTGGAAGCGGTCCAGCGCCTGCTGCGCCAGCTCGTGGCCGCTCACCACCAGCGCCGACAGGGCGTTGAAGCGGTCGGTCATGTTGCTGGCGTCCTTGAAGCGCTGCAGCGTCTTGCCGGGCCACACCGAGTCGCCCTGCTTGCGCGCGGCGATGCACAGGTTCATCAGCGCCAGCCCGGCCAGCGCGCGACGGCCCGCCGGTAGCGGCTCGGGAACGTATGCGCCCGTGTCCTTGTTCTGCTCGTAGGCCCACTCCCAGTCTTCGCGCAGCGCGAAGGCGAGCTGGTCGCGCATGCCTTCGCGCACCGCGTGGACTTGCTGCGGGTCGACGACGTCGAGCTGCTCCGAGATGTAGGTCTCGGACGGCAGCGTCAGTACCAGGTCCTTGAACGCCGAGTCGAGCGTGGGATGGCGGAGCACGCTGCGCATCGCGGCGACGAACGCGTCGTCCAGGCGGATGTCGTTGCGCGTGAGGCCGGGCTCGCGCAGGAACGCGAGCGCGCGGCCCAGTGCCAGTCGCTGGCCGGCCTCCCAGCGATTGAACGGGTCGCTGTCGTGCGCCAGCAGCGTGATGAGTTCCTGCTCGGAGTAGTCGCAGTCCAGCACCACCGGCGCCGAGAAGCCGCGGAGCAGCGATGGAACCGGCTGCGAGCGCAACCCGGGGAAGGTGAGCGTCTCGCTCTCCTGCGTCAGCACGTGCATGCCGCCGGCGAGCTCGCGGCCGTCTTGTGCCACGAGGCCCAGCGCCACCGGGATGACGTAAGGCTGCTTGGTCGGCTGCCCCGGCGTGGGCGGGCACGACTGCGACAGCGTGAGCTTGTACAGGCCCGACGCTTCGTCCCATTCGCCCACCGCCTTGACGCGCTGCGTGCCCGATTGCGAGTACCAGAGCTTGAACTGCTGCAGGTGCAGCGCGAGCTGCGAGCCCGGGTTGGCATCGGCAATGGCTTGCGCGAAATCGTCGCAGGTCACCGCCTGGCCGTCATGGCGCTGGAAGTACAGGTCCATGCCCTTGCGGAAGCCATCGCGCCCCACGAGGGTCTGCTGCATGCGCACGACCTCGGCGCCTTTTTCGTACACCGTGACGGTGTAGAAGTTGTTGATCTCCAGGTACTGGTCGGGCCGCACGGGGTGCGACATCGGGCCGGCATCCTCGGGGAACTGCGCGGTGCGCAGCACACGCACGTCCTCGATGCGTTTGACGGCGCGTGCCGAAGCTTCGCCCGCCAGGTCCATGCTGAACTCCTGGTCGCGGAAGACCGTCAGGCCCTCCTTGAGCGACAGCTGGAACCAGTCGCGGCAGGTGATGCGGTTGCCGGTCCAGTTGTGGAAGTACTCGTGGCCGACGACCGACTCGATGTTCATGAAGTCCATGTCGGTCGCGGTGGCCTGCGAGGCCAGGACGTACTTCGTGTTGAAGACGTTCAGCCCCTTGTTCTCCATCGCGCCCATGTTGAAGTCGCTGGTCGCGACGATCATGAAGCGGTCCAGGTCCAGCGACAGGCCGAAGCGCGCCTCGTCCCACGCGACCGACTTGACCAGCGAGTTCATCGCGTGCTCGGTCTTGTCCAGGTCGCCCGGTCGCACGTACACCTGCAGCAGGTGCTGCTTGCCCGCGCGCGAGGTGATGCGCTGCTCGCGCGCCACCAGTTGGCCCGCGACCAGTGCGAAGAGGTAGCTGGGCTTGCGGAAGGGGTCTTCCCACTTCGCGAAGTGGCGGCCTTCGTCCAGCTCGCCCTCGGCCACGAGGTTGCCGTTGGACAACAGCACCGGGTAGCGCTGCTTGTCGGCGCGGATGGTGACGGTGTAGGTCGCCATCACGTCGGGCCGGTCGAGGAAGTAGGTGATGCGCCGGAAGCCTTCCGCCTCGCACTGCGTGAAGAACGAGTCGTTGCTGGTGTAAAGGCCCGACAGCGTCGTGTTCTTCGCCGGCGCACAGGTCGTGAAGATCTCCAGGTCGAAAGGCGCGTCGCCCTCCGGCAGGTTCTCCAGCACCCGTTGCGCCGCATCTTCATCTTGTTCAACACCCGCGTCTTCTGCGGGTCGAGGTCGAAGGTCAGGTCGACGGTGTCGATCCAGTACGCGGGCGGGCGGTAGTCGGCCCGCAGCACGACGGAGTTGTGTCCTTCACGCAGCATTTGCGTCTCCTTGTTGTAGGGGCGCGCCTAGACGCCCTGTTTCAGGCTCGCCTCGATGAATGTGTCGAGGTCGCCGTCCAGCACCTTCTGGGTGTTGGAGATTTCCACGTTCGTGCGCAGGTCCTTGATGCGGCTCTGGTCCAGCACGTAGCTGCGGATCTGGTGGCCCCAGCCCACGTCGGTCTTGGTGTCTTCCAGCTTCTGCTGTTCGGCCTGGCGCTTGCGCATCTCGTGGTCGTACAGGCGCGAGCGCAGGCGCTTCCACGCGACGTCGCGGTTGGAGTGCTGGCTGCGGCTGTCCTGGCACTGCACGACGATGTTGGTGGGGATGTGCGTCAGGCGCACGGCCGAATCGGTCTTGTTGATGTGCTGGCCGCCCGCGCCCGATGCGCGGTACGTGTCCACGCGCACGTCGGCCGGGTTGATGTCGATCTCGATCGAATCGTCGATCTCCGGGTACACGAACACCGATGCGAAGCTGGTGTGCCGGCCACCGGAAGAATCGAAGGGCGACTTGCGCACCAGGCGGTGCACGCCCGTCTCGGTGCGCAGCAGGCCGTACGCGTAATCGCCTTCGACCTTGATCGTGGCGCTCTTGATGCCCGCGACGTCGCCCGGCGTTTCGTCTTCGACCGTGGCCTTGAAGCCCTTGCGCTCGGCGTACTTGAGGTACTGGCGCAGCAGCATCGAGGCCCAGTCGCACGCTTCGGTGCCGCCCGCGCCGGCCTGGATGTCCAGGAAGCAGTTGAGCGGGTCGGCCGGGTTGTTGAACATGCGCCGGAACTCCAGCGCTTCGACCTGGCGCGCGAGGCGCTGCGTGTCGGTCTCGATCGTCTGAAGGCCGTTCTCGTCGCCTTCTTCCTTGCTCATCTCGTAGAGCTCGAGGTTGTCCGCGAGCTCGCGCCCCAGGTCACCCAGGGTGACCACGATGCCTTCGAGCTGTTTTTTCTCCTTGCCGAGCTCCTGGGCCTTCTTCGGCTCGTTCCAGACGGCCGGGTCTTCCAGGGCGGCGTTGACGGTCCTCAGGCGCTCCGACTTGGCGTCGAAGTCAAAGATACCCCCGGAGGGCTTGCGTGCGGGAGGAGAGATCGGCCAGCTGCGTGCCGATCAGGTTGCTGCGTTCTGCGTCCATGTCTTGTTATCCGGGAAAGAGCCGGATTTTGGCATGGCGCCAAAAGACGCTGGGTCCCGGCCTGCGCCGGGACGACAAGTCAGCGGAAGCAGCCCAGCTTGGCCTGCGCGCCGCGGTTGCCCATCGTGGCGGCGCGTTCGAGCCAGCGCACGGCTTCCGTCGCGTCGCGCTGCACGGTGGTGCCTTCCAGGTAGGCGATGCCCAGGAAGTAGCTCATCTCGGCGCGTCCGTAGCGGATGCCTTCGGAAGTCGACTTGCCCGAACGCTTGACGATCGAGGGCACGTCGCCCGTGCCATTGGCATAGGCGTGCATCTGGCGGATCGTGTCGGTGTAGAAGGCATCGCGCGTGCGCATCGCGGCTTGCCGCTGCGCTTGCGGCACGGTGGCCACCAGCTCGTCGGCCAGCACCGGCAGCGCCTCGAACGGCGTCATGCCGCCTTGCATGCGCGGGTTGTACCAGGCGCGCAGCATCACGCGGTCCAGCGGCAGCAGGCCGTCGATCTTCCACGGGAAGTAGCTCAGCACGGTCTGGCCGGCCGGGTGGCCGCGCACGCCCATCACGTGCATCGACTCGTGGTACGCGCAGCGCCACGGATCGCGGTCGCGCATCTGCACGGTGGCCGAATCGATGCGCGTCTCGGTCTTGAAGTCCAGGAAGGTGACGCAGGGCTGGTTGTCCTCCAGCGCGTTGTCCGCGAGGATCTCCACCGTCACGTTGGCGTTGGACTCATCCACGGTGCCGGTGACGTCCGCGATCTTCACCCGCCCTTCGGCCGCGACGGTGCGCAGCGCTTCCATCATGTGGTCGCGATGGCCCGCGATGTTGGTGCCGGTGAAGCGAACGCGCATGTCGTTCTCCCAGCGCACGATGCGCGTGGGCGTGCCGCTCTGGTGCCACAGCACCTCCCACAGCGTGTTCAGGCCCGCGTCGAACTCATCCGCCAGCGCGGCGAACGGCAACAGCAAACCCAGCAACAGACCCCAACATCCTCGACGCATTCGTCACCCCGAATACAACAGGTGACCCAGTGTGGGGTAGGAGGGGTCCTACGGCAAGGGAAGCTTGCTTCCGACGATGAGCAGACCGAGCCCAGCGGTAATTTTTGGCGTCTGCTCTGCCCTAGTCCAGGAATTCGTGGATGAGCTGGGCGACCCGCTCCGGCTGGTCGTGGTGAAGCATGTGCCCTGCGTCCTCGACCTTCGCGATGCGACATTCGGGTACGACTCGCAAACGTTCG
>VBAE01000070.1 GCA_005882415.1 Alphaproteobacteria bacterium | reverse complement strand
GCTTCGTCATGGTTGAACGCCCAGACGAAGCGCATCCCCTGGTCGAAATAGGCCTGCGCCTCGGGCGACTTCGTCGACACGGCGCGGTGGAAGCTGCCGAGGCCGTCGTAGAGGCGGGCGCCTTTCGGCCATTCCGCCAGCGTCTGCGGCGGCAGCGGCGCGTGCCCGTCATGCTGGGCCAAGGCGGCGGCGGGCAAGAGGAGTGCGAGAGCGAGCAGCTTCGAAGCGTTGCGCATGGATGCGGACCCCCAAGGCCGCGGGCCCGGGTTTACGCCCAATCTCACGGGCGCTCAACGGCGCGAGTTGGACCTCCCGGCGAGGAGCCGCTATGCGCCTCCCATCATGGATGCCACCGGACTTCGCATTGCCCTGTTCAGCGGCAACTACAATTATGTGCGCGACGGCGCGAACCAGGCGCTGAACCGGCTGGTCGAATATCTGCTGCGCAAGGGCGCGGCAGTGCGGATCTATTCGCCGACCGTGGCCGAGCCCGCCTTCCCGCCCAATGGCGACGTGATCCACGTCCCCTCGATCTCGGTCCCGCGGCGCAAGGAATATAAGATGCCGATCGGGCTTCCCCCGTCGGTCAGGCGCGACATCCGCGCCTTCCAGCCCAACATCTTCCACGTCGCCAGCCCCGACATCTCGGGCCACCGGGCAGTGAGCTTCGCCCGCGACCTGGGCGTGCCGGTCGTCGCATCGGTCCACACGCGGTTCGAGACCTATATGCGCTATTACGGGCTCGCCTTCATGGAGCCGGTGATCGAAGCGATCCTGAGGCGCTTCTACCGGCGCTGCGACGCGATCTTCGCGCCGTCCGATTCGATGGCGCAGCTGCTCCGCGAGCAGCGGATGAACTACGACGTCGGCATCTGGACTCGCGGCATCGACCGGGAAATCTTCAACCCGAACCGCCGCGATTTGGGCTGGCGCCGAAGCCTTGGCATCGCCGACGATCTGCCGGTGGTCGGCTTCGTCGGCCGGCTGGTGATGGAGAAGGGCCTCGACGTCTTTTCGGAGACGATCGACCGGCTGGAGAAGCGCGGCGTCCAGCACAAGGTGCTGGTGGTCGGCGAAGGGCCGGCGCGCGAGTGGTTCGAGCGGCGCCTGCCCGACGCAGTGTTCGCCGGCTTCCAGGGCGGGCCGGACTTGGGCCGCGCGGTCGCGTCGATGGACATGCTGTTCAACCCGTCCGTCACCGAGACCTTCGGCAACGTCACCCTCGAGGCGATGGCGGCGGGCCTCCCCGTCGTCGCGGCGATCGCCACCGGGAGCCAGAGCCTGGTCACGGACGGGGTCACCGGCCGTCTCCTCCCCCCCGGCGCCTGCGACCGCTTCGCCGAAGCGCTGGCCCATTACAGCCGCGACCTCGAAGCCCGGGCCAGGGCCGGCGCTGCCGGTGAGAAGGCAAGCGAGCGCTTCGGCTGGGACGAGGTCAACCAGGCTCTGGTCGACGGCTACCGCCGGGTCATCCGCCAGCACGCCCAGGGCGGCCGCCAGCGGCGGAGCCCGGTTCCCTAGGACACCCGCCTAGCGGGCGGGCGAGGCCAGGATATAGGCCTCGATCCTTGCGCCCTGGTCCACCGGCAAGCCGCCGATCGCGCGGTGAAGGCGGATCGAAATCTCGCACGCTTCCTCCGCCGAGGCCCCGGCCAGCGAATCGGACGTGACCAGATCGAGCTGCCGCCCGGACATTCCGTCCTTGCGCAGCAGCCGGACCAGAGCATTGGCGTCGGCGGGCCGAAGGGCGGCGAGGTCGCGGCGGACCGGCGCCCGCTCGCCCGAGGCGGCCATCCTGACCATCTGCGCCGCCAGTTCGCCGGCCATGATGTTCGATGTGCCGGTAAGCTGCACCTCGCCGCCGATCATGCCCGAAGCGAAGGCTGCGCAGGCGCCGACATCCTCCTGCCGCAACTGGCTTTGCAGGTCGGTCGCGATCTGGGTCATCGAGAACAGGTCTTCGTCCGAAGCGGCGGCGATGGCCCCGCGCTTCGACCGGAAGAAGGCGCGCGTGCGCTTCACCGCCCGGTCGCGGGCCAGCATCAGCCGGTCGCCGGGATCGGCGGCGGCCGAAAGGTCCGGCCCCTCCGCCTGGCCGAAACCGGATGCTCCCTTCTCCGCAGCGAACCAGACCGCCACGCCGATGCCGATGAGGAGGAGCAGCAGGATCGCCGCTCCGCCCAATGCAAGCAGCCGGTCCCCGCGATCGTCGCGGCGCGCCGAAGACACTCCCATTGCACCAAATCCCCCGTCCAGCCCCTGCGCCGAATGTTGCCCGGACGACACGCGATTGCAATTGCGAATGCACGCCCGTTCCGGGGCCGGAACTTAACTTCGATTATGGGGTTCAGGCCGCGGAGACGATGGCGAGTTCAACCGCGTCTCCCTGTATCCGGATCATAGGTCAGGGGAATTTATGAAGCATGTTCTGAAGGTTGCGCTCGGCGCATCTTTGTTTGCGCTGGCCGCGTGCGGCGGCAAGGGCGACGACAGCGCCGCCGCGAACGTCGAGGCCAACGCCGACGCCGCAGCCGACAATCTCGATGCGATGGCCGACAACACGAGCAACCAGACGGTCGCCGACGCCCTCGAAAACACCGCCGACGCCACCCGCGAAGCGGGCGAGCAGAAGGCCGACGCGATCGACGACGCGGACATCAATGCCGAGGCAAACCACCAGTAAGGCCGCAACCCTTTCGCGGCCGCGTAGGCGCTCCGGGTGCGTATCATCCCGGAGCGCCCTTTTTTTGCCGCCGCCGCCGGCCCGGTGGTAGAGGCGGCTGGAATGGAAGCTAATCGATGACGCGGTCTATCCTCCCTCTGGCGGTGCTTGCGCTGGCGGCGTGCCAGCAGCCGATCGGCGGCGCGCGGCCCGCACCGGGGCGGTCGGTGGTGATCGTCGAGGAAGCGGAGGACTGGACCAAGGCCGCCTCGGTCCGCGACTCCGCCGCGGTCGAGACGCTTCCTGCGCGCTGGACCGCGGCGCTCGCGGGGGCGCGCAGAAGCTTCGCGGGCAAAGTGGCTTCGGAAGGCGATCTGCTCGATCCCGCCGCTGCGCTGGAGCGCGCTGCGCCCACTCCGGGAAGCTATCGCTGCCGGGCGGTGCGGATCGGCGGCAAGCCCGCTTACTCCGCCTCGCGCCCGGGCTTTTGCTACGTCACTTCGGTCGACGACCAGTTGAGCTTTGCCAGCGAAATCCCGGGCCGGCGCCTCGGCGGCTACCTCTGGGACGTGAAGGACCGGCGGCGCCTGGTCTTCCTCGGCTCCGCCATCCCCGGCAAAGCCAGGATCGCCCCCGCCTACGGAAGCAGCCCCGCCGGCGACATAAGCGGCCTGTTCGAACGCATCGGCGAATTCCGCTTCCGCCTCACCTTGCCCGACCCCGCCGACGCGGCGGCGCTGATCGTCCTCGACATCACCGCCGCCCCGCGCGCCTGAGCTACTTCAGCCGCTCGATCTTGGTCGCGGCCTCATCGAGGATCGCGGCGATTTCGTGCAGCCGGTCCTCGTCCAGTTCCTCGTGCGACACCCGGTGCCAGAGCGCCGAGAGGAGGTTGCCGACCGCGCGCTTGATCGGCCGGCCGCCGGCGCGGCGCTTGCCTTCGCCGAGGTCGGAGAGGCGGGCGATCAGGGCGTCAACCTCCTCGGCCCGCTCCTCGAGATGCGCGGTTCCCTCGGGCGTGACCGCGAAGGCCTTGCGCGATCCTTCCGCCGCGGCTTCCTGGATCAGGCCCATGTCCTGGAGCATGGTCAGCGTCGGATAGACGATGCCCGGGCTCGGCGCGTAGCTGCCATGGGTCAGCTCCTCGATCGCCCGGATGAGGTCGTAGCCGTGGCGCGGCTGGTCGGCGATCAGCTTCAAGAGGACGAGCCGCAGCTCGCCGCTCTCGAACATCCGCCGCCGCCCGCCGCCGCGGCCGTGGCGCCCGGGGCCGGCCTCGCCGCCCCACTCGCCGCTGTCCCACGACCAACCGCCCGGGCCGCGCCCCGGGCCGAACGCCATCGCCATGACGCCCGGAGGGATTTTGTCGAAGGGGAAACCGGCCCCGAACCGCATGCGCATGATCTGTCTCCGCACTATCTGAGTCGTTCTAAGATATATCTGAGAAACATCTCGGTCAACCCGCCGCTGGATCGGCGCGCGGAAGCGGCTAATAGCTTGGGTATGGCCGACCTTTTCGCCGCCGACGCACCCCCTCCCCCGCCCGCCGGGACTCCGGAGAGCGCCCCGCTCGCCGACCGTCTCCGCCCGCAGGCGCTGGACGAGGTAGTGGGGCAGGATCACCTCACCGGCCCCGAAGGCGCGATCGGGCGGATGGTGGCGGCGGGCAAGCTCGCCTCGATGATCCTGTGGGGGCCGCCCGGCACCGGCAAGACCACCATCGCCCGGCTGCTCGCCGATGCGGTCGGGATGCGCTTCGTCGCCATCTCCGCCGTCTTCTCGGGCGTCGCCGACCTCAAGAAGGTGTTCGCCGAGGCGCGCGATTACGCCAGGGCCGGGCGCCAGACCCTGCTGTTCGTGGACGAGATCCACCGCTTCAACCGCGCCCAGCAGGACGGCTTCCTGCCTTATGTCGAGGACGGCACGGTGGTGCTGGTCGGCGCCACGACCGAGAACCCCTCCTTCGAACTCAACGCCGCCTTGCTGTCCCGCGCGCAGGTGCTGATCCTCAACCGCCTCGACCGGACGGCACTGTCGAAGCTTCTCGACCGTGCCGAGGAACTGGTCGGCCGCCCCCGCCGCTTTCTGCTCAACCAGGCGGAAACCCTCTTCTCGGTGGAGATCGCGGAGCCCCTCGACACCGCCGCCCTCTCCGCGCTCCTCCACCGCCGGATGCCGGTCTACGACAAGGACCGGGAGGGGCATTACAACCTCATTTCGGCGCTCCACAAGGCGCTTCGCGGCTCCGACCCGCAGGCGAGCCTTTACTATCTCGCCCGGATGCTGACCGCGGGTGAGCAGCCGCTCTACGTGCTTCGCCGGATCGTCCGCTTCGCATCCGAGGATATCGGCCTCGCCGACCCGCAGGCCCTGGTCCAGTGCCTCGCCGCCAAGGACGCCTACGATTTCCTCGGCTCGCCGGAGGGGGAGCTCGCCATCGTCCAGGCCTGCCTCTATTGCGCCACCGCTCCCAAATCGAACGCCGCCTACAAGGCGCAGAAGGCCGCCTGGCGATCGGCGAAGGAGACGGGGTCGCTGATGCCGCCGCGGAACATCTTGAATGCCCCGACCAGGCTGATGAAGGAGATCGGCTACGGCAAGGGCTATCAGTACGACCATGACGCGGAAGGCGGCTTCTCCGGCGACAATTACTGGCCGGAGGAGATGGCGCCGCAGGCCTTCTACGCCCCCACCGACCGCGGCTTCGAGAAAAGGGTTTCCGAACGCATGGCCTGGTGGGACGAACAGAGGAGTAAGATGCGCGATGCGGGCGATTAAACTCGGCCTTGCGTTGCTGATCGCCGCCGCGGCCCCCGCCGCCGCGCAGCAGCAGCAGGGGCCCACGACCTACGACCGCGCCATCGCCGCCGGCTACAAGGCACTCACTCTGTGCAGCGGGATCTTCAGGGCCCATCGCACCCAGGCGCAGATCGAGGCGCTGGAGCTG